>NZ_JAXKVV010000028.1:0-45889 GCF_034296135.1 Aureibaculum koreense
CCCTAAAAAGGAAAAAGATGAAAATAAACAGGTTCAACAAGATTCTTTGCTAAAATCTCAAACTCAAAACCCCTATCAATATCGAAAAGAATATTTTGAAAAATTTAGTGCGTATTTGCTGACCAAAAAACATCCGGTTCAAAAATCAAGACATGATAAGGCTATATTATTCTCCCTTAAAAAGTTGGTCTATAACCGTTCTGAAGTATATGCGGTTATAGAAATCAATAACAGATCAGGAATTGATTTTGAAGTCGATTATATTAATTTTTACAGTGTGAATGCCAATAAAAGAAGAAAATCTTCCTTTCAGAAATTACAAATAAAACCTATATTTACTTATAATCTTCCTGAAGTATTCAAAAATGGAAAAACTAATAAGTTTGTTGTGGTAATGCCCAAATTTACCCT
Organism: Aureibaculum koreense; assembly: GCF_034296135.1. Lineage (NCBI taxonomy): Bacteria > Pseudomonadati > Bacteroidota > Flavobacteriia > Flavobacteriales > Flavobacteriaceae > Aureibaculum > Aureibaculum koreense. Next base: position 412 of record NZ_JAXKVV010000028.1, read on the forward strand.
AGGGGATTCTGAAAAGCTATCCATTCAAATTAATGAGAAAAATGGGAATAGGGAGTTGAAGATGTAATTTGGTAAGAATAAGTATATTGGTCAAAAATTTAAAATTATGACCGAAAAAATTCTTCAGCATTATAACAATGAACTTATCTTTGAAAAAATAGCTTCCAAGAATTTTACATGGAAAATGAAGTTCATCAATGGTATTGTATTTACCCATTTATTGATTAGCTTTAGTATTGGCTTTGCAGTTTTGTTTAATTCCTGGGTTTGGTTACTGTTATCAATAATTTTCAGTATTGATTTGTTTTTATTTATACTTTTCAAATTAGGTTTGTTTGCAGTTGTCAATAGAAGAAAGAATATTGCTGTACAAGCGTACCTTAAGAAATTTTTTAAAAAAAATGAATCTGATTTACCCCGAGCTATATTGAAGTTTAGAAAGAAAGAGATGAAAATGCTTTTTAAAAATCAAGGATGGCGATTAGATTTTAATTTTGTACTCGGAGAATTACATCAGAAGTTAGATTCAATGCACAAAAAATTTATCTTATTTACTTTAAGCACAATTACGGCCGTAAGTGGAGCTTTTATTTTATTATCCAAAGCCTTTACAAATTCGGACGACTTTTTTGCCCATTTAACCACCGTAATAAATAATGGAATTGAGAAAATTCCAGAAGAACTGGTTCCAACTTATGTAATAACTACCATATCGTATTTATTTATTCATGTAATGATTACTGTAATTCCCTCAATGATTCTAAAAATTTGTTATGATTATCATTTTAGGGGTATCAAAGAATTAATAGAGTTGTTACAAATACTTGAAATTAAACGTAAAAGTAGGTAAACAAAGACACTATCCTAAAAAGTGTGTAAGTTAAAATAACTTGAGTCGGGTTTTATTCTTAAAATATTATATACTTTATTTTCTACGATAGATTAATCTTTTTAATTTAAAGTAGAAACTTAATCCGTGACCAAACTATACCTGGTTATTATAGATCATCGCAAATTGAAATCAATTGCCCTATCACACTATTTTCAAATGATTGTAGGCCGTGTCCCTGTATTCAATTTTCTTTCTAGAATTAGTTTTTAGTTTTGCTTTTAATTGGTTCATATCTTTGCTGATTTTCTTTTCAACTACCCTAGCATATCTCTGGGTTGTCGATAATTTTTTATGCCCCAATAACTTAGATACGGTTATGATAGGAACCCCGTTTAAAAGTGCTACTGTAGTTGCAAACGTATGACGTGCCACATGAAAGGTAAGGTTCTTGTCAATATTGCTGAGTTTAGCTATTTCTTTAAGATATTTATTGATTTTTTGGTCGCTATATACCCTTAGAAGCGAATAGCTGTTCCCAATACATGGATAATCCTTGTATTTTTCTAAAATTTCTTTGGCTTCGTCCAATAATGGCAACTTTACGGGAGTACTCGATTTCTGGCGTCTTACCATAATCCATTGCTCTCCATCTATTCCATTGACAATGCTCTGTTTTTTTAAGTTCTTTACTTCTATATAACATAGCCCCGTATAACAAGCGAAAACAAAAATATCCCTTACCAAATTCATGCTTTCATTGGATATTGGAACAACTGCGATTGCATCTAGCTCAAATTGTTCTAAAAAAGGACCATCAAATTCTTCATATTTCAATTCGTACAATGCGAACGGGTTTATTCTGATCCAACCATGTTTAAAGGCTATGTTCGTAAGCTTTTGCAAACGTTCGAGATGCTTCATGATTCCATTATTGTTCAATGGTTGGGATTGGCGTAGGGGAGGGCAGGTATGCAGGTAGCTTTCAAATTTCACAATAAATGAATAGTCCAATTGGCACAAATGGACATCATTCGATTTGAATTCTTTTTTAATAAAGCGGTCAATATATTTTTCGGTAGCACGGTAATTCTTAATGGTTCCCTGGGCTAATTTTTTTAGTTCCTTGTCCCTGTGATATTCTATAAGTTCTTTGCAGGTCAAAATAGCTTTATCCTTGCCCAAATACCGTTGCTTTACGGCATGTGCCGTAATAAACCTGCCTTCTTCTTTGAGTTGTTCGTAAGCTTTTTTAATTTTGGAATGTACATCATCAAGAACTTCATTGATGTGTTTTGCGTTTTTCACCCTTTTCTTTGCTCGACTTGCTAGAGTGCACCAATGCTCTTCTAAAACGGCTTCCTTCGTACTTACATCAACGGGAGTACTATCTATCCAAATCCGTGCATAGATGGGTGCGGTCCCATCTTTTTTGATTGAAGACTTTTTCAACCAAAAATGGACGTTAAATGTGTGTGTAGTTGTCATTACTTTCGTTTCTAATTAAAAAATCAGTTAAACGAAAGCCAAATCGCCACGAAAGTCAAATACGGGCCGTGAACTGTAAATTTAGGAATTTATTTCCAAAAAAATAGGACACGAAATAGGACACTAAGAGATATGCCCTCAAATGGAAACAAAAAAAGCCAGTAAAAATGTATTTTACTGGCCTTCATTTGTTTAGGTATTCAATGTTTTGTTTCAATACCCTATCTGTCGGGGTGGCAGGATTATACCCAAACCACACAATATTATAGTTATCAGTCTGTTACAGATTCTGAAACTTAACTGTTAGCCGATTTGTTGACGATATTATAAATGAACTTAAAGTAAAATGCTTTACTTTCTGATGGTGCAAATATATAATTTGTAATATTCCAAACCAATATAAAAAGTCATTTATTTTATGGCTTTTATTTGCTCTTCAAACTCTGTTTATTATATCCTGTTCATCTATTTCAATATAGGTCTTTTATGCGGTTAACTTCTATAGAAAAATTTGTGGTAGAGAGTATTCATACAATATTTCCGAAATATAAACGTCGCAAAATATTTTCGGAAAAGGGATGGCATAAAGCCATCTCTTCTTCCATCGCTTATTCCGTTTCCTTTCCGCTCCAAAATTTTGTCTTTCGTTTGGTCGATGCTCAAATATTGTTTAATACTATTTCTTTTGTTAATTTACTCAATAATTTGTATATTGCTATATGGCAAAACAAATAGACATAGTTATTCATGAAAGTGAGTCAGAGTTAAAGGCTTTACTTAATCAACAGACCAAGCTGTTGGAATATCAGAGGGCAAAAGCATTATTATTAATAAAACAAGGTAAAGTTAGCTACACTTACCAATTGGCAAAAAAGCTTAAGCGTGAACGTAAGACTATATATAATTGGCTAAAGCTATATGCCCAAGAAGGGATAGCCTCTTATTTAAAGATAAAAAGTCGCGGTTCTCGCAAAGAGCAAATTCCTAAAGAAGTTAAAGAAGCACTATCAGTAAAGTTATCGGATTCATCCACGAGCATAACAAGTTATGTAGAGCTTTTGGAATGGATTGAAAACCATTTTGGTTTGGTTTTAAATTACAAGACACTTTACAGTCATTGTCGAGCCCATTATAATAGTGTTCTAAAAGTAGCACGAAAATCCCATCATAAAAAAGATGACAAGGCTGTAGAGGCCTTTAAAAAACTACCGGATAGGCTACTTGAGGTTAGAACTATTCTAAATAAAGATAAGTATGATAGTATGAACCTTTACTTTCAAGATGAAAGCAGGTTTAGGTTGATGACCAAACAAAACTAGTAGGAAGATACCAGCATAGTTATAAATGGTTATGGCTTTAGGGCTGTTTCTCACCTATTACAGAAGATAGTTTCTATTGGAGACACCATGGTTCTCCAATACTATCTTTAAAGGGTTCCTTAACGATTTTAGTAAACAAAACCCTAGAGAACTTAAAATCATCATCATCGATAACGCAGGATTCCGTGCTTGTCAAAGCATTAGTGTCCTTGATAATATCAAACTTATATGAATTCCGCCTTACAGTCCTGAACTAAACCCTGCCGAGAAAGTTTGGCAATGGATGAAAGCTAAAGTGACAATGAAACTCTTTAAAGATATTACAATATTGCAAGATAAAATTACAGAGATGGTTAATCAGCTCAATCCTCGGTTAGTTAAATCTATTACTGGCTATGAATTATACTCTAAAACATTTTTTGAGTATTTTTAAATCAGAAATGGTATAACATAGGTTTAGATAATACAAAAGCAAAAGAGTTAGCAGATTCGTTAAATGATTTGTTGGCTAATTATTCAATTTTTTATCAAAACACAAGAGGCTTTCACTGGAATATTAAAGGCGATAAATTTTTTGAATTACACGTTAAATTTGAAGAGTTATATAATGATCTTTTTGTAAAGATAGATGATATTGCCGAAAGAATACTTACGTTAGGTTACCATCCAAATCATCAATACACTAGCTATTTAAAAAGTTCCGAAATTAAAGAAGCGACTAAGGTAAGCAATGGCAATGAGTGTGTAGCACAAATTTTAAATGCTTTTAAAACATTATTGATAAAACAGCGACATATTTTAGACTTATCTTCAGAAATTGATGATGAAGGCACTAATGCTCTAATGAGCGATTATATTAGAGAGCAAGAAAAATTGGTTTGGATGTATAGCTCTTTTTTACAGGAATAATTTTTTTAGGACACAAGAAATTGTACGTGTAAAATTTTTATCATTAGCCTATTAAACTGTTAATAAAACGCTACATCATTAATCTAAATTGTAGCTTTTAAAAGTATTTCTAAAATCAAATAGCAAAAACAATATAGGCTTAATTTTATCGCCAAGCTTGTCATTAAGTATTTTAAAAGCTCTTGTTATGTGCCCTTCGACAGTTTTAATAGAAATGTTTAAATATTCTGAAATTTCAATATGCGTAAGACCTTCTTTTTTACTTAAAATAAATATTTTTTTGCACTTATAAGGCAGTTGTTCAATTTCTTTATTGACGAGATTCATTAAAAAGTCAATATCAAGCTGTTTATCGTCTATAACCAGATCTAGTGCTTCTAAGTACTTCTTTTCTAAATAAAGCAGCTTCTTGTCTTTTCTAAATTCGTCAATAAATTCATTATACACAGAGCGGTAAAGATAATTTTTTAATGACGAAGAAAATTCAATCTTTTTTCTTTTTGTCCAAATCTTTACAATAACATTTTGGACGATATCTTCGGCTTGAACATTATCTTTTGTTAAAGAAAGTGCATAAGCACATAATTTATGATAATAAAGATCCATAAGCATGTCATATGCCTTGCCGTCTCCAGTTTTTAGACGTGCAATTAAAAAATGATCTTTATTTATATTCAATTTTTAAAAAGTTCTAATGGTTTTTAGTTTGCCAAATGTAAAAAAAATGAAAAGAAAATAAAAGAAAATAGAGGGGGTAATAAAATTTACACGTCTATATTGTAAACTAAGCATAAATGGGTAAGTCAAAAATAGAATTAATTATTATTAAATTTCTAAATAATGAAGCAGGATATGATGACCTTAAAATTTTAGATTTTTGGCTAGGGAATACTGAAAATTTACCTTTTTTTAATCGATTTGTAAAAACAAATCATATAACAAATTTATGTATGAGCGAATTTAATGTAGAAGAAGCAAGATTAAATATTAAAAGAAAGTTAAAAGAAAGAAAAAGAAAAACTTTCAAGAAAAACTTTTATAAAACAACAGCAGTAGCTGTACTTGCGTTCTTACTAAGTGTGCCATTTTGGTATAATACAACTACTAAAAATTTAGAATATAAAACTGTAGAAGAAAAGGCTATCGTTCCAGGTACTAACAAAGCTATTTTAACTTTAGAAGATGGCAAACAAATTACTATCGAAGAAGATAAAAACTTCGCCACTAATAAAGTTTATAGTGACGGTAAGGGGTTAGTGTATACGAAGAAACAAAATGATAAAATAACTGCTACAGTTGAATATAATTACATTACTGTGCCTAGAGGAGGCGAATTCTACGTTGAACTTTCAGATGGCACCCAAGTTTGGTTAAATTCAGCATCAAAATTAAAATATCCTGTTTCATTTGTTAAAGGGAAGACCAGAGTTGTCGAATTACTATATGGTGAGGCTTATTTTGATGTTTCTCCCAGCTCAAAAAACAATAATTCAAAGTTTAAAGTAACTTCTAATTTACAAGACATTGAAGTTTTAGGTACCAAATTCAATATTAATGCGTATCAAGATGAAGAATATATAATTACCACCTTGGTTGAAGGGAAAGTGTTAGTAAAGAATCTGGTAAACAATAATTTTTTAACTCCAAGGCAACAGGCTATAATGAATATTGATACAGGAACTATTGAAGTGCTTAATGATGTAAATATTTCAGAGGTAATAGCCTGGAAAAATGGCATATTTAGTTTTAAGAATATGGCATTAAAAGATATAATGAAAACCCTTTCAAGATGGTATGATGTGCATGTTATTTTTACTAATCCTGAAATTGAATCAGTTGAATTTACAGGAGTATTAGGTAAAGAACAATCTATTGAAGAAATTCTTTTAACTATTGCTAATCCTAATGATTTAATATATGAAATTAAAGATAAAACTATAATTTTTAAATAAAAAATAAGGAAACATGGTTCGAATTTTCAGACACAAACCATTGTTTCCCTTTCTAGGTATTAATTAAAATAAATATTAACTAACACTTTACAAATTTATGGAATTAAAATTTACTACGGTGCTTTTCTTGGCTAAGAGAAGAACGCTTATACTATTTATGAAAATATTTATATTCTTATTTTGCACAGCAGTCTTTAGTTTATCCTCTGGTAATGTTTTTTCGCAAAATGTTAAAATTAATATAGACTCAGATAAATTAGTGACAGCAGATGAAGTTTTTGAAATGATAAAAAAACAAACTGATTATCGTTTTGTGTACAAGTCAGATGCATTTAAGGCAAGCCCAAAGATTCAATTAAAAAAAGGCTTAATCAAAGCACACGACTTAATTATAAAGGTATTATCTCATGGTGATTATGCATATCAATTAACAAAAAACAGAACTATTCTTTTAACAAAGAAACCTGAAGTTGCTAATTCTTTACAAGATGAGGTTAAAGGTGTTGTAACAGATAATGAAGGGCTACCATTGCCTGGAGTAACTGTTATTGAAAAGGGTACAACAAATGGTGTTGCTTCAGACTTTAATGGTAATTATACTATTAAAGTTAGCAGTGCTGATGCAATTTTGGTTTTTTCTTATATTGGGTATACCACTCAAGAAGTTAAAGTAGAAAATCGTTCTGAAATAAACATTCAGCTTATTCAAAGTGCTAATCAACTTGATGAGGTAATAATAACAGGGTATCAAGAAATTAAAGCAAACGAAACTACTGCTGCGTATAAAAATGTCACTAACGAACAATTGGACCGAAAAACCAGAACTAATATTACAAATAAGTTAGAAGGTTTGGTTCCTGGGCTTGTTCTTACTCCAGATCCTACGGAAGAAGGTGCAAGAAAATTAAATATTAGAGGTTTGGCAACTGTAACAGGTAATGCTAATCCTCTTATAGTAGTAGATGGTTTTCCGTTGGTAGGTGATCTTTCTACCATTAACCCAAATGATGTAGAAACCATAACCGTATTAAAAGATGCCTCAGCAGCTTCTATATATGGATCTCAATCTGCAAATGGTGTTATTGTAATTACTACAAAAAAAGGAGCTTTAGGAGAGAAATTTAGAGTAGATTACACCAGCAGTTACGCTATAACACAAGCTCCAGATCTTTCATATAGCTTACAAAGAGCTACTACTGATGATATAATTGATCTGCATCAAGGCACATTTGTAGACGGTTCACCTTCTTTTCTAGATGCTACTTTTAATATTGATCGCGTTTATAACGCATTGAATAGGGCACAATTTGGCGTAATTACACAAGATGAAGCCAATAACATCATCAACGGATTACGTGGAACAGATAACTTATCACAACTACAGGACGAACTAGTTAAAGATGCCACAGAATTGCAGCAAAATGTTTCCATAAGTGGTGGGTCTGCTAAAAACACCTATAGAGCCTCTTTAAATTATGTAAATAATAAACCAAATACACCAACTCAAAATGCAGATAGAGTTATTTTTGATTTAAGAAATAGTTCGCAACTATCAGATAAAATAAAATTAGATATTTCTGGAAATTTTTCGCTTTTCAATTCTAAAGAAAATATTTTAGATAGAAATGTATTGTTGGGTTTACCAGCGTATAATCTTTTAAGAGATAGTAATGGCAACCCATTACCAGTAGAATTAGGCTCTCTTGGTGTATCTACTGGTGATATTCGAACAGGTGGTAAAAGCCCATCAGAAATACAGCGATTAATAGATTTAGGTTTATTAGACGAAACCTTTATACCACTATCAGATTTTAACGAACGATCGATTAGTAGTAAAAGTTTTAATATGAGACTTCAGGCTTTATTAAATATAGACATCTTAAAAAATTTAAAGGGTACTATTGGATTTCAATATGAAAATGGTAATTCAAAAAGTGATCGTTTTGCATCAGGTGATTCCCGAGAAATGAGAAATATAATCAACAATGCCGCAAGCAACTCATTTACTGGGAGTCCAGAAGATTATAACATCCCCTTAGGAGGAAGTTTAAGAGCTACCAGAGGCGATAGAGAATCATATACACTCAGAGGTCTATTAAATTTTAATAAGAATTTCTCTAATTCTGATCATATAATTAATAGCATCGCAGGTTTTGAATTAAGAAGCATTTCCTCTACAGGTAGCATTGTGACTCGATTTGGATACAACCCTGTTAGCTTACAATTCCAGTCTATTAACGAATTGGGATTGAGAGAGGGTATACCCACACAAGATTCTAATAGTAGTATCCTATTTTTTGATGTTAATGACCCAAATTTAGGTTTCAACAATTTTACTGAGCAAGTAAATCGCTTTGTTTCTGCTTATGGAAACGCTTCCTATACTTACAAGCGTAGATATACCGCTTCTGGAAGCATACGTGTCGACCAATCTAATCTATTCGGCACAAATCCTAAGTTTAGATATAAGCCTCTGTGGTCTGCTGGCTTAGCATGGAACGTATCAAACGAGCCTTTCTTTAATGTCGGTTTTATAGATAACCTAAACCTGCGTTATACCTATGGTGTAAATGGTAATATAGATAATTTGCAAGGTCCCTTTACAATTGCCCAAACTCAATTTGCATTTAGAACACAATCACAATCTAATCGCATCTTAAGTCCTGCTAATAATCAGCTTAGACGTGAAAGTACATATACATCAAATATTGGTTTAGACCTATCTGTTTTTAAAAACCGTTTAAACCTTACCTTAGATTATTACAACAGAAATAGTGAGGATTTACTTGCACCTGTACAGACAGATCCAACTAGTGGATTTCCAACTTTAGTTTTAAACCAATCTTCCATTGAAAATAAAGGTTTTGAAATAGGGTTAAATGCTAATATAATACAATCAGAAAATTTTCAATGGTCTTCAAATATCAACCTTAGAACAAATAAAAATTTGGTGAAGAGAGTCTTTATCGAAAATGATCTTCCTGCCTTTAGAGTTGCCGTACCTGCCATAGTTGAAGGGTTTCCTGCCAATAGCTTGTTTAGCTATCGATTTGGAGGGTTAGATGAAGAAGGTCGTGCTACCGCAATTAAGGAAGATGGTACGGTAATTACAGATTCTAGAGCAGCAGAAATTACTGATCTTGTGCATACAGGTACCGTAGACCCAACAGTTAGTGGTGGTATTACGAATAATATAAGATATAAAGGCTTCGAACTGTCATTTTTATTTGTCTATAATGGAGGGCATGTAATGATTAATGATACGTATGGCGGCATATATTCGGCAGTTCCTATTTCATACCATAGTGATGTAAATCGTAGATGGAGACAGCCTGGAGATGAAGCTACTACAAATATTCCTGCTGCAGCGTCAGCACCTCAGAATATTGAGAGATTGTTTACCCGTGCCGACATTAATGTATTAGAGGCAGACTATCTAAAATTAAGGGAGCTTATCTTTTCGTATAATTTTAATGAAAACGTATTGTCTAAAACGCCGTTTAAAGATTTAGGTATAAGATTTCAGGCAGATAATCTTTTTTATTGGGCTAAGAATGATGAAGGCATTGACCCAGAAGCACATGGTTTAGGAAGACGTTTTTTCTCTATTGAGCCAACATTTACATTTGGTATTAGAGCATCGTTTTAAATTAATATAATAACAGACGAAATAATGAAAAATATAACAAAATTTTTAGCATATACCTGTATCACAATTTTATTTTTTAGCTGTGATGATTATTTAGATGTGGAACCTACAGGCTTATTAATTCCTACTACAATAGAAGATTATGAGTTATTATTAAATAGCAATGAAATTGTCAGTTCAAATGATGAGAGGGTCATCTTTTATGCTGCAGACGATTTTTATGATATACAAAGCCCATTTTATCTTCTTTTACCAGAAGGTAGCAAACAACGTGCTTCTTATATTTGGGATGAGGTTATTTACAGTGAAGATCAAAACCCTACATTATGGGCTGTACCTTATAGAAATATATTCACATATAATTTGATAATTGATGAAATTGATGCTGCTGAGGGTAATAATGAAGATTTAAAAGCATCTATTAAAGCAGAAGCACTAACAGGTAGAGCATTAGAATATTTATTATTGGTAAATACATTCGCCAAACATTACGACAGTAATACGGCAACATCAGACTTGGGTGTTCCTATTATTACGATGCCTGATGTTAACTTACCTACGCCACGCAGATCTTCTGTCGAAGACGTTTATAATTTTATCATTGAGGACCTTACCCAAGCTATAGGTAACTTGCCTTCAGATAATACGAGTCGTTTTAGGGCAACCAAAGCAGCAGCTTATGGCTTACTTGCTCGTGCTTACCTTTTTCAAGGCAAATATACTGAGGCATTACAAAACGTAGAAAGTGCTTTGGATGAAAACAGCTTTTTGGGCAATTATACAAGTATTGTCACAGAAGACCCAAACTTCGATAATGCAGCTCAATTCCAGGCAAGAATAGCTCTAGAAGACGTATTTAATCAAGAACAGGTATACCACCGTAACTTTCAAGCATCAGGAGGTTTTAGCGGTTTAGGATACATAACTCCTGAAGTTGAGGCCTTATTTGAAGATGGTGATTTGAGAAGATTAGTAAGCCTAAACGATTTTGGAGGATTCTTCTCGGCACGACTTTGGCAGGCATTTCCTATGCTCTCTAATCATGCCATTTCGGTACCAGAAATGTATGTAATTAGAGCTGAATGTAATGCCAGGCTTGGCAATCTTCAAAGTGCGTTAGATGATATCAATTTGATTAGAAAAAATAGAATTTTGCCAGATTTTTATCAAGATATTATGTCATCTGATGCCGATGAAGTATTGCAAAAGGTATTAAATGAAAGAAGGATAGAATTATTGGCAACAGGTTTGAGATGGTTTGATCTAAAACGCCTTAATAAAGAGCCGCAGTTTGCAAAAACAATAACGCATACCTTAGATGGTGTAGATTACACATTAGAACCCAATTCTAATAATTATGTATTCCCTATTCCGTTACAGGTTATTGGGTTTAATCCAGATATGGAGCAAAATCCTAGAGATTAAAATAGTACTAACAGATAACACCTAAAATTTGGAAACTCTTCAGGTTTTAGGTGTTTTTAACAAAGCTTCAAATGAAAAGAATATATGTTTTAACATTCGTGATATTACTGTTTAATAGTGTTGCTTATGCTCAATCAGAGTGTGAAGTTAAGCTTCAATCAATCAACACCACATATAAAGGGGCATGTAAAAAGAAACTTGCTCATGGTAAAGGAGAAGCTAAAGGCGAAAAAGACACTTATATAGGCGACTTTAAAAAAGGATATCCGCACGGCGAAGGCACCTATACATGGGGAAATGGTAACATATATAAAGGAAGTTTTGCAAAAGGTAAAATGGATGGAAAAGGCGTGCTAACACTTGTTAAAGCCAACGGAGAAACAGAAATACAAGAAGGCTATTTTAAAAAAGGGAAATACCTAGGTAAATATAAAACACCCTATGTAGTAACAAATAATCAAGGAGTTAGAAAAGTTGATTTTCAAGAAGTTTTAAAGAAAACTACTAACGAAATAAAAATAACCATCTATGCGAATGGTAGAATTATTAATCCGCCATTAACAATTACCGATGCTAACAATTCGTTTATTGAAAATAGAAACGATGCTGTTGTACTTAAAAATGTAAATTTTCCAATAAAAAATATTGATGTCTCATTTACTTTTGAGTCTTTTTCTTATAGAGCCATTTTTGATATATACAAAGAAGGCTCTTGGCAGATAGCCATCTCATTATAAAATTTAAAGCTTATATGTCTTACAGATACTTCTATTTAGCTTTTACGCTAATATTCCTGTTTTTTTCTTGTCAACAATCTAAAAAGCAACAAGACACATTACCTCCAAACACTTTTAAAGTTTCTGGTAAAATAGAAAATTTAGATACAAAGGTGATGTTTTTTGACGGTAGAGATGCATCGGGTAACCGTGTTTGGGATACCATAAAGGTTGACCATGGTTTTTTTGAATATACAGGAAAAACCTTTGCACCAAGCCAGGTTAAAATCTGGCCAAGAATAGAACGTATTGAAAAAAGACCCAATAAAAGAAGTTCTATAGCCACACCTTCCAATAAATTTAAGTTTTTTGTATCTGATGGTGCTATTGTAAAATTTGATGGAAAAATTACCGATTTTGTTGAGGCGTATCCATCTGGTACAACAATTAATGAGGAGCTGGCTTCTTTAAATAAAGTGTTATATCCACTTCAAAATAAGCTTGCTAATTTCAAGGTTTTACGAGCAAAGTCTAATGAAGCAGAACAGAAACAACAACTTACAGATTCTATAGCTAATGTAGAAGCGATAATTTTAAATAACACTATTGATTTTATAAAACAAAATCCTACTTCTGAATTATCAGCCTTTTTAGTAAACGATTTAAATGCCAAATCCTTAATTTCTAAGGAAGAAATAGCAACCCTTTTTAAGGAACTCGATGGCGAAGCGTTAAAAACAAGTACTTTTTACCAATCGCTTAATACAAGAGTTATTGCCCTCAAATCTGTGGTTGTTGGTAATATGGCTCCTGCAGTAATCAGCACCGATTTAATAACAGGTAGTAAATTTAATTTAAACGACTTACGTGGTAAGATGGTGTTGCTAGATTTTTGGGGCACCTGGTGTGGACCTTGTGTTTCTGAAATGCCTAGACTAAAAAAATACCATGAGCAGTATAAAAATCAATTGGCCATTGTAGGCGTAAACCAAGGCGATCGATTAAAAAAAGTGCGAAAATTTGTGAACGATCATAATTATAACTGGCATCATATACCAGCGAAAGATTCACTAAAAAATTTAGTCGATGTTTTTAACGTTACCATATTTCCAACCAAAGTATTACTTGACGAAAAAGGAAAGATAATATACCATAAATCGGGTGTTGGAGATGATGCTTTTAAATTAATTGAACGTACTCTCAGCAATAAGTCAAATACGCATTAATACTTACGTAAAATGAAACCATTAAAAAATAAGACACTACACAAACTACCTATAATTGTACTGCTTACAATACTTACTGCATGTACAAAAGAAAGTAAAACCATAGCGATAGATGTCAAATTACCAAATTACAGTATTAAAGATTCTACAAATTTACTGTACTTAGTCAATAAGATTAGTTTAGACATTGTAGACTCTTTGAAGTTAGGCAGGGAAAATTACATTTTTCATATAGATAAAAAGCCTTATGAGGAAATATATTATGTGGGTGTGGGAAAAAACAAAACTCCCAGATCTTCTCTCGTAAGTTTTTTTGCTGGAGATAAGGATATGCAGATTGAGGTTGAAACAGAAAATAATGAAACTATAGCATCAACCATAAATGGGAAGGAGAAAGAACAAGTAACATACGAAGAATACTTAAAACGTATAAAAGTTATAGAAGATAAGGAAAAGGATTTGAATGTAAAGTGGGATCAGTTGGTTAAGGAAAATAAACAAAGAGATTCAATCTTAAGAGCACCTTTAGATTCAATTTATACAGAAATAACAAAAGAATATAAAGCGTTTTATGATGACTATATTGCCAATAATACAAATGCGACATCATTATACCTTTTAAATACTAAGCTTAGGTTTAAATATAATGCTGAAGAACTTACAAGTATGTTAACAAAATACCCAAGCGAGTACAGCTCAACTTTGGGATTTTTAAAATTAGAAGAGAAAATAGAGATACTTAACAATTTAAAAATTGGAGCCATTGCACCAGATTTTACAATACCTGACGTTAACGGCAACCCAGTCTCTCTTAGTTCTTTTAGAGGAAAATATACGCTTATAGACTTTTGGGCATCTTGGTGTGTACCTTGTAGAAAAGAGAATCCGCATGTGGTAGAAGCCTATAATTTATATAAAGATAAAGGCTTCGAAGTGTTAGGTGTATCGTATGACTTCCCTGGAAAAAGAGAAGCGTGGCTAGAAGCCATTGAGCATGATAAATTACCAGGGACACAAGTTTCAAATTTAATGGGTTGGAAAGATCCTACGGCAAAGTTATACAACATCAGAGGTATTCCAGCACCATTTTTGATAGATCCTGAAGGAAAAATAATTGCAAAATATGATGAGCTTAGAGGAGGCAATAACCTAATCAAAAAACTTTCAGAAATATTTGATACTAAAGTGGTTAAATAAAAAGGTATAAGTAAGTCTTACTTAGTATTTTTGACTATTGTTACTTTGCACTGGTGTACTATGCTTTATAGTCATGTACTAATTTTTTCAAATTGAAGCTATCTCTAGCAAAATATTCACCATTATTCACTTTTCCAAGAATTTGTGGACACCTTTTAAAGAATCGTTTCGCTGAACGTTTAAAAGCCTTAGGTTAATTATAATAAAAAAATAGGTATTACTTTGATAAATAGGTAACAAGGTTGTTTGAAAAATACTAATTTATATGGGGCATAGTAATTTTCCCAAACAATTGAACCAAACAATCTACTTGATTGTTTTCATAAATTAATGAATTTAACCCATTAGCAACACCACCTCTCATATTCCTTAAATTATAGATTTTTATGGTATCAATTGCAATGGGTTCATTTTTAGCGTTCCTTTTCAAATCAACCAAATCTAGTTTATGTTGTAACATTAATGATTTCAATAACTTATTTGAAGATTTATCACTATAAAATTAAACATAATTAACTTCTAATTCCACTCAATCTTTAGTTTTTTCTCCTTTAGGTTTGTCTTTGGAAAAAAAGATTGACTTGTTATTAGTGGGATTTTGGAAACCATATCCTGTTTCGATGATGTCATTAAGCGTCAGTTATTTAAGTTTAACAAATGAATTACTAAATTGTTCTTTCTTTAGAACTCTATATCCAAACTGTGCGTTTAAATTCCAAATCCAACATAATGATGTTATTAATACAATTGATTCGTTTTAACTATTGTAATCGGTATCCTTTATCTACACTTTTTTAGGCTTAATTACAATCTCATACGATTTACCTTTTTTAACGATTTTCTTGGCGACTTTCTTAATATCTTTTTTACTAATAGCATTAAGAATAGCTTCAAAATTTTTAGGATCGTCTAAATTATAACCGTCTCTGTAAAATGTCTTTAACAATGACATTTTATAAGCGTTATGTGTTTTGTTTTGTTGCCTGTCTTTTCTATAATTTGTCAATGCTTTGTCGAGATCTTCTTGTTGTATTTTGCCTTTGCAAATTTTAGAAGTTTCTGAATGTACAATAGCAATGAGTTTCTCAGCCAAATCTGGGTTACAATCAAAACTAACACTTAAATAGGCCCTACTTTCTGGCTCTTTAACTAAATACGAATTCACCCTAGGTGAATAGACGCCACCCTCCTGTTCTCTAAGCCTATCTAGCAATCGTAATTCTAAAATATCGCCTAATGCCCTTACCAGATAATTGTTAGTCACATTATACTTCATGTCTAATTTGTAAGTTAAATTGACATTAGTCTTGGGGTCTTCCATAGCGATAAATATATCCTTGTCTATCTTATCGGCATTCCATTGTATATGGTGGTCGGTAAACCTTTCAAAGTCGTTATTAGTGGGAATGCTCGCAATGTATTTTTTTAATAACGGTTCAATTGTTTCAGGTTTCACGTCCCCAACTATAAAGAATTCAAAATCTGCAGCGTTTTTAAACCTGTCTAGATAAACGGCTTTTGTTCTTTCGAAAGAAACCTTATCTAAATAAGATTTGTCATAAATTAGTTTTCTAGGATTGTTTTTTCCATAGAGCGTAGTTATGATACTGTCTCTTATTTTTGAATTTAAGTTTTTGCTATTGGCAGTAATAGAATTTTTAATATTCTTTTTTAGAACAGTAAATGCTTCTTTATCAAATCTTGGTTTTACAAAATCTAAATGTACTAATTGTAACAACGTTTCAACATCTTTTGCTGTAGAAGCACCTATAAGCTCTTCCCTTGTTTCTCTAATATTAAGTCTTGTAAAGGCTGTTTTACCTGTTAAAAGCTTCTTTAAATCGGACGCTTTATAGTTTCCAACTCCTGAATTTGATTTAAGACTATTTACCAATGTTGCTTGTGCAAAATCTTGATTATTTAGTAAAGACGTTCCTCCAGGGCTTATTGCTTCAAGAGAAACAGCGTTTTTCTGCTTATCGGCAAATTTATAATGCACTTTTATACCATTACTTAAATTATAAGTTGTAGCATTTAATGCTTTATTGTTTATGGTACTTGTTATGGTGCCCTCTTTTATGTCAACCCCTTCCAATAAAGTTTTTCCCTCAAATGAATCTTTATAAGGTTTTAGTGTATAGTCATTTTCAACGTTATTTAGTATTTCATTTACTTCGGCTTTAGTTAAATTATGATGTCCTTCTACGCCAGTAACATTAATAAATCTATTCTTTTTTGTATATAATTTTTTAATAGTCTTATGAACATCTTCTGGTGTAATATTAGATAGCAGTTGTTTTACGAGATCATATTGCTTAACGATGTCTATTATAGTAATATTATTTAAATAGTCATCTTTAATTTTATTAATAATAGTACCATGGGCGATTTCATCTTTTTTACTAACCAGTGTTTCATAGTAATTTAAAAGTAATTTAACAGATCGATCTATTTCTGCAGCGGTATATCCATATTTTACAGCTCTATTCAACTCAGTAACTACAGCCTTAAAAGCATCTTGTTGCTGGTTGGGTTTGGGTGAAATAGTTATACTCAACAGATTATTTACCCTTGAAAGTTGTGTATAATTAATACTGGCCGACAAAAAGGGCGCATCTGGCTTTTCTGCTTCATCGGCAATTCTTGTAGTAACTAAAGAGGTGGCCATATACTCAAGAAGCTCATCGCGTAAACTATTTACTGTTTGCGTCTCTAACGATTTTTTATGTCGAATACCTAGCTCTATACGTGAGGTTGAAATTTCAGTATCCATACCTAAGCTGTACAAAAGTTCGTCATTTTCGGGTATTTCTACTACAAATCGTTCTCTGGGATTTTTAACAGCGGGTATTTTAGAAAATAGGCTCTTTATTTTAGCTTCAATAGCATCTACATTAATATCTCCTATTATAGCTATTGCCTGTAAATCAGTACGATACCAGTCGTGATAAAAATCACGCAATGCCTGATATTTAAAATTTTCCACGATACGCATTAAGCCTATAGGTAGTCTATCGGCATATTTAGAATGATTGAAGGTTACAGGTAGTGAGGTTTTAAATAAACGCATATTACCATTTTGCCTAGAGCGCCATTCTTCTTTAATAACGCCACGTTCTGCATCAATTTCTTCATCTGTAAGCAATAAATAGTTACACCAATCGTGCAGTACCAAAAGTCCTTTATCTATTAAAATTGGTGTTGTTGGCACATTATTTATGTTATAAACAGTCTCATCAAATGAGGTATAGGCATTGATATCCCTTCCAAAAATCAGCCCTTGTTTTTGAAACGTGTTAAGTATACCCTTGCCTTTAAAGTTTTGTGTACCATTAAATGCCATGTGCTCTAAAAAATGGGCCAGACCTTGTTGGTTATCATTTTCTAATATAGAACCCACGTTTTGAATAATATAAAAACTGGCAGCTTTTTCTACAATATCTGTGCTTTTTATATAATAGGTAAGTCCGTTAGGTAAGACTCCTTTTTTAATACTCTTGTCTATTGGAAGTGCTGCTTCCAAGTTTATTTTTTGTGCATTTAATTGTAGAAATGATAAGGTTATAAAAACCAGTGTAATACTATTTTTCATTTTTTATAATACGTTTAAAATTAAAAAAACAGCACCAATAATGTGCAGGTGCTGTTTTTACCAAACTAATTCAAATAATTTAACTAAAAAACCAATTTATGAAATTGTAATTTTATGTTAGGACGGTTTAACATTGCTACACCCTTTGTAATAAATGTTAAAATTTTGACAACATATTTTTAGAGAGAATGTTATATATCTTGTTATACTTATTGAAGATTAAATCTTTCTTTTTAACTGTTGTAATTCGGTTCTGGCTACAGAACGAATATCATATTGATCTACTTTTGTAGCTTTAAGATATATGCCATTAGATATTAAAATTCAACAGATGAAATTCTTAATCTTACCATAAGATTTTACTTAGTTTCTCAATAAACATCCAGCATATTTATTACATGTTGTAAGACACTAATTTCTTCATTAAACTCATATTGACTTTTAGTGTTTAACCGAAAATGAGATGAAACTTATTCAGATAAGGCACTTTTTTAGGAAATAGAAAAAGTCAAGATAAGTTCATTATGTATTTAACATACAGTCTAAATAAAATCATGCTTTCTATTTTTTTAACAATTTAAGTTAGGGGTAAGCAAAAAATTCTTCGTCATAGATATTAGAAACAGAAAGGTGTAAGGCTATTGCTCATTATTTTAAGTAATAGCCCTTTTAATAAAAATAAAAATTTAACAATGAAAAAAATATCGATTTTACTTTTTCTTTTACTTATAGGGTTCACTTCTAATGCACAAATACATGAACCTGTATCATGGGAAACCTCTGTCGAAAAGGTATCAGATAATCAATTTGAATTAATAAGTCGGGCTATTATAGATAGAGGGTGGCATTTATATTCTCAAAATGTTCCAGAAAATGGACCAATACCAACAACATTTACGTATGATAGTGAAGGTGGAAAGATAGAACTTATTAACGGTACTATTGAAGAAGATGGGCATACAATTAATGATCCTGTTTTCGATATGAAAATCAAATTTTTTGAAAGCAATGCTATTTTTAAACAGAAGATAAAAGTACCTAAGGGCATTACAAGTGTTTCTGGTATTGTTGAGTTTATGGTATGTGATGATGCTAGATGCTTGCCACCTACAGAAGTGGACTTAGTATTTCATATTCCTGATAACGCTTCGATCTCTACAGCAACATCAAACTCAATAATAACCAAAGAAAAAACAAGTGCCTCACAATTAAAACCAGAAGCATCAAAGACTAATTCTATAACTATTTCAAATGCACAAAAAACAAAAAGAAAAAAAAGTTTATTAGGTACTTTTCTTATAGCTTTTTTGTTTGGTTTTACAGCGTTATTAACCCCTTGTGTGTTCCCGATGATACCCATGACAGTGAGTTTTTTTACAAAGCAAAGTAAAAACAAAGCACAAGGCATACGAAATGCTATAATTTATGGCATATCTATAGTTGTAATTTATGTGCTTCTTGGAACCATAGTTACTGCTATTTTTGGTGCAAGTGCTCTTAATGCCTTATCTACCAATGTTTGGTTTAATATTATCTTCTTTTTGCTATTAGTAATCTTTGCAGCATCTTTTTTAGGTGCTTTTGAGTTAACCTTACCGAGTTCATGGGGTACAAAAGTGGATGCTCAAGCAGACAGAGGAGGCCTTATAGGTATCTTCTTTATGGCATTGGCATTAGCCATAGTATCTTTTTCATGTACTGGTCCTATTGTTGGAACCATTTTGGTTGAATCTGCAACTGGTGGTAGTATGATTGGACCAATTATTGGTATGTTAGGTTTTTCTTTAGCTATAGCTCTGCCTTTTGCACTATTTGCAGCGTTCCCTGGGTGGATGAATTCGTTGCCAAAATCTGGAGGTTGGTTAAATACAGTTAAGGTAGTTCTAGGTTTTTTAGAATTGGCGTTTGCTTTTAAGTTTTTATCAAATGCTGATTTAGTATTACAACTACATTGGCTAGAACGTGAGGTATTTTTAGCTATTTGGATCGCTATTTTTGGAACATTAGCATTATATCTTTTTGGGAAGATTCAATTACCACATGATTCTCCCTTAACACACATATCTGTAGGTAGATTAAGTTTAGCATTAATATCGTTAACATTCACACTTTACATGCTACCTGGATTATGGGGTGCTCCCTTAAATTTAATAAGTGCTTTCCCGCCCCCTCAACATTATAGTGAGTCTCCATATGGTGTTGGTTTTGCAAAAAGCGGTGGTGCTATTGCAACTAATCACGATCAACTGCCTGAAGGAGCTCATTTAATGGCTCCACATAATATTTTGGCTTTTAATGATTATGATAAAGGTTTAGCTTATGCAAAGAAAGTTGGAAAGCCGGTAATGATAGATTTTACTGGGCATGCGTGCGTGAATTGTAGAAAAATGGAACAAAATGTTTGGGTAAAACCTAAGGTACTAGACATTTTGAAAAATAAAGTTGTGTTGATTTCACTTTATGTGGATGATAAGCGAAAACTAAATGAAAATGAAATTGTTGATTCAAAACTAAAGCCAGGAAAAAAATTAAAGTATATCGGGCAAAAATGGAGTGAATTGCAAACTATTAAATACAAAGCAAATTCACAACCCTTTTATGTATTAATGGATCATGATGAAAAAAACTTAAACGATCCTGTAGCATATACGCCCGATGTAGATGAATATTTAGCATGGTTAAATAATGGATTATCAAATTTTAAATAATAATTATAAATATAAAATAATGAGAAAAATAGTATTTATTATAATTGCTATACTGGCGATACAATCCTGCAAAAAAAATGAAATAAAAGATTATGTAACAATATCTGGAAAAATTACTGATAAAAACTCAGACTCACTAGTTGTTTTAGCAAGAAACTATTCTAAAAAAATTAAAGTAAATACAGATGGAACTTTTCATGATACCCTAAAAGTAAAAGATGATAATAACTTTGTTATATATGATGGTAAGGAACAAAGTTCTATTTTTTTAAAAAATGGCTATGATTTAAACATAACCCTTGACACCAAACAATTTGATGAAACTATTAAATACAATGGTGTAGGTTCTCAGCCAAACAACTATTTGGCAGAAAAAACAATACAACAAGAGCAGTTTTTAGCTAAAAATAATGATATCTATTCGCTTGACAAAAATACGTTTGATACTAAAATAAATACATTCTTAAGCGATTTAGAAACAAAGCTTAAATCGGCTAAAAATTTAGACTCCTTATTTATTGCACAACAAACCAATGTTTTAAATTCTACTAAAAAACGATTTTATAATACTTATAACGAGAAGCAATACCTGTTAAACGAACTAGGCAATGGTAAAACTTCGCCCGAGTTCGTAAACTTTGAAAATAATGCAGGAGGCTTCACCTCATTAAGTGATTTAAAGGGAAAATATGTTTACATAGACGTATGGGCTACTTGGTGTGCACCTTGTAAAAAAGAAATCCCATTTTTGAAAGAATTAGAAAAATCCTATCACGATAAAAATATCGAATTTGTTAGTATATCTGTAGATCAAGAAAAAGATCATGATAAATGGAAACAAATGATTGTTGATCAAGAATTGGGAGGAATTCAATTATTTGCTAACAAAAGCTGGAATTCCAGTTTTATAAAAGACTATAGAATTAATGGCATTCCGAGGTTTATTTTAATTGACTCTGAAGGAAATATCGTGTCTTCAGAAGCTCCAAGACCATCTTTAAAAAAAGACATACAAGAATTATTTAGGGGGTTAAATATATAGTTCATGTTATGTCATGTTATGCTTCTTAAAAAATAAGATTCCATCTTAAAGCAGTTAATAAACTAAGATTTTAGATAAATAACTGAGTTTTTGAAAGAAAAAAGTCATTTTAAATATTTACAGGATGGCTTCTTTATTCAGAGAATTGTTAAAATTCACAAAACAGAATGTTAAATTTTAAAAGAAAGAATAAGTTCTCGAATTTAGAAGAATACTTTCAAGAGTTTAGAAAATATATCATAGGTAATGATGTCGTTTTTGAATCTAGTTACGGCAATCAAAAATTATTATATGCAGATTGGGTAGCTAGCGGGCGTCTTTACAAGCCTATTGAAGATACCATACAGCATATTATTGGCCCAATGGTAGCCAATACACATTCATTTTCTAGTGAAACAGGTAAAGCATCTACATATGCTTATAAACATGCAAGACAAATCATAAAAAAGCATGTAAATGCTGATGAAAATGACATTTTAGTAACAGCAGGAACAGGTATGACAGGTGTTTTAGCCCGTTTGCAACAAATAATGGGATTACGATGGCCTGACAGTATAAGAAATAATGTGCAACTTGCTGAAAATGAAAAACCTGTAGTCTTTATATCACATATGGAACATCACTCAAACCATGTTCCATGGATGGAAACAATAGCCGATGTTGTTATTTTAGAACCAGATGAGCATAATATGGTTTGTCCACATAAACTAACACAAGCTATCCAAAAGTATAAAGATCGTTCTTTAAAAATAGGCTCATTTACAGCATGTTCGAATGTGACAGGAATTATTACTCCTTATCATAAATTAGCAAAAATTATGCATCAGTACAGAGGGTTTTGTTTTATAGATTTTGCAGCTTCTGCTCCCTATGAAAAAATTGACATGCACCCTACAGATCCTGAAGAACGTTTAGACGCAATATTTTTTTCACCACATAAATTTTTGGGCGGGCCAGGTACTTGTGGTATATTGGTTTTTAATAAAGATTTGTACAATACAAAAAGTCCTATTGTACCTGGCGGAGGAAATGTTAAATGGACAAATCCATGGGGAGAATATCAATACTTTGATGATATTGAGACTAAAGAAGATGGAGGAACACCTGGTTTTTTACAAGTGATGAAAACCGCCATGGTTATTCGCTTAAAAGAAAAAATGGATGAAACGAATATACAAAAACGAGAAGAGCAATTACTTACGATTTTGTTTAAAAAATTAAAGGAGATTGAAGGACTTTATATCTTAGGAGATTTAAAAACAAGAAGAATTGGCTGTGTATCTTTTGGTATTGAAAATATACATTATAACCTTATTGTCAGACTCTTAAATGATAGATTTGGTATACAAGTGCGAGGGGGCTGGTCTTGCGCCAGTACTTATAGTCATCATCTTTTTAAGATAAAGCCGCAATATTCTAAAGAAATCATGACGGGTATTAACAATAAGGATTTATCTCATAAACCTGGTTGGGTACGTTTATCGATACACCCAACTACAACTGAAGCAGAATTAAGTTTTATTTGTTATGCTATAGATAAAATCGTTGAGAATATAAATGAATGGAAAAATGACTATGTATATTGTGCAAGTACAAATGAGTTTGAAAACCTTAAAAAAGACGATTCAGAAATGGTAGAATTAACTAAGAAATGGTTTGAGGTTTAAAATTAGAAATTTCTGTGGTTAAATGGCGAGTTTAAGTTTTCAGAAAACAAATACACAAGAGTTACTAATAAATAACTTGTTTAATTTCTAAAATAGTTTCTGAATTAAAATACGATAAATCAATTTAAAAGATGAACTCATTTAAAGTTTTTTTTTGATAGAATTTTTTAAGTACAATTACCATAAATGCTATATAATTAAATCCTTTCCAACTGATCAGGGTTGTATCGAATCTATTTAAAAGAGATCGAAAACTATCTATCCAAGCATTAGTTCTTTCAATGGCATATCTTTCTTTATATAATTTTTGATCAAAATAAAATTCATTATCACTACCGCCCCTATTACGTTTGTTCTGGGCAAATCGCAATAATCCCTTTAGATTCACAGATATTTCTTAATGCTCTGGTGTCAAACCCCGCATCTGCATATAAAAACAACCCGTCCACGGAGATCTCGGCCTGTTCCAAAGTAGCGGTAACTTCTTCAAAATGGACCTCTATATCGAACACATCGTTGTAGTTGCCGCTAACAGGTTCTGACATCGCTAAGGCAAACCTTGTCGGTCCGTCAAATATTGGGCATTGGTGATTTTACTTTTTTTCCTGCCTTGGTACCCAACCTGTTCGCTACCTTTCAAAGCCGTGGTATGGCTACCGTCCAAATCACCGCTGGACAGAGCAAGCTTTGATCTGTGGTTCGACAACAAGTGGGTTCAGCACGCTTTCCACGAACCCGATTTGCACCACTTTCTATAATTGTGGAATACCGATTGATAACTTATGGAAGTGCCCTCGAACAGGGCACCTACCGGCAAAAACTCCCATTGGATGCCGTTTTTCAGCTTGTAAAGTATGTAATTTACAAGCTCCGCCAAGGAAACTTTTGGTTTTGGACCTCTTTTTCCTTGTGGTAAATATGGGATTATTTCCAATTCTATCATATCTTTGCTCAGTACTATGGTACATAGGGTTGTGTTTTTATGTTTAGCAGCACAAATTTCTACAACCCTTTTGTATTTTCAAAAACTTTAAATGAGTTCAGTACATATCTATAGTTTTAAGTATAATTTTATTTTTCTTTCGATAAGAAGAAGTGGGAAATAAATACATCTGTGGTTATATCTCTTATAAAAAACGGCGATTTTGGTTAACATTCCACTCAGCTCATTCCCCTTCATTCCACGACTTCCTGCAAGAAAAAGCAGGAAACCACTACGCTTCGGGCAAAGAGCTTCTCTGCAGCTGGTCTTGGACCCGATTCCCGTTTTTGGCTTTCCACTTCGCTACCCCTTCCCGCTTTGCTGGGAAGGAACGCTTCATTCCCAAGCCAAAACCGTGAATCAAGTCCGCTTCTCATCGGAAAGTCAAAGCCTCGATTTTCTTAACAGAATTAACGGCAAACCCTTCTTGAGTCTTTGCTCGATAATTCTTAAAAACCGAACCTTTGCCTTACACATTTTAAGGGGTTTATAACGGATGAAGCTTTTATTGTTTTTCGGGACAGCGAAAAACAGGCAGTGCATAACCAATTCTAGATTAAACCCAGCCGCTCATTTCGCTTAACTGTCGGTACGCTCAAATCACGACCAGATTTAAAAGAATTGCTAATGCCCTTATGGAACTTGTCAAGACTATACGAGTTTTAGTGAAAAATAAGGTTTCTACTTCCTTGAAAATCCAAGGATTTTACTACGTCGCAAACACACCTGATTTATTCCCTAAAAGTCTTGACAAAACCCACTTAATCCATTGTGCGGAGAACGAAAGAAATCAAACAAACACCCCATAAAATTTAATTCAGTTTAAACCAAAAAGGGAAATTATTAATCTTTTAAATCTTGTATTATGAGTACTATTAAAAATCACGTACAGTTAATTGGAAATGTTGGACAAGAGCCAACCATTACGAACCTTGAAAGTGGTAAGAAAGTAGCCCGATTGTCATTAGCTACCAATGAAAACTACAAAGACAGTAAAGGCGAAAAGCAAACGGACACCAATTGGCATACCGTTGTCGCTTGGGGCAAGACTGCCGAAATCATCGAAAAGTATGCCGATAAAGGCAAAGAAATCGGTGTGGTCGGAAAACTAAAGACACGCACCTACACTACAAAGGACGGTAATCAACGCTATGTTACCGAGGTGGTAGCAGATGAAATCCTGTTGATGGGTAGTAAGTAAAAAACAAAGAGGGCACTAGTACCAGTTTTCAATTAGTTCGTGCCCTCTTTTAGTTATTCACTTTAAAAAATGAACAATGAAAGCACAAGTTAACGAAATAAAAGAGCGGTTGCAATATTTTAGTGGAACAGAAATGTTCTATCAAATCCCGCTATTGAAAACACGATTTACGGACGGACTTAAATATTTAGCCAACGTAGCGGAATGCTTTTGGCTGATAACAGATGTCTCGGTAATTGCCAAAAGTCTCTTGAATCGAAGCCATTTTATCACAATAGACTTCAAAAGACTGTCCGAGAAGAAACAAGATTATTCAGGCTATGAAGCCGAGATAATTTACAGCGATGGAAACGGTAATATATTGGTAACACATCGATACCATTTTACCGATTTTCCACTGGACGAATTGAGGTTATATTTTGTCGACAATACATTGATGTTACCGAGCGAATATTAAATCGTAAAGCTATGGTACACTTAAATTATAACAACCTAGATGGCGAGACCCAAGAACGGTTGCTTTCGATGTCAAAAAAGGAAGTTGAAAAAAGGTTTGGGGAGCAATTGAGGAACTATGCCAGGGAACACTATGTAAATTACCAGACCCTGTTGGAAGAAGAAGCGATACGAAATCTATACAATTATAAGTATATTTTCAATATCTAAACTAAAATATAAGGATTAGACCTTTGAGTTTTCAGAGGTCTTTTTTTGTGCCTCTATTCGTAAAATAGTTAGGGCAAATATTTTGAAACTCGACGTCTTAGATTTGGGTTTTCATAGAAATCCTATTTTTTGGTATCAAAACCAACTATTTGAGAACAATTCGTATTTCAATCTTATACCTAAATAGAATATCTTTGAAAGACTATTAAGCAGTACCAATTTTAAGTATCGTTATCCCTCCCAGTAATTCGGGATTGATTTGACTTTCGCCGATAACGATACCCACCAAAAATTAGACATATTGGAATTTTTAATTCCGAAAAAGCAACTGACTTTTTAGTCAGGTTGTTTGAAAAATTTTGTCCCTACGGGACGAGAAGCAAGAGGGTAACACGCCGAGGCGGTGTTAACGATTGGTTTTTAGTTGTAATTATTTGATTTTCAAATAGTTAATATTAGTTGAATTTTAGTGAATAATAAAGTTTTACAGTAAATCCTGTTGAAGCCCCTTTAAAATGGCAATTTTTTACAGTAAATGAACTCAAATCATCAAAAAAAATACAATTTTTCTGCCATCAGTATCAAACCAAAAGTGGCAACTCGTTTTCGGAAATTTTCCAAAAGAATTACCCGTTCACATACTAATACGCTAGAAGCAATGATGAACTTTTTTGATTTGAACGAGCTATCCCCAAACGAATCTTTGGGTGCAAATATGAGAACTTTGGAAAATAGCTTAAAAAAACGAATCAATGCCCTTGTAGCCATTATTAAGGATATTGAAAAGAACCAGACCAAACCTACCAATGCGATGTTGGAACTGCTCTTTCAGGAAAACCCAGAAGAGGCATCTCCACAAGAAGAACTCTTTGAATTTGAACAACAAGAATTGATTACCGAAAATGAGGAACTGAACCATTACCGAAATCGTTACGAAGAAATTCAGCAACAATTACATTCCGTAAAATATGATTTGAATAAAATAGTCGATAAGACCACTTATGTAAAAGGCAGTTTTGGAGGTGGCTATTTAAAACTGGATTTGACCAAAGAAGAATTTGAGAACATAAAACAAAAATTATAAAATGTATATCACAGTAACCAAACAAATTTTAGACGGTAATTATGCACAGAGTTCAGCAGATTTTGTCGCATATCTTGAAAAAGAGAATGAGGGAAAATCCATTGATGAAATGGAACATTTTTTTAACCAATATGACGAGGAAATATCAAGTGCCGAAGTCATACAAGAAATAGATGGTAATAACGCTAAACTTAAAAAGACAGAACCCAAGTTTTATTCCATCACGGTCAATCCGAGTGCCTATGAATTGAAGAAATTACAAAATCATTCCGAAGAACTAAAACAGTACACCCGAGAACTGATGAAGGAATACGCGAAATCATTCAACCGTGAAATTAATGGGCGAGCTGTTACCGTAGATGACATAAAATACTATGCTAAAATTGAACATCAGCGGACGTATAAAGGAACGGACAAACAAATTCAAGAGAACCAACCTTATGCCACCAAGATACTTCAAATTAAGAACGATATCCGGAAAATTGAAAGCGGCGAATTAAATGGGAACATCAAAAAGTTACAGCAAAAGATGTTCCGGTTGGAAAAAGAAGCTCCACATCAACTAGATGGCAAACGCATTGTTAGAGGGATGCCAAAAGAAGGCTCTCAAAGCCACATTCATATTATTGTGAGTAGAAAGGATATGTCCAACAAATACAGTTTGTCCCCTGGAAGTAAATACAAGGCTTCAGAGACTGTGTTTAATGGAAAACCTGTAAAGCGTGGATTTGATAGGGATAAATTCTTTAAGGCATCTGAAAAGGCCTTTGACACCTTATTTCAGTACAAAAGAAATTATGTTGAAACCTATAAGGCTCGTAAAACATTTCTACAAAATCCGAAACTGTATTTTTCTATCCTTTCGGGATTGCCAACCAATGAAAAAGCGACTGCCTATAAATTACTTGCAAAATCTGGAGTTCCAATATTGAACATCCCAACAAACAAAGTGCAATTGGCAATTAAGGTAATCAAAAAGTTTAAAAAAGGAATTGACCGAGCCGTACAGTCGGGTTCTATTGGGATATGAATATGTTAATGCCACAAATCATTCTTTACATTGTTGTGCCGTTATTGTTTATAGGTACGGTCTTATATGTGTTTCTTCATGAGGAACAGTCAGGCAACGGAAATAAGAAATATCTGGTACGCTTTAAGCTCCGTCGTGGAAAATTTCAAATAGAAAATATAAAAAGAGGTGCATCAGTTATTGGTTCTGCGGGAAGTGGAAAAACCGAAAGTGTTATCTATAATTTTCTTCAACATTTCAGTAAAAATCAATTTTGTGGTATCATTCACGATTATAAGGATTTTGAACTTACTGAAATCGCCTACCCCTTATTTAAGGAAAAGGACACTAATTTTTATACTATTGCCTTTGACCAAATCCATTTTCGTGTAAACCCCATTGCACCAAGATATTTGCCCAATGAAGAAAGCGTTAATGAATTATCAAAAGTGCTCATTGAAAATCTTTTAGAGTTTGATGAATCCAGTACCAACAGTACTACAAAATTTTTTAGTGATGCCGTAGAAGGCTTAATGGGTGGATTGATATGGAAACTAAAAATATCCTATCCGCAGTATTGCACCTTGCCCCATTTAATTGCAATTTTTCAATTAATGAACACCAAGCAATTAATCTCATTTTTAAGTTCCAATATTACGTCCAAGAGTATGGCAAGTGCTTTTATCAACGGAATGGATTCCGATAAGCAAACGGCAGGTGTAAAAAGCACGTTGGCCAACGCATTTAAAAAGATAGGTTCTCAAAAACTATTTATGGCACTATCAAAAGATGAAGTTCCACTAAATATAAATAGTAGTGAAAACCCAGCAATTATTTCAATAGTAAACCACCCCAAATATGAATCGGCATATTCCCCAATCATTGCAGCTATAATGCATACAGTCATTAAGCAAATGAGCATAAGAGGACAACTGCCTTCCTTTTTAATGATGGAAGAAGCTCCAACTATAAAACTGCTTAATATGCACCGTATTCCCGCAACTTTACGAAGCTATGATATTGCCACAATTTACGTGATGCAAGACAAAATACAGAATGATATGCTATATGGAGATAAAGCGAGTAAGGCTATTTTAAGCAAACTTTCCTATCAGTTTTTTGGCAAAGTTAATGACCCAGATACTGCCAAATATTATGAACGGTTTTTTGAATTGGTCAAGATGGAAACCACAAGCATCAATAAAGGATTCAATCTCAATTTCGATACCCGAATTACCAAAGGCGAAAAGGAAGTGTCCAAACGTAGAGCAGATGTTTTTTTCCGTCTAAAACAAGGGGAATTTATCACTTTTGCGGATGGAAAAGACAAAAGAGTTCAATTTAAACTACAAGCTATTCAAAAAGAAATTCCCAAGCCATATAAACACTACACAGAAGATGAATTGCGTCTAAATTTTGAGCGGATTTATAGAGATATAAAATCCACTTTTAAACTGAACTGAAATTATTTTTAGCAAAAATTTTAACATAATTTATTTGATTTTTTATAACTTTGCATCACCGATGAAGCAAATTTTTCATAAAATATCATCCTTTTTAATGGCAATTGTAGTGCTTTTTTCTACAATGTCATTCACTATTGATATGCATTATTGTGGAGATACTTTAGTAGAAACGTCAGTATTTCATAAAGCCGAGGGTTGTGGAATGGAAATGGAAAACCCTTCAACTGAAGGTTGCTCCATTAAGGTAAAAGATTGTTGTTCTGATGAACAATTAATCATAGACGGTCAAGACGAATTAAAAATATCTTTTGACACACTAACATTTGACCAACAATTATTTGTTGCTTCATTTATATACACTTACATCAACCTTTTTGAAGGTTTAGAAGAAAATGCAGCTACTTACCAAGATTATAAACCACCCCTCGTCATAAAGCAAATCTACAAGCTCGACGAGACTTATTTAATTTGATTTTTAAACAATAGATTTCTTTTATCCGGTGGATGCATTCCATTAGGATAATTCTTTGTATTCGGTGTTTTCGCAACACCAATGTCTAATTGTTTAATTATCAATATAATGCTAAATAAAAGCATAAAATTTCTAATAGAAAATAAACTTGTTGCAGTATTACTACTCGTGCTATTTATAGGATGGGGAATAGTAAATGCACCTTTCAATTGGGATACTGGTTTTTTACCAAGTAATCCCGTAGCCGTAGATGCCATACCAGATATTGGAGAAAACCAACAAATAGTTTTTACCAAATGGGATGGTCGTTCTCCGCAGGATATTGAAGACCAAATCACTTATCCATTAACAACATCACTTCTTGGAATTCCAGGCGTTAAAACCATTCGTAGTTCGTCTATGTTTGGATTTTCGAGTATCTATATCATTTTTGAAGAAGATATAGAGTTTTATTGGAGTCGCAGTCGTATTCTCGAAAAATTAAATTCATTGCCAAGTGGATTACTTCCCGAAGGAGTAAATCCCGCTTTAGGGCCAGATGCAACGGGATTAGGTCAAATATTTTGGTACACGCTAGAAGGTCGTGATGAAAAAGGTAACGTTACTGGTGGATGGGATTTACACGAGTTGCGAAGCATCCAAGATTACTATGTAAAATATGCCTTGTCATCTGCAAGTGGTGTTTCAGAAGTAGCCTCTATTGGTGGCTATGTTCAGGAATATCAAGTAGATGTGAATCCAGAATTGATGCGTCAGTATAATATTGGCTTGCATCACGTTGTAAAAGCCGTAAAGGAAAGCAATAAAGATATTGGTGCACAGACATTGGAAATAAACAAAGCCGAATACTTGGTACGTGGCTTGGGTTATGTTAAGTCTATTGCAGACATTGAAAATGCCGTAGTAACATCTGAAGATTATACAGCTATCAAAATCAAAGACATTGGTAAAGTGTCTTTAGGTCCAGCAACTCGTAGAGGAATACTGGACAAAGAAGGTGCGGAAGTCGTGGGAGCGGTTGTTGTAGCTCGATATAGTGCAAACCCTATGGAAGTCATCAACAATGTCAAAGAGAAAATAAACGAATTAAGTGCAGGGTTGCCTTCAAAAATATTGGCAGACGGAAGGACTTCACAAGTAACCATAGTGCCTTTTTACGATAGAACGGAACTGATACAAGAAACATTAGGAACGCTCAACGAAGCATTGACTTTAGAAATTCTGATTACCATTTTGGTCATCATCATTATGGTATTTAATCTTCGTGCTTCGGTACTCATATCCGGACTATTGCCAGTTGCGGTTTTAATGGTTTTTATAGCAATGAAACTTTTTGGCGTTGATGCCAACATAGTTGCATTATCAGGTATCGCTATTGCCATTGGTACAATGGTAGATGTAGGTGTCATACTCTCGGAAAACATTATCAGGCATCTTGATGAAAATGATAGCAAATCACCCATAAACACCGTTGTTTACAATGCTACTGCCGAAGTATCTGGAGCAATTGTAACGGCTGTAATGACCACTATAATCAGTTTCATTCCTGTATTTACAATGATTGGTGCAGAAGGTAAATTGTTCAGACCATTAGCATTTACAAAAACATTTGCATTAACGGCTTCCATAATTGTTGCCTTATTCTTAATCCCACCATTTGCAGCATTCTTATTCAGAAAGAAAACCATAAAAAAGATGTCTGGTTATATCATCAATGGTGTTCTAATAGCACTTGGTATCGTAGCATTACTATTTGGGCACTGGCTAGGATTAATCCTAATTGCGTTTGGAGCTACTTCCCTTATAAAATTACAAGATAGAATAACGGAAAAACGAGCCAACATTTTAAATATAGGTATTTCAGCTTTTGCGATAGTTTTTCTTTTGGCTGAATATTGGCGACCACTAGGTGTAGATAAAAGCATCTTTTGGAATCTCATTTTTGTTGGGCTTATCTGTTTTGGATTATTGGGAGCATTTACGGTATTCCGAAGATATTATACACGAATTTTAAGATGGGCTTTAGCCAACAAGATACTTTTCCTATCCATTCCAACCCTTATTGTTATTGCTGGTTTTTTCATTATGAAGAATACCGGAAAGGAATTTATGCCATCATTAAATGAGGGTTCGTTTCTACTTATGCCAACTTCAATGCCACACGCAGGAATAGAAGAAAACAAGCGGATTTTGCAACAGTTGGATATGGCGGTAGCCAGTATTCCAGAAATCAAAACCGTTGTTGGTAAGTCAGGTAGAACAGAATCAGCTTTAGACCCCGCACCTTTATCAATGTACGAAAATGTTATTCAGTATAAACCTGAATATATGTTGAATGAAACAGGAGAACGCCAACGCTACAAAGTAAATGATGAAGGCTTCTTTATTCGGACAGATGGCACTTTGGTTGAAAATCCAAATAAGGCAGTAGGTTCTAAAGAAGTTGAAAACGCTCGAAAAGTTGGCAAAAAAGTTTTGATAACAGTTAGCGAATCATCCGATAACCTCATTCCTGATGAAGATGGCGAGTTTTTTAGAAACTGGCGACCAGAACTAAAAAACCCTGATGATATATGGAAAGAGATAGTAAAAGTAACCAAGCTGCCTGGTGTTACTTCAGCACCTAAATTACAACCCATTGAAACCCGATTGGTAATGCTGCAAACAGGAATGCGAGCACCAATGGGAATCAAGGTAAAAGGCCAGAATTTAAAACAAATTGAGGCTTTTGGCATTCAATTGGAAGATATTTTGAGACAAGCGGAAGGCGTTAAGACCGAAGCTGTTTTTGCAGATAGAATAGTTGGAAAACCCTATCTATTAATTGATATAGACAGAGAAAAACTAGCACGTTATGGTATATCCATAGATGATGTTCAAAATGTGTTAAAAGTAGCTGTAGGCGGAATGGTATTGACCCAAACCGTTGAAGGTCGTGAACGTTACGGCGTTCGTGTTCGTTATCCAAGAGAATTACGGGAAAACCCAAACGATTTGAAACAAATTTATGTACCTGTTGAGAAAGGTAGTCCTGTACCATTGAGCGAGTTGGCAACCATTCGATATGAACAAGGTCCACAAGTCATAAAAAGTGAAGATACTTTTTTAGTGGGTTATGTGCTGTTTGATAAACTGGATGGATTTGCCGAAGTAAACGTAGTTGAAAATGCCCAAGGGCTTATTCAGCAAAAGATAGATTCGGGAGAATTGGTAGTACCAAAAGGCATCAACTATCAATTCACGGGAACATATGAAAATCAATTAAGAGCAGAGGCAACCTTATCGGTTGTAGTGCCATTAGCATTACTCATTATCTTTTTGATTTTGTATTTCCAGTTTCGTTCGGTAGCCACGTCATTAATGGTCTTTACAGGAATTGCCGTTGCATTCGCTGGTGGTTTTGTAATGATTTGGCTGTACGGACAAGACTGGTTTTTAAACTTCAATTTTTTCGGGGAAAATTTACGGGACTTGTTCCAAATGCACACAATCAATTTAAGTGTTGCCGTCTGGGTTGGTTTCATTGCCTTATTTGGTATAGCCACAGATGACGGTGTAGTAATGGCAACTTATCTGACCCAAACTTTTGATAGAAACACACCCGAAACAAAACAGCAAATAAGAGCCTCGGTGGTTGAAGCTGGAGAAAAGCGTATTCGTCCTTGTCTGATGACAACGGCCACCACCATATTGGCATTGTTGCCAGTCTTAACGTCAACAGGTCGAGGAAGCGATATAATGATTCCTATGGCAATACCAAGTTTTGGAGGTATGGTCATCGCCTTAATTACATTATTTGTTGTTCCTGTTTTATACAGTTGGAAACACGAGGCTCAACTTAAAAGAATAGCGAAATGAAGAAAATAATTTTAATAGCGATTGGACTTTTAACCTTTGGATTTTCAAATGCACAGCAATTGGAAACACTTATTGATGAAGGATTGAAAAACAGTCCTGAAATCCAAAAATTTGAATTGCAATACAGTATTGTTTCTGAAAAGATAAACGAGGTAAATACCATACCCAATACTGAATTGGGAGTTGGGTACTTTGTTAGCGAACCAGAGACAAGAACAGGAGCTCAACGCTTTAAAGTGTCCGCTAAACAAATGATACCCTGGTTTGGCTCTATTACGGCAAGAGAGAATTATGTGAGTTCCCTAGCCGATGCCAAATACGAGGATATAGTTATTGCAAAAAGAAAGTTAGTGGCTTCCGTTTCGCAATCCTATTACAATTTGTATGCTAACAAAGCAAAGCAAAAGGTGTTAGTGCAAAATATTGAATTGCTCGAAACCTATGAGACTTTGGCATTGACTTCTGTTGAAGTTGGAAAAGCTTCAGCAGTAGATGTATTGCGGTTGCAAATGCGTCAAAATGAGTTGGAACAATTAAAAGAGGTATTGGCTCAACAATATTTAGCGGAACAAACCGCCCTCAATAAATTGTTGAACCGTGATAAGGATATTGTTGTGAATGTAGTTGATGAATTGACCATTCCTTCTGAAAGCACTTTGGTTAATACAGAAAACTTATCCCTACATCCGGAATTGATAAAATATGACAAGCTGTACCAATCTGTTGAGCAGTCAGAACTATTGAATCAAAAGGAAAGCCTTCCTATGATTGGTTTTGGGCTGGATTATGTCAATGTTGACAAGCGACCTAATATGGATTTTAGCGACAACGGAAAAGACATTGTAATGCCAATGGTATCGGTATCAATTCCGATTTTCAACAAAAAATATAAATCGCAGACCAAACAAAATGAGTTACAACAGCAGGAAATAACGGCACAGAAACAGGAGCGATTGAACAAGTTGGAAACCGTTTTAGACAAAGCCGTAAACGATAGGATTTCTGCAAGAATCAGTTATAAAACGCAAACCAAAAATTTAAAACAGGCTAATGATGCCGAAGAAATTTTAATCAAGAGCTATGAAACTGGAACTATTGATTTTAATGATGTTCTGGATATTCAGGAATTGCAGTTGAAGTTTCAAATGAACCAAATAGAATCCATTAAAACCTACTATGTACAAACCACAATCATCAATTATTTAAGTAACTAAAAACTAGTATAATTTAAAATCAATAACAATGAAAAAAGTAAGATTAACAACAACAATTATGGTAATGGCTTTTGTAAGCCTAACAGCAATGTCTTGTAAAGACAATAAAAAGCAAGATTCCCAAGATGCGATGCATTCTGAAATGAACCACGAGAAAATGAATACATCCAATGATATGATGGATGTTAATTCGCAGAATTCGGGTGTACAGAAAGTATTGGCAGATTATATGGCACTTAAAGATGCTTTAGTAGAAACCGATAAAGACAAAGCTGCTAAAGCTGGAAACAAATTGAACAACACTTTGAGTGAATTTGATATAAGCGGCTTTACTGCTGAACAGCAAAAAGAGCTTAAAGATATTATCGCAGATGCCAAAGAACACGCAGAGCATATTGGCAAGAGTGAAATGGACCACCAACGTGAACATTTTAAAACATTGAGCAAGGATATTATGGATATGGTGTCAATTACCGGAACGGTAAACACTTTGTACCAACAATTTTGCCCGATGTATGATGGTGGTAGTGCTTGGTTAAGTATGAACGAGGAAATTAGAAACCCTTATTACGGCAGTAAAATGCTGAAATGCGGAAAAGTGCAAAAAGAGATAAACTAAATGAGAATTGTGAAAATCATAGCATTGGTCATATTGTTGTGTTTTGTAGGCATACAGTTTATGTCCACGGAACTAAACCAAACTACTGTTGTGCCAAAAACTGATTTTTTATTGGTAAACAATCCACCAAAAGACATCAGTACATTATTGGAAGGATCCTGCTATGATTGTCACAGTAATAATACAAACTATCCTTGGTACAATAAAATCCAACCCATCGCTTGGTTCCTCGAAAATCATATAGCCGATGGAAAGGAAGAATTGAATTTCAATGAATGGGATGCGTATTCCAACCGAAGGAAGAATAGCAAATTAAAGTCAATTATGAGCCAGTTAAAAGATGATGAAATGCCACTTTCATCTTACACCTTAATTCATAGGGATGCGAAACTATCAAAATCTGAAAAGACCTTGGTTATTGATTATATAAAGAAACTAAAAGACAATTTAGAATAAAGCCCTGATATGGGAAGGAAATACTGATTAATTGGTTAATAGCCCTTCCCGTGTCAGGCACAAAAAGAAAATAATGAAACACACATATCACATTCACGGAATGACTTGCAACGGATGTCGCAGTCACGTAGAGGAAACACTTTCAAAGGTAGATGGTGTTTCAAATGCTAAAGTTAATTTAGAAAAATCAGAAGCCACTATCGAAATGAAGCAACATATAGCTATTGAAACATTTCAAGAAGCATTAAAAAACGATGGTGGAAAATACAGCATTCATAAATCAGGAGAACATCATCAACATTCCGAAAATAAAAAGAAACAGCACCCTAAAGGGAAAGGCACAGGTACGTTCTATTGCCCAATGCATTGCGAAGGAGATAAAACCTATAACAAACCAGGCGATTGTCCTGTTTGCGGTATGGATTTAGTGGAAGAACAAAATGTTTCTACTTCCCAAAAAGAACAATGGACGTGTCCTATGCATCCAGAAATAGTAAAAGATGAAGCTGGTTCGTGTTCCATTTGCGGAATGGATTTAATATTAATGCAACCAGACCTTTCTGCTGAAGAAAAAACCTATAAAAAACTGTTGAAAAAGTTTTGGATAGCAACTGCATTCACATTGCCAATATTCTTAATGGCTATGAGCGAAATGCTCAACAACAATCCATTGTACGATATAATGGAACAGAAATATTGGAATTGGATTCAGTTTGCACTTTCAATCCCAGTCGTATTTTACGCTACGCGGATGTTTTTTGAGCGTGCCTACAAAAGTATAAAAACGTGGAATCTTAATATGTTCACACTTATTGGGATTGGTGCAGGAGTAGCTTGGTTATTTAGCGTTTTTGGAATGATATTTCCAGATATATTTCCGGCACAGTTTAAAACCGAATCTGGTGCAGTACACGTCTATTTTGAAGCTGCAACGGTTATTCTAACGTTAGTGCTTTTAGGTCAGTTGTTAGAAGCTCGTGCACATAGCAAAACCAATTCCGCAGTAAAAGAACTATTAAAGTTAGCACCCAACAAGGCAACAAAAGTTGTAGATGGAGAGGATATTGAGGTAAGTATAGACGAAATTAAACTTAAAGATATTCTAAAAGTAAAGCCTGGCGATAAAATTCCCGTGGACGGTATTGTTAACGAAGGAGAAACAAGCATAGATGAATCTATGATTACCGGAGAGCCTATTCCCGTAAATAAAACCGTGGATGATAAAGTGAGTAGTGGTACTATTAATGGCAATCAATCCTTTTTAATGAAAGCTGAAAAAGTAGGTAGTGATACATTACTTTCCCAAATTATACATATGGTCAACGATGCCAGTCGTAGCAGAGCACCCATTCAAAACTTGGCAGATAAAGTTTCAGGTTATTTTGTGCCAGTAGTCGTTATTATTTCATTCATCACGTTTGCAGTTTGGGCTATTTGGGGCCCAGAACCGGCTTACGTTTATGCCTTGGTAAATGCAATTGCCGTATTAATTATTGCTTGCCCTTGTGCATTAGGTTTGGCAACACCTATGTCCGTTATGGTGGGGGTTGGCAAAGGTGCTCAAAATGGTGTGTTGATTAAAAACGCCGAAGCTCTCGAAAAAATGGATAAGGTTGATACGCTAATCGTTGATAAAACAGGAACTATAACGGAAGGAAAACCAACAGTAGATACGGTAGGTACTTTTAGTAAAAATATTAGCGAAAGCGAGATTCTTCAATACATTGTTTCATTGAATACTAATAGTGAACATCCACTTGCCGAAGCGACCGTGAAATATGGTAGTGAGCAAAATACTAAAACTTTAAAATCTGACGGGTTTAACGCTGTTACAGGAAAAGGTGTTGAGGCTGTAATAAATAATAAAAAAGTAGCATTAGGAAATCCGAAAATGATGGAATATACGAATGCGGAAATTTCTAAAGAAATGAAGCAAAAAGCAGAATCTTTTCAAAAACAGGGTAAAACAGTTTCTTATTTGTCGATTGATAATGAGATTGTTGGTTACGTAGTAATAGGCGATAAAATAAAGAAAACAAGTGCTAAAGCTATAAAAGAACTTCAAGACAAAGGTATAGATGTTGTAATGCTTACGGGAGATAACCATAATACAGCACAAGCGGTTGCTTACGAACTTAACTTGGCAGATTTTAAGGCAAGTATGTTGCCCGAAGATAAACTCAAAGAAGTAGAAAAATTACAGGCAAAAGGCAAAATAGTTGCTATGGCGGGCGATGGTATCAACGATGCCCCAGCATTGGCAAAAAGTGATGTAGGAGTAGCGATGGGAACAGGTACTGACGTTGCCATAGAAAGTGCAATGATAACCTTGGTCAAAGGTAATTTACACAGTATAGTTAAGGCGAAAAATTTAAGCCATTCCGTAATGAGAAACATAAAGCAAAACCTATTTTTTGCACTCGTCTATAATACATTGGGGGTACCTATTGCAGCAGGTGTTCTATTTCCATTTTTTGGAATTCTACTATCGCCAATGATTGCCGCTTTAGCAATGAGTTTTAGTTCTGTTTCAGTAATTGTAAACGCATTAAGATTAAGAAATATTAAAATATAATAAAATGAAAAAATACATAGTTTATATTGGGATATTAGCTATAGGGCTACTATTGGGATGGGTAATTTTTGGTGGTTCACCCGATAAAAAAACAGAGCATAACCATAATGAAGTAGCTGAAACCAATCAAATGTGGACGTGTTCAATGCATCCACAAATTATGCAACCAGAACCAGGCGATTGTCCTATTTGTGGTATGGATTTAATCCCTGCGGAAAGTGGTGCAGATGGTTTGTTGGCAGACCAATTCAAGCTGTCTGAAAACGCAATGGCGTTGGCCAATGTACAAACATCCATAGTTGGCAATGGAAAAACAAATGAAAATACTATAAAGCTATCAGGAAAGATTGTGGAAAATGAAGAATCGAATGCAGTTCAAGTCAGTTATTTTTCTGGAAGGATTGAGCGTTTGAATGTGAGTTTTACCGGAGAAGAAATCCGCAAAGGGCAATTATTGGCCACTATTTATTCCCCTGAATTATATGCGGCTCAACAAGAGTTGATTACGGCAGCTTCTTTAAAAGAATCGCAACCTGAATTGTACAACGCTGTAAGAAACAAATTAAAACTCTGGAAATTATCAGAGAGCCAAATAAATAAAATAGAAACATCAGGAAAAGTTTTAGAAAACTTTCCTGTTTATGCCACAGTTTCGGGTACGGTTTCAGAAAAATTAGTAGAGCAAGGCGACTATATAAAACAAGGACAGCCGCTATTGAAAATCGCAAAACTAAACACGGTTTGGGCAAATTTCGATGTCTATGAAAACCAGATTGATTTATTCAAAAAAGGGCAAGAAGTGGCAATCACTACCAATGCATATCCAAATAAGGAATTCAAAGGTAAAGTTTCGTTTATCGACCCTGTGTTAGATACACGAACCAGAACGGTAAAATTAAGGGTTGTATTAAATAATACTGATGATGCCTTTAAGCCAGGAATGTTTGTTGAAGGCAAAATTAAGGGTGTTTCTTCAACTCAAAAACAAGCATTAAATATCCCATCCACAGCGATTTTATGGACAGGAGAACGTTCCGTAGTATATGTAAAAACAAATCCAGACGAACCAGTTTTTGAAATGCGAGAAGTAAAATTGGGCAATACCATAGGAGAAAATTACGAAGTGCTAGACGGTTTAGAAAGTGGCGATGAAATAGTTACAAATGGAACTTTTACAATTGATGCAGCAGCACAATTGCAGGGTAAAAAATCAATGATGAACAAGGAAGGCGGAAAAACAATGACAGGACACGAAGGACATCTTGGAATGGAAACAACAAATACCAACGAAAAAACAGACCATTCTGAAATGAATGAACGCATTAAAGTGTCCACAAAATTCCAAGAACAACTAAAAGATGTTTTTGAAAATTATACAAATCTAAAAGATGCGTTGGTAAATGATGACCCTAAAAAGGCAAAAGAAACAGCTACTACTGTTGTTAGTAGTTTAGGCAAAATCGATATGAAATTGTTATCAGATAAAAATGCTCATAACCATTGGATGAAGTTAGAAAACGAAATCAAAGCTTCAGCAAATTCAATTGCTTCTGAAACACAAATAAAAGAGCAAAGAAATCATTTTAAGCATTTGTCATCACACTTAATAAGTGCTGTTGAAATATTTGGTATAAACCAAAAAGTGTATAGCCAATTCTGTCCTATGGCAGATAATGATAAAGGTGCTTATTGGTTAAGCAAAGAAGAAAAAATATTGAATCCCTACTTCGGTAAGGCGATGCATAATTGTGGCAATGTAACGAACACTATTGACTAAAGACCTCATAATCGCAGTACGGAATGGGTAAAAATTTCAAGGATATATTAAAAGAACTAGACAATGAATTAGATATTCTTGAAATAGAGGAACAAGATATTTTGCTCAAAGCTGAAAAAGGGATAAAACTTGCAAAACAAACCCTTAAAACAGTTAGAAGTATTGTTGTTGACTATGAGTTTGAAACAAAGTTGGAGGAAATTACTTTTTTCAAATGCACTAAACCAAAAATTTACAGTAAGCTCATTTATTATGTGAAATTATTTAACATTGAAGGTAAAAGACCAAGGGGAAGCAATAAATCTCAAGTAAAATATTTGAACAATTATATTGAAAAACTACAAACTTACTTTAACGACAATCTTGACTTTTACCATTATTATCGCAGAGAAGCAACCGTGTTTGATGAACAATATTTTTTAAGAGGTAAAGCGGATATTAGGCTATTCCCAGACTCACTTCACTTTTTTGTTGATGAAGAATTTGCAACAAGCCACGATAGTACCGTAGCCACAATTTTAGCTTATGACCTTTTGATTGTACACCTAAAACGAGAGATTGATAAATTAGAAAATAATAACAATTATGCAAATTTAAAGATGTTACAAAGGAAAACGAAAATTACGTGGACAGCCCACAAAATATATTTAATTGAACTGATTTACGCTTTGCATAGCACAGATGTCATCAACAACGGTACTGTTGACATTAAGGATATTGCCTATTTCGTTGAAAAAACATTTAAAATTGATTTGGGCGATTATTATAGAGCTTTTCTGGAAATACGAATGCGTAAAAACGGTAGAACCAAATTTTTGGATATTCTGAAAGAGCAGTTAACCAAAAGAATGGATGATACTGATAACATAAAATAAAAAACACCCAAGATGCTCTAACTTGGGTGTTTCTCTTTTTGGGGAAAATCTCATTTTATTTGGTGGTTTTTAGATACCTTATTTTTGTAGGAAAGTACTAAAACGCCCTATTGTATATCATTGAAAATGAGAGAAAAAAAACACCCAAGAAGCCCCACCTTGTGAATAAAATCCATTAAACCACCTCAATTTTGTAGAACGAAAGTCAAATCAGGTCAGGGGCTATCATTTTAGATGAAAGCAGAACGGTAGTCCCTTTCTTTTAATCCGTTCTATATGCCTACAAGTATTATTACCACAGACGACCTTCGGGAGTTCAAGATGGAACTGCTCGATGATATTAAGCAAATTCTCAACGAACAATCAGGTCATATTACCAAAAGGTGGCTAAAATCCCCTGACGTAAAAGAACTTTTGGGAATCTCTTCCGGTACTTTACAAAATTTAAGAATCAATGGAACATTACCCTATACCAAAGTAGGCGGTGTACTCTATTACGATTATGAAGAAATAATGAACGTGATGGAAAATAACAAAATCCATAACAAATTTTAAAATTGTTTTGGAACAGGTCAACTACATAAAGCACCTAAATGCCGTATTCTTGCAATTTTCAAAAGACAGTCGTTTAAATCCTACGCACATCAGTTTGTACGTGGCATTGTTCCAGTTATGGAACAACTATCACTTTCCTGTAGAATTCTATATCAATCGAGAAGAAGCGATGAAACTTTCCAAAATCGGTTCAAAAACCACTTACCACCGTTGTATCAAAGAACTGCACCATTGGAAATACCTCTTGTATGAACCCTCTCACAATCCGTTTAAAGGTAGCCGTATCAAGATGTTCAATTTTGGGACAAGTGCTGGACAAGCTCTGTACCCAAGCAGTACCAATATCGGGACAAGTAATGGACAAGCGGT
Source organism: Aureibaculum koreense (assembly GCF_034296135.1). NCBI lineage: Bacteria > Pseudomonadati > Bacteroidota > Flavobacteriia > Flavobacteriales > Flavobacteriaceae > Aureibaculum > Aureibaculum koreense. Next base: position 43,309 of record NZ_JAXKVV010000028.1, read on the forward strand.
GGTATCTATAAACAAACCTATTCAAACTATAAAAAACAATACAAACGGGAATAAACTTGACCAGCCAAAAAATGAGAATGAAGTCATTGATTTTTTTCAAAAAGAAAATTGGCCAGAACTGGAGGCTAAAAAATTTTACAACCACTACCAAGGTATCGGCTGGAAAGTAGGTGGTAAAACAAAAATTGTCGATTGGCACGCCACAGCTCACAACTGGATGATAAAAGCGGACGAGCTCAAAACAGAAAAAATAATGGTCGCAGTTAGTCAAAATACGGACAACCTAAAGACAAGTTCCAACAAAAATTATAATGAACCCCTATGAAGATTTACCAACCACATATCATCATCGAGGGCAGCGTCCAATACAAATTAGGGGAACTAAAAAACAATCAGTTACTATACGATTTTGATAAAATGCTCATTTACCTCAATGCCAAAGGAAAACTGTTATTTGGCAAAAAGTTTAAAATCTTTGAAGAAGACCGAGATATTCTGTTCAAGCTCTGCAACTATTTCATCAAGGATGAAACGAATTGCAAAAAGCTAGACATAGACATCAATAAAGGCATTTTACTTTCTGGTCCTGTTGGTTGCGGCAAGACCAGTTTAATGAAATTGTTACGCCATATTGTACCACATCAAAAATTGTATGAGGTTATACCAACACGGAACATTGCCTTTGCCTTTAATAATATCGGTTACACTATTATTGAGAACTATGGGGATAAGAAATTTTATTGTTTTGATGATTTAGGTGTAGAACCGACCGGAAGGCATTTTGGGAAAGATTGTAACGTAATGGGAGAAATTATACTATCCCGTTATGATTTATTTTTAAGTAACAAAATTAAAACACACGCTACTACAAATCTAAATGCTAAAGAACTGGAGGAACGTTACGGTAATAGAGTACGTTCAAGAATGCGACAATTGTTCAACTTAATTGCCTTTGACAAAAGTAGTCGTGATAAAAGAGCTTAAATCTAATTTTGGTTTTCTTCCTCTAAATGAAGTAACTCGTGAATCATATCGTTTTCATCCAAATATTCTGCTAACCACTCTTGTTGAGATAACCAATTGATATACTCTCTATCAGATTCCCAAATGTCTTCAACGAATTCCCCTCGATATTTACCAAAACTAAACTTTGTTCCATAATCTTGTTCTTTAACTTCAGTTTTGAACAATTTATGATACGCTTCCATCAAACCTTCCTCTCTACATCTGTAATACAACCATTGTTTTTTATAGCCCTTGTATTGTCTTCTTTTTTCAAGGTATTTTACTTTCTCAACATCAGATAAATCCTTGTAAGAATGTCGCTTGGCTTTACGTGGAAATAGTAAACCAAAGGTCATCCCCAAGGTGTTTTGAAAGACGTTTAAAAAGAAAATTGCTAGTGCTCTCATTTTTTAACTTGGCAAAAAATTGGTGTATTTAGAACATTAAATTTACGAAAAATGCTCGAAAAATTTAGGACTTAAATGCAAAAAGACATAGGCTATTTTTCGGCAAAAGATTTAAAAACAATATATATTTCTTTAAAAAAAGAGGAAATTATTTCTCTCAAACTCTTTACAATCTCAACAAACAATTCTTTCATAATCCAGTATTAAAATAGTTATACAATCCCATTAAAATAGCCAAAGCCATAGCTCTAATATTTTTGGGCTTTAAAAAGTAGTCCGCTTCATCTGTGTTGGTAACAAAACCCATTTCAATGAGTATTGAAGGGCGATACTTGGTATTCTCACGCAGCACTTGAAAATTCGCAAATTGCACACCTCGCTTTTTAAACCCCAATTTCATAGTACTTTCATCCAGAATGGATAATCCGAGTGAAATGGATTCTTTTATGTGTACTTCTTCATCACTAGAACTATGCACATAAATATCAATTCCTTTTGAAGAAGTGGCAGAGGCATTACAATGTAATGACACAAATAGGTCTGCCTTTAAACTTTCAGCCAATCGGTTTCTGTCTGATAAGGAAATCAACGTGTCATTGTACCTGGTCGAATACATATCAAATTTGTCATTCAATAGGATTTTGTTCAGCCTTAAAATTTCATTGGCAATACGTAACGCTACATTCTTTTCTTGTACTTTATTTTTTCCAATTGCACCTGTATCTTTTCCGCCGTGTCCAGGGTCGATGACAATGACATTTTTTGTTTGCAAATCCTGACCAAAAATGAAGCACATTTTTAACAGCATCAGCAGAAAAATGACGTTTTTGGGCGTTACCCACTTCCAAAATTTTAGAGTTATTAACATAGTACTTCTAGATTTTCATAAAATTTGATGCCAATTCGCATCAAATAAAAACAATTCATATCAAAAATTATTTTATTCACAATTTATTGATTATCAGTTATTTGCATTGTAATATACAGTATTTTTCATATATCAAAATTGACGTAAAATTAAATCACTTTGAGTATGAAAAAATCACATTATACCATTTCTCTTGTTAATTTACTCAATTATTTGTAAATTGCCTTATGGCAAAACAAATAGACTTACACATTAAAGAGAGTGAATCAGAACTAAAGGCTCTTATGAATGCTCAAAGCAA
>NZ_JAXKVV010000029.1:0-45533 GCF_034296135.1 Aureibaculum koreense
GTTGCCGTACAAGCGGATCAAACATTAAGGGAAACTGATTTTTTGCTGGAATTAGGTAATGAAAACGATTTTATAAAAGGAGTTGTTGGCTGGGCAGACTTGCGAGCGGAAAATATTGATGAAGTCTTGCAAAAATACGGTCAACAAGAAAAATTAAAAGGTTTTAGGCACATCGTTCAAGGAGAGGCAGATCCTAATTTTTTATTGAGACCTGACTTTTTAAATGGAATTTCCAAATTGAAGAAACATAATTTTACATACGATATTTTGATATATCCGCATCAATTAGGAACGGTTTTAGAGTTTGTAAAGAAGTTCCCCAATCAAAAATTTGTGATTGACCATATTGCAAAACCTTATATAAAAGATGGTTTTTATGGTGGTTGGGCAGTTTTAATGACAGCGATTTCAAAACAAGAAAACGTATATTGCAAATTATCTGGAATGGTAACCGAAGCAGATTATGAGCAATGGACACCAAACCAAATCAAACCCTATATGGAGTTGGTATTAAATGCATTTGGAAGTGAGAGAATTCTGTTTGGTTCTGATTGGCCGGTGTGTTTGGTCGCTGGAAATTATCAGAAAACAAAAGCATTGGTAATAGATTTTATCTCAACTTTATCTAAAGCCGAACAAGAAGCTATCATGGGTAAAAACGCAGTACAATTTTATAATTTGTAAATAATCAAACAATATGGATTTAAACTTAAAGGATAAAATAGTCGTAATTAGCGGAGCAGCGGGTATTGAAGGTAGTATCGGTGAAACAATTTTGCAAAAACTGGCTGATGAAGGAGCCATCCCTGCGATCATTGACCGAAACGACAGAGGGTTTGTCTATGCTGAAAAATTACAAAAGCGTGGTATTGATGCCTTGTTTTGTAAAACCGATGTTACCCAGCCCGACCAGATAGTAAAATCCTTTAAAACGATTACTGAAAAATACAACAGGATTGATGTAGTTATAAATAATGTAGGTGTTAACGACGGTATTGGGTTAGATGCCTCTTATGAAGAATTTATGAATTCCTTAAAGCTGAATATGGTCAGCTATTTTTTGACGGTAAAACATGCGTTACCATATTTAAAAAAATCTAAAGGAAATATTTTAAATATAGGCTCTAAAGTTGGGTTGACGGGTCAAGGAGGAACTTCAGGTTATGCAGCTTCAAAAGGTGGTGTATTAGGCTTAACACGCGAATGGGCAGTTGATTTAATAAAATTTAATGTCCGTTCCAATGCTATAATTATTGCTGAAAGTTGGACACCCGCTTATGATACTTGGATAAAGTCCTTGGAAAATGGTGAGGAGAAATTAAAATCTATTGTTAAAAAAATACCGTTGGAAAACAGGATGACCACCCCTGAAGAAATTGCCAATACGTGTTTGTTTACCATTTCGGAAAAATCATCGCATACCACCGGCCAGTTTATTTTTGTGGATGGAGGTTACGTACATTTGGATAGGTCCTTATTAACAGAATAAGATTCAACCCATAAAAATCAACTCATGAATAAGCTCAAACAAATACCTGTAGTCTCTAAGGAATTATTGTTCCCTTTTATCATTATCACTTCGTTATTTGCGTTGTGGGGTATTGCCAATGATTTGACAAATCCGATGGTGTCTGCCTTTAAAAAGGTAATGCCTGAGTTGAGTAACGTGCAAGCCTCCTTGGTGCAATTTGCATTTTATTTCGGATATTTTTTTATGGCTTTGCCCGGGGCTCTTTTTATTAGAAAATATTCGTATAAATCAGGAATTATTTTAGGGTTAAGTTTATACGCTATTGGTGCGTTTTTATTCTACCCAGCTGCGGTCAATGAAGAGTTCAATTATTTTTTAATTTCGTTATGGGTAATTACATGCGGTTTGGCCTTCTTAGAAACGACTTCAAACCCGCTTATTTTAATGTTGGGAGATAAAAGAACAGCTACACAGCGTTTGAATTTAGCACAAGCATTTAACCCCATTGGTTCGTTAACCGGAATGATAATTGCCCAAGTTTTTGTAATTGGGGCCTTGCGTTCGGACGATTATACCAAAGAAGCCTATAATGCACTTTCTTCAGATGAATTAGCCGTTATCAGGGAAAATGATTTAGGTATTATAAGTGTGCCTTATATTGCCTTAGGGGTTTTGGTATTAATCATCATGGCTATCATTATTTTTACGAAAATGCCAGTGACCGCAGAAAATGACAAAATCTCATTGTCCGAGTCATTTCGCAAATTATTTTCTAATAAAAATTATTTACACGGCGTTTTAACTCAGGCATTCTACGTAGGTGCTCAAATAATGTGTTGGACCTATATCTTTCAGTATGTTGACAATCTAAACGAAAGCGACGGGACCGAATATACCGCTACTTACTTTAACATTGTGGCAATGATTTCGTTTTTAGTGGGAAGATGGATTGGTACGGCTTTAATGAAAAAAGTAAATCCTTCTAAGTTGTTAATGTACTTTGGTATCGGTGGTGTAATGTGTTGTGCTGGAGCAATATTATTACCTGGAATTATTGGTTTAATATCCTTGGTCGCCATTTCGGTCTTTATGTCCATTATGTTTCCAACAATTTATGGTATCGCCTTAAAAGATATGGGTGATGAAGCCAAAATCGGTTCTGCAGGATTGGTTATGGCAATTGTTGGTGGGGCACTGATGCCGGTATTACAAGGCAGTATTTTAGATTGGGGCGGTGACGGATTTGCAGATGTACAACTGTTGGGGTTTATACCCGAAGTTAAATTTTCGTTTATTTTGCCTCTTATTTGTTTAGCTATGGTCGCTTTTTATGGTTACAGGACCCAAAAATCTTCGGAATTAATAAAATAGGTATTATGAAAACTAAAAGATACTGCTTTTCTTGCGATTTACAAGATGACCCGAAATTGATCGCTGAATATAAAGAATATCACGCTGAAGGGAACGCTTGGCCCGAAATTACAAAGAGCATTAAAGATGCCGGTATTGTGGATATGCAAATTTACCTTACAGGAAATCGTATGTTTATGATTATGGAAGTGGACGAAACTTTTGACCCTGCCAAAAAAGCCAAAATGGATGCCAACAATCCAAAAGTAAAAGAATGGGAAGAGCTAATGTGGAATTTTCAACAAGCGTTGCCATGGGCAAAAGATGGAGAAAAATGGATTGAAATGGAACAGGTTTTTCAACTGGAGAAATAAACCTCAGATTTCACTTCCCAAGACTTTTCACCTATTTTTATTCTTAGCCTTATATTTATTTGGAGGTCTATAATTGTAATCACTTTCATCTTTTAATTCATAAATAATTTTACTCACTGTAAGTCCGAATTAACTGAATTGATTGGTACTATGAATAACGCAGATTCGAAAAAATTTTAAGACACTATCCTAAATACTGAAAGTAAATAAACTTAACAAGTTGTATTTATTTTCGTGAAAACAAAAGGAGTAATCAATTTAATTGATTACTCCTTTTTATACAATTTTATAAATCTCAACTTACCTACTTCTGAACGATTATTTTTTTAGTTGTACTGTTGTTTTCAATATCTATTACGTTAAGTAAATAGACACCATTGTTAAGGCTTGAAAAGTCTAGCGAATTAGAATTGAAGTTACTGAAATTTTTTAATCGTTGACCTGTTAAATTGTATATTTCTATTTTTGAAATAGCTGTAGGGCCATTAAAAAACAATTTATCATTAACAGGATTAGGATATAATGAAAAATCGGCAAGTCCGTTTCTCTCAACAGATAGCACTGTATTATTAAACACAATCGAGTTAATTTCAACTGTTCCATTATCGGCAGCTTTGCCATCAGTTGTAGATCCAATCCCTATCGTGAAAGTTTGGTCTCCAGTCCAACCAGCATCACCGGACAGATCAAATCCATACATTTTTTCAGCAGTATCACTAACCGAAATTTCTTGGGTTTTTGCACCGTCAACAGTAACCAATCGTAGCTGATTGTTCATAGCGGAATTATTTTTTAAAGTAACACGCACAATTTTACTATTATCAGCATTAATATGATGTAGTGATTGCTCTAATTTAGCAAATTTAGCTGGTGTGGGTTCGAATGTTAGGATTCCACCAGCTGGTCCTGTAATAGTACCATTTGTTGCAGTGAAGCCTTCAGTATCATCATCAGTATCAAAAGCATAGGTTTCTTTAAGTGTTGTTGGTAAAGCTGCCACAAATTCAATTTTATCAATATCTATTGAAATATTGTCAGGGTTGTTTGGTAAAATGTAATCACTATTGCCTGCGGATTTGAAGTGCAGTTTAAAATCATCTATAGTACCTACCCAATTTGTTGTATGAGTTAGATCAAACCAATAGGTTACGAATCCAGTATCTCCAGTTGTAATGTCAAGATTTACATAAAATCTGCCACTAGCAGGTTTGGGATAAGAAACTCTTAAATAATCTGGGCCAGTAGCATTATTGTTTTTAAGTGTTATACCTACAAAAGAAACGTTAGCAGTATTTACACCTGCTGTTGTAATACCTAAAGTTGGATTTTTTTTAGTACCATCACCATCAACAGTGGTTAGTGTCATAAATGTTGCACCGTTGGTAGCGGTAACGCCTCCTAATTCAGTCCAACCATCGTCAGTATTGGTAAAATCAAAAGTTTGTGCAAAGCCAAAAAATGGCGACACAAATAATAAAAGCAGTAAAGTAATTTTTTTCATAATAGTTTAATTTAAGGGAGTTGTAGTTTGTACTTAGTTTTTGACTATAATTTTTTCAGTTAAAAAGTTACCGTTCTCAAAATTTACTTTTAGTATATAAATACCTCTACTAAAATGAGATAGGTTTATAAAATTGTCCATAAATATAATATTTTTTTCCGAACCTTTACTGTCATATAATTTTAAAGAGCTAATTTTCTTTTCAGATGTTATAAAGATTTGGTTTTCGGCAGGATTTGGATAAACAATAAGTTCATTTTTTAAACCCTCTAAACTAGATATACTTAAGGTTTTGCCCAATAAAGCATTTTTAACGTCAGTTACCCAAGTTCTATCTGTAACTTTGTAAATGGTTTTGTTTGATTTATCACCAGCATCCCAAGCGGTAAACGCAAAACCCAAATCAATTGCTTTTTGAGATAAGTAACCATAATAGGCAACTCTTGATGCTTTTTCGGGACCACCATTTGTGCCATATGTTTTTTTATGATAATTATAACCACCTTCGTTATCAGCTCCAAACTCGCCGAACAAAATAGGTATATTGTTTTGGGTTGACCAAGTTTTAACCATGTTAAAGTTATTATCAATAATAGCTTTGTCTGCTTCGGTCCCCCAATTATAATCATTATTATCCGCATCAGAAGACGATGTAAAAGCCCTTGGTTTATAATAATGAAAAGTAGCAATTAAGTTATTATCATTGTCAAGTACACTTTTACCTATTTGTAATGGTGCTTCATGTGCATTTTTACTTCCACCGGTTATTATAATATTTCTGTTGGTGTTGTTTGCTCCTGAATTTCGGATGATACTGATAATGTCGTTATTCAATACGTCCATTTCGGTATTGGTCATAAAAAAATAGGGCTCATTAATAATTTCAAAAACCAGATTGTGCGAGTACGATTTAAAACGATTTGCAATTGCGGCCCAAATAGCTCTAAATTTTTCGTTATCCGCCTTTCTTTTAGCGGATGTAGGGTCGGTGTAATAAGCAGACCATTTAGATTTTGGGCTGAAAGTATATAAAAATTCATCTTTAAGAGTATTTCCATGAAAATCTAAAATAGTTATTAAATTTTCATCTAAGGACCAAGATATTACTTGTTCAATTCTATCTAAATAATCAGAACTTACTATATAATCGTTAGCACTTCCGTTATAGGAGGAAGAAGTATTTGCACTTTTAGAGTAACCTGTGGTATTACCACTTGTACGATTGCCAAAAAAATCGATTGGGATTCTAACTGTAGTAAAACCAGCGTCAGCTACATCTTTAAAATAACTTTTCTTTACAGCTGGTTGCCAGTTGCCTTCAATTGGTGCACTAAGCGTATTTCCTAAATTGATGCCTCGCCCCATTTTTTTAACCATTTCATCAGGGCTAAACTGAGCGTTGCTTTCAGGGCATATGATAATACAATAAATAATAAAAGTAATTATTTTTTTCATTGGCAAATTTATTTGTTTTTACTGTTTTTCTTTGCTTTTTTTTGTTCGTTGGTCAATACCTCTTTGTTTATTATTTTTATATATTTTCTATTGATTTGTTTTATTTGGGCCTTTCTTTTTTCCGTATCGATCACTTCATTTTTTATCTTTTCTATTTTAACGAATTGCTCTGCATAAATTACCTTTAACGTTTCTTTTTGCTTATCGGTTAGAGCAGCTTCTTTGTTAACTTTTACGATAGATTCATCGAGCGACTCTATTTTTTTAATAACCTTTTTTTGGATTTTTTTCGATTGCGAAAAACCTGTAGCCATTAGGCCGAGCAATAGTACTGTAAATATGATGATTGTCTTTTTCATTTTAATTTTAGGTATTAATTATGTTGTGGTTTATTTGTCGTTTTCTAATATGGTAAAAATCCGAAATCTATTTTAATTTTCAGTTTAATAGTTGTCAAATAAGGTTTAATAATTGTTGGTGCTTGGAAGTGCTCAGAATACGTTTAAACAGAACAAAAAATAACTAATGCCATAATAGAAATGTATGGCAGATAATGGCAATGCTAAATAGTAATGCACATTTTTTATTAGAAAAACAAGTAGATTATTTAAGAAATGAAAAAGAAAAAAAATATTAGTACACTTAATTATTACCCTCTTTTTCTTTGGCCTCTTTACGGGCTTTTTTATGAGCTTTTTTTATAGCCCTAATTTGTTCTCTTTTCTGCTTTCTAGTAAGGGGAACTTTTGTCTCTTTACGAATAACTTGGCCGTCAGATTTGTTTAAAGGGCTTTTTTTAGCGTTGTTTTCGTTGGCCTGAAGTTGTTTTTTTGCCTTCATTTTAGCCTTTTTTTGTTCGGGCGTTAAAACGGCTTCAACCTTTTTATAATATTTTTTAAAGACCACTTTACCAGATGCTTTATCCCCTCCATGATCCATAACTATTTTATATTCTCTTATTTTATCTATTTGAAGTTGATAAATTTTCTGCCGTTGCTCATTGGTCAGTGCTAAAGTAGTATCTACGGATACAATTAGATCATTCAGTTCTTTTACTTTATCATTTGCTTTTTCTTCTATTTTTTTCTGTTGAGTGAAAACTAATGTTACCATCCCAAAGAAAAGTAGAATAGTTAAATATACCTTTTTCATAATTTAGATTTTGCTTATATAATCGGTTATTACTAATGCTTAAATGGTTATAAACCATAAAATTAAGCATTTCAAAATTAAGTAAAAATTATTGTGATTGCTAAAATATGGTATCTTTTTTCTTGGATTACCTAATTTTTTGGAAAAAGTTTTTGCAAACCTCTAAAATTTTCTTGTAAAATAAGTTCTGGATCTCCGCCTTTTACATGCCCTAAAATGCCAAAAGGCCCTTTGTAGCCTAAATCCAATAATTGTTGAATCATGTCTTTTTCAAGATTTCCCTGGCCAATAGTTATTATTTTGGGACCATCTTTTTTCATACCATTAAGATTGACACACCAAAAATAGGGCAAGAGCATTTTAATGTTTTTAGAATAATCATCTAAATTTTCATGAGCGTGATGAAAATTATAAATAACGCCCAATTCTTGGTTTGGCAAACTTTTAATGATTTTAAGTTGATTTTCTGGGTTTCCGAACCAACCGCCATGATTGTAAAGAGCAATTTTACACCCTAGTTTTTTGGCTCTTTCAGAGAGGTAAGAAATCATTTCAACGGATTGTTTTAAAGATTCTTCTTCTGTTAAATTTTCAAAATAAGTAGGTTCAAAACCAACCCAAATTTGAGTTTTTAAACCTACTTCCTCTAAATTTTTAAAAACAGCTTCGCTTTCAGGTTTTAACTGATCAACCTTGTCCTTATTTAGATTTATGTACAACCAAACGGCTTTTATAGAAATTCCTTTTTCTTTTGCCAATTCCCACTCATATTTCATGGTTGGGATATGTTTAGGTCTATTGCCGTAAGCATATTGTTTATAGCCCAATCGCTCTAACATTTCCAACCGTTGTTTTGGGGTTCGTTCTTTAACATCAAAACCTACGATAGACCATGGAATGAGATTGTCTTTTTCAAAAAGCCTAGATTTTTGAGCCGTTTGTGTTTTAATACTGCCACATCCAGTTTCTAGCAGAAGTAGTAAGATAAAAGTTGAAATTAAAGTTACTTTCTTTATCATTTTTTATAATCTGGATTGGGTTTTGGTAATTCATAACCCGTTGTTTCTTTCCAACGTTCTAATCTATTTTTTAATTGGGTTATTAGTTGTGGATTTTCTGTTGAAATCTCTTTCGTCTCGTAAGGATCTTCATTCAAATTATATAGATAATATTTATCACTTTCTATAACTTCCGTCATTTTAAAACCATTCATTTGAATAACATTTACCCACTCACTGGCAAAAGTTTTTGACTTTTCATTGTATCGAGCATAGTTAGTATATTCCCAAATTAAGGCATCACGTTTGGTTTTCGAAGCATTTCCAAATAAAATTGGTGATATATCTTCACCGTCTAAAACATAATTTTTTGGCGTAGAAGTATTTGTCAACCCTAAAAGCGTTGGATAAATATCAACATGAATTATTGGTTCTTTAGAGGTTGAACCTGCTTTGATTTTATTTTTCCATTTAAAAATATACGGAACTCTAATTCCACCCTCCAAGGTCTGACCTTTCACACCCCTGTAAGGCTGATTAAAAATGTTGCTTTCAGTTTTGTAATGTCCGTTATCACTTGTAAAAACTATGATGGTGTCATCTTCTAAACCTAAATCGTTTAGAGCTTTTAGCAATTCGCCAACGCTATCATCTAAACTTTTTATCATGGCTAAAACCTTAATTTCATCCTTACCAACATCAGAATTGCCTTTTAATTTATTTTTGAAATGTGCTAGATATTCAGGTTTTGGTTCTAAAGGTTTATGCACTAAATAATAAGGAACATAAGCGAAAAAAGGTCTGTTTGACGCCTTTGCTTTTTTGATGAATTCTATGGTTTTTTCGGTAATTATATCTGCGGAATAGATGCTGTTATCTAAATCGGTTTGCTTTGGCGATGTATTAAAATTATAATGCCCGGTAATTTCAAAACCTTCATCAAAACCCTGATTTTGTATTTGTAATTCGTTTTTTCCTAGATGCCATTTTCCAAAAGCCGCTGTGGTATAATCATTATTTTTTAAGGCTTCTGCAATTGTGATTTTTTCTAAATCCAACCCAGCCCCTGAGCCTTTTACTTTATTAATTGGTGGGGGCAAAAATTTCATGGCCTCCAACGTTTTTTTATCTTTTTTATAACGGTCTGCAACTCGGTAAACCTTATGTCTTGGAACATATTGACCAGATAAAATAGATGCTCGTGAGGGTGCACAGGTGGGGTCGTTGGAATAGCCATTGGTAAAGTGCATGCCTTCGTTGTACAACCTATCAATATTTGGCGATTCCACCAGGGTATTTCCATAACAGTTCAGTGCATTGATTCCTAAATCGTCTGCTAAAATAAAAACGATGTTGGGTTGGTTTTGTGCGGTTCTAGAATTATTATTTTGTGCTTTACAATTTTGAAAAGCGAAGAATAAGATCAATAATATGGCCGTTTTTTTCATCCTAATTCTTTTTGTTTTTTAACCAAAATAGACCTTTCCAGATTTTTGGCCCTTTATTTTCCAATGGTTCGCCTTCTGTACTTCTGCCGTTTAAAATAATTTCATTTAAAGCTAAAGTTAATTCTTCTTTTTTTTCCGCGTAAGAATCATCGTAAAATAAATTCATTGTTTCTGAAGGATCATCAGCTATGTTGAATAAATAACTACTTCCTTTTTTAGGATTTAGATCCATTTTCCAACCGTCTTTTTTAATGGAAAAGCGTCCTGCAAAATTGCTGTAAACAGAAGCTTTTCTGCTGTAATTTTCCTTACCTTTTAAGAGTGACAATATACTGTAACTATCTACGCCTTGGTTATTATCGGTTTTTACTTTCAATAAATCGGCACATGTAGCATACAAATCACCTAGAGAAATGGTGGTATTGTTTTTTGAGTTGGGCTTAATTACGTTTTTCCATTGCACAATAAATGGCACCGTATGCCCACCTTGATGCAATGATGCTTTTCTTCCTTTTAAATGGGCACTCGGTTTGTGATTGTACTTCTCTTCAAATTCTTCAGGAAAAGAGGCTTTAGAGGCTCCGTTATCTGCTGTAAAAATGATAATGGTATTTTCTTCAAATCCCTTTTTCTTTAATGCGGAAACAATTTGACCGACTGTCCAGTCTAATTCCTGAATAAAATCGCCATAAATACCCGCTTTACTTTTTCCTAAAAATTCGTCTCTTGGATACACAGGAGTGTGAGGAGCAGTTAAAGGAATGTACAAAAAGAATGGTTTTTTTTCTTTGTAATTACTAATGTAATCAACTGATTTATTGGTTAAATCGAGCATTACTTGTTCAGCTCTAAACCCTGGAGCCTTGTCTCCTTTACGCTTTAATTTTTGTCCTCCAACCAAATCATTCTTCCTTCCTCCAGGAAAATCTTTATCCTTACCATCTGGCTTCATCGTTTCGGTCGGGATAGTAACCAATTTATTATTTTCAGAATACACATACGGAGGAAAATCTAGAGACGCATTTAATCCGAAGAAATAATCGAAACCATTATCTGTTGGTCCTCCTTTAAATGGTTTGCTGTAATCTACTTTTTTACTGATATCCTCATTAAATTGATACGGATTTTTAGGATTCATTTCAAGGTTTTCTTCATCTTCAATAACCCAATTCCAACCCAAATGCCACTTGCCGATCATGGCGGTTTCGTAACCATTGCGTTGCAATAATTTGGGTGCTGTATCTTTTGTTTCCTCAATCATTGTTTTGGAGTAACCATCTAAAACTCGGGATTTCAATTTTGTTCTCCAGGCATATTCACCAGTCATAATACTATATCGTGAAGGCGTACAAACGGAAGATGTTGTGTGTGCATCTGTAAAAGTTATTCCGTTATTGATTAAGTTGTCAATGTTTGGAGTGCTGACTTTTGCATCGGGATTTAACCCAGAAACATCGCCAATACCTAAATCGTCCGCTAAAATGTAAACGATGTTTGGATGTTTTTTAGCAACTTTTGACAATGTATTTTGTGCTTTGCAAGCGTTGAAGGCCAAAAGTAATAAGAGTGCTATAGTTGTCTTATTCATAAGCGTTAAATGCGGTAATCTGTATTGCTTTTGTATTTTTTAATATTTTTAAACGAACCCCATAAATAGAATTTCCGTTCAATTTAATTCGCAAACCTTCGCCAATGGTTTTACCTTGATAACAGGTTTCCCAATTGCCAGTTGCATCTTTTGTTTCAATGGTAAAATTACGTACACAATGCGAACGCATATTTTCACTTAATAAAATGGTTTTTACTTTTTTAGGTGATTTAAAGTCCAAGGTTAAACTTGGGTTTATATCATCTTTAGCAGGTTCCCACCACGATTTTAAATGAATCCCTTCACTAAAAACATTTCCCTTTGTGTTGTAAATCACTTGAGGTTTGTTTTTTGCTTTTATAAACGTAGATGCACTTACATCAAACTCCTTTTTAGAGATAGGTTCTGCTTTCCAAGTTTCAATACGCTCAAAGTTTTCAGGATTTTCAGCCAACGTTAATTCTACAATATTGTCAATATTTTTATCAAATTCGACATTATCAAAAAGAAGCATTAGTTTATCGCCTTTGACTTCGTACTTTTTAAAACCATCCGTAATTCCCTTTGCAGAAACAATTTCAGTTGGTAGTTTTGGTAATTCAATAATCGCTTCAGTATTATTTGCCCGTTTTTGTAACACGTGAATATACAATTTGTTTCCTACTTGTGTAGAAGCACCATAATCACCACCAACGTAAATTCCACGTCGTGTGTTTTTAATTGTGTTGCCGTATTTTTTAATCCAATCTCCAACTTTTTCAGCTTCTTCGACTTCTTTTTCAACGAATTCTCCTTTGCCGTTTGGCCCTAAATTCAACAATAAATTCCCACCATTTCCTGCCACTTGAATTAACATGCTCAAAACTGTTTCGTAAGGTTTAATGGGGCCTTTTGGACTATAAAGCCATTTGTCTGTCATGGTTAAACAGGCTTCCCAATAGCGATGATGATTTACAGGGCCTAAGCTCTGCTCTGGCGTATCGTAATCGCCTCTGTCTTCTAATGGCCAACCAAAGCCAACACGGGCGTTGGTTATAATTCCCGGTTGCCATTTTTTCATGTCCTTTAGCACGTGATAGCTGTCCCATTGCCAGTATTTAGTAGCTAAATGATCCCAAAATACGCCATCTATTTTCCCGTATTCTGTAAATAATTGCTTGACATGTTCTTTCATATAAGGCAAATAATTTTCGTAATGTTTTTCACGAAGATTGTCGGGGTGCGTCCAGTCAGGTTGGGAATAATACCAAAATAATTTTACATTTGCTTTATGAGCTGCATCAGATAATTGTTTGCAAATATCTTTTCCGTAAGGCGTATTCATAATATCATATTCGGTATTTTTTGCATCAAAAAAGCAAATCCGTCATGATGTTTGGCGGTAAACACGATGTATTCTGCACCCCAATCTTTTACCTGTTGCATCCATTTGTCCGCATCAAAATTTTTGGGGTTGAATTGTTTATATAAATTGTCATACACTTCTGGGTCAACACCCTTTGTTGCTGGTTTTCCCGCTCCTGGACGTTCGCCATTGCGTCCCCAACTCAATACATTTGTTTTTAATAGGGCAGGACCCCAATGTACGAAGATGCCCAATTTGGCATCTTTGAACCATTTCATTTCCGCCTGGGTAGCATACAACTCTTTTTGTTGTTCGGCAGTTACATAAAATGAGGAATCTTTAGCAGGAAATTGCCATTGGTCTTTATAATTTTTATTTTGAGCTTGTGAGCAAAAAACTAGTAGTAAGGCTACTGCTAAAAACCCTAATTTCAACTTATTTAGTTCCTTCAATATTTGATTTATAATCATTATGTAATGTGTTTTTTAATTGCAATATGGTTTCGGCATACTCTTTATGATCGACTACATTTACATTCTCGGATTTGTCAATTCTGTGGTCGTACAACATTGATGTTATAGTCGAATTATCTTCCGGTCTAATAAACTCCGTATAACTAAAATTAGGTGTTTTTAAAGTAAATCCGTTTCCTTTTTTTATTAAAATATGCTCTTTTCCATTTGCTTCAGGATTATTTAATAGGGAAACAAAACTTTTGCCATCTAGTTGGTCCTTT
Source organism: Aureibaculum koreense (assembly GCF_034296135.1). Lineage (NCBI taxonomy): Bacteria > Pseudomonadati > Bacteroidota > Flavobacteriia > Flavobacteriales > Flavobacteriaceae > Aureibaculum > Aureibaculum koreense. Next base: position 13,419 of record NZ_JAXKVV010000029.1, read on the forward strand.
GGAATTTTCAATCCACACGTTTCTGCCAAAGTAGGATATACATCTATCAATTCTATCAAAGCACCACTCTCTCCCTTTGCTAAGGAAAAGGGGTTATAAACAATCATTGGAACTTGCATTGATGTATTATAATTGGTAAACTTTGCCCATTGTGTGTGCTCTTGCAAATTGTAACCGTGGTCGGAAACTAAAATTACAATCGTATTCTTAGCTAAATTCTGTGTTTTTAGTTCCACTAAAATCTTACCGACAAGTGCATCGACATAGCTGACGGTTGCATAATAACCATGAATTAAATCAATCGCTAAACTATCGGAAACTTGACCTTCTTTTGGAATGTTTGAATAGGCTCGCATTTCCGGCCAATTGCTGATGCTCATTTTTGGAGCGTCTTTGGGAATGTAGTTGTAATTTTTGGGCTGCTTGATGTTATTTCTATCGTACAAATCCCAATACTTTTTTGGAGCGTTAAAAGGTAAATGCGGTGCAATAAAACCAGCTGTTAAAAAGAAAGGTTTGTCAGAACTTTTTAGTTTTTTAATGTCTCTGACAACTTTTTCGGTCAGCAATCCATCAATGTAAATAGAATCGTTAATGTCTGCCATTTCGTAAGCAGGACCTGTATTTGTGGTTTTATATTCGGCCCTATTTTCTGGATTTTGATAATCTTTCCAAAGGGATTGCCAATAATCGGTCGGTGCCAAGCCTTGGTCGTTTTTGTCAAAGGCATAGGGTCTCCAGATTTCGTTCCAATCGGTCTCTCTATCGTCTAAATGATGGTATATTTTCCCGTTGGAAATGGTGGTATAACCATTATTTTTAAATAATTGTGGAAGCGTAATCGCATTAGGGGTTTCTTTTTCTACAAAGGTGTCATAATTTAAAAAGCGGTTTTTTGTGGGCAACATTCCCGTAAGCATACTTGCTCTAGAAGCACCACAAACAGGTACATTACAATAGGCATTTGTGAATTTTACGCCTCTATCTGCCAAAGCATCAATATTCGGCGATATAATCTGCGAAGCTCCAAAACTTGCCAATTCGGGACGTAAATCGTCCATGTAGAGCAGTAAAACATTTGGTTTTTGCGGTGTTTTGGTATCTTTTGATTCGCAGGCACACAACACTCCAAAAGCGAAAACGATACACCAAAATTTAGACACCTTTAACATTCTATTCTATTTTTTGACTTGTAATTTTACTTTCTTTAAACCCTATGCGTTGTGCTATGGTGTAAATCGTTTTACCTTTTTCTAAAGAAATGGGTTTAGCATACAACTGCCATCTGCTTTCCAAATTTAACTTTTCATCAGGTTTACCTGAGACATAATAGGCAATTGAAGCTCCTTTAGTTTCTGATTTTAATGAAACCTTTTTATCGCTTATATTGACTTTAACCGGTTCGGTAACTGGTTGTTCAAAATTAGGCCACATTTGTTCGATCATTTCCGCCTCAGGTGTTAATCCGTAATCGGCTCTATCTTTCAAATGGGATTTTAATGTTGTTCTCATTTCGGTTAAAACCGAAGCATATTTTGGGTCTTCCGCTAAATTATTGATGTTGTGCGGATCGGTTTTACAATCGTACAATTCCTCCTTAGTTTTGGTTTGAAACCAAATCTGTTGTACCTCGTTTAGTTTATTTTCTGCTTTCAATTCAAGAAAGGGTGGCATCATCGGTACATTTTTTCTGTACTCCACATCTTTGTATTTGGGTAACTCGGGGAAATCATTTCTTAAGTATAAATATTGGTTGTTTCTAACTGCCCTAATTCTGTCGGTAAACTCGTCAAACCGATCAGAACTCCCAAATATATAATCACGTTTTTCTGAGTCAAATTCGCCCAAAAATGCTTTTCCCTCTAGATATTTTGGTGGTTCAACCCCTGCTAAACTTAACATTGTGGGTGCCAAATCAACAAACGAAATCATACGGTCTGTTCTTCCTTTTTCGGCTAAACCTTTAACCATAAATGGTACTTTTAAACCAGAATCGTAAATCTCTCGTTTTTGACGGGGCAATGGCCCGCCATGGTCGCTGTAAAAGAAAATGATAGTATTATCGTACAAACCATCATCCTTTAACTGTTTTATAAAAGCACCTACTTCGGCATCCATAAGTTCAATATTGCTATAATGCCTGGCAATGGTATTTCTGGAGGCTTCGTTATCTGGAAAATATGGTGGTACTTTTACGTCCTTTGGTTTTATGGTCAAGGGCAGATCGCCTTTTTTCCAAAGTTGACTTTCGTGTGTTGTACCAATATTGAATACCGAAAAGAAAGGTTTGTTTTTTGGCCTGTTCCGCCAATGTGCTTTATTGCTGTTCTCATCCCAAGCTGTTACAGGAGCTGCGAATTGGTAATCGGTCTTTTGATTGTTGGTGCAGTAATAACCTGCCGCTCTCAAATATTCGGTATAGCACTTTACGTACTCAGGAATTACTGCAGAATATTGTATAATGGAATCTCCTTTTATATCGACTCTATCTACTTTTTCGTAAGTTCTTCTACCCAAACCCATCACATCTTGACCGGTACGCATGTGCATCGTGCCTATGCTTGTAGGATACATTCCGGTAATTATAGAGGAACGAGTTGGTGCACAAACACCAACTACAGCAAACGCATTATCGTAAATCAAGCTCTCTTTTGATAGTTGATCTAGATGAGGTGTTTTTGCCGTGCTATCGCCATAAAAGGATAGGGCAGGACTGATGTCTTCCGTAACAATCCAAACAATATTGGGTTGTGGGTTTTCAGTTTCTTTTTTATCGGAATTTTTTGATTGCGAATTACAAGAAGTTAGAATAAATACTGATAATAGATATGCTAAATGTTTCATTACAATTCAATTTTAATGATGTCTTTTTGTTTGGGGTTTAACTGAAAAGTACCCGATATAACTTTACCATTTTCTTTAAATGTATATTCATAATCACCATAAAAACCACGTCCGGAAACCAATCCTTCTTCTGAAGTTTTAACGCTTAAATTTGTTTTCCACGCATCATGAACCAAGGAGAAATAAGCCTTGCCCATGATACCGATTTTATTGTTATTATCGAAAATATCCGATTTTCCACGACCATCTTCGGTATTTCCCCAAAACATAAATTCCGATACGTTGGGGTGGCTAAAGGTTGCAATCATAAAATCGCGTGTATATTGTTCACGTAGTTGTGGATCTTGAATATCCATTGTAAATTCTGAAATACTTATTTTTTTTCCTAAAGAGGCATAGTAAGCTAAAATTTCCAATACGCGTTCAGGTGGTGTAAGGTCACTGCCCATATGACTTTGTATGCCAATGCCCTGAACCAATCCACCAGTATTTTCGTCTATTCGTTTGATAAAATTGTAGTACCATTCTTGTTTTTGCCTGTCAATTCCTCCTTTACTGATAATGCCATACTCGTTAGTAAAACGCTTCACTTGTGGCTGTTTTTTGGCAAGGGTTCTAAATCCGTTGTATAAAATTTCTTCGGAACCCGTAATTTGTTGTAAATCCCTGTTGGTATAAGCCTCGTTGACCACATCCCAACGGTTAATTTTTCCGGCTGTGGTATTTAAAATATGGTTAACGTGGTTTTCAATAATTTCGGTTACCTTTTCGGGATTATTTTTATACTGCTTCACTTCTGGCGTTAAATAATTAAATCCAGGCCAAATAAGCACATGTCCTTTCACGGAATAGCCGTCTCTTTTTAAAATGTCTAATGCCTTAATAGTGGTTGCCATTTTTTTTGGTTTAACCCAATGTTTTATTTTTAGATCGTTTCCTAAAACAACGGTATTCAATGCTTTTTTAAAGTTTTTGTAATCGTCCGCATCGTTAACAATGTCTTCTGCGGCCATTCTTGCACCAAATGGGAAAGCATGGTTCTTCAATTTAATAGTTAACGATTTATCGGCAACAGGCTTACCATCTTTTAACAACTGTATTTTAAAGTCACCTTTTCTTATAACTTCTATACGTTTATTGGCTTCTGAACGCCAGTTGGCGTCGGCTTCCATTCCTGCGTATTTAATTTCAGTTTTTGGTAAACTTTCCATTGTAGTACCTGAGGGGAACACTTCAAATTTTATATCTTTTATTAAGAACGATTGCGGTCTGTAGCCATACTGCATCACAATACCTAAATCTTGTTTTTTAATATATCTGTCCGCTTCAAAGGGAAGATGATAGGTTTGCCATTCAGAAGAGAAACTTTGAGTATAATCAATGTTCCCTTTGTAGTCTTTAGTCTGTTTAAAGATAAAAAGAACTTTGGCCTCACCGGTTTCCAGACTCGATTTTTTAGTTTTTGCTTGAAAAGACAACAGAAATACCGTTCCTTTTTTATAGCCCTTTTTAAGTATGGGAAAATTGGTAGCAGCGTTGTAAATGAATTTAGGCTCTTCTGTTGTTTCTATTAAAAATTGTAGTTCGCCATTTTTGTCTTTCAACTTTTCGATGTTCGAGAAATTGCCTTTTGTACTTAAGTATTTAATTTTCTCGTGGTCTATTAAGTCTTTGCCTTTTGGGTTATGTTGTGCACAAGCAAAAGTTGTAACAAATAATAGAAATATGTATAAACCTGTCTTCATTTTAAAAATTTGATTTCCAATCATTTAGTTCTTTTAAAAATGCTTCGGTAAACGCAATCTTTTCTTTTGAAAGATCAATAGATTCTGAAGGGTCTTTTGCAATATTGTACAGTTCCGTTCTACCTTCTTTATACCAATTAATGAGTTTATAATCCCCTTTTCTGATGGCGGATGATTTGGTATCGCCCGTATTAACAGGTCTTGCTTTTGAGGAATGCCAAAATACGGTTCTGTCATTCCACGTTTCTTTGTTTTCAAGTACGGGAAGAAAACTTTTACCATCCGTATTTAGTGATTTATTGGCCGTAATATCTAGTAGCGTTGGAAAAACATCCATCAGCATCACCAAAGATGTATCCTCAGTTTTGGGTTTAAATTTACCGTTCCACTTCACAAACAATGGGATTTTAATGCCACCATCATATAGCCAGCCCTTTCCTGCTCTAAGTGGATAATTTGAAGTTGCCAGATCACGTTGTTTTGTTCCGTCGTTTGAGAGTCCGCCATGGTCTGATGAAAAAATGACAATAGTATTATCTTCAATATCCAATTCTTTAAGCAGTTGCATTAATTTTCCCACATTTTCATCCATGGTTTCTACCATTGCAGCATATTTGGGATGGTCTTGACGCATTTTAGTACGCCCAGTACCTTCTTTGATGTATTCTGGTTGATTACCAAAATCAAAATTCTTGATTTCCTCTTTATTACGTTTAATGTCTTTTTCCTTTGCTTCCAACGGTTGGTGTACGGCATAAAATGAAAACATTGCCATAAAAGGTTTACTTTTATCTGCATTTTTAATGTATTTGGCAACATTTTCGGTCATTACATCCATCAGATAATCACCCTCTTTACTTACATTGTCAATATCTGGAATTGGCGATTTGTTAGATTTTCCCTTGCCTTTTTTCTCATTAAAAGGATACAAAAAACTAATGGGCGAACCTGCGTGACCCGCAGCAAAACTGAAATCGTAACCAAAATCTTTTAAACTGTTTTTATTGCCTAAATGCCATTTTCCGAAATAAGCCGTTTGGTAACCCGTTTCTTTGATGTTTTTCACAAAATTTTTGCTATCTGCCACACCTGTCATTTTAAATCCATCATCTGGTACATCGCCATTTTGGATTGGATAATTGCCGGTCATCATGGCATAACGGGAAGGCACACAACGTGGATAATTGGCATATGCGTTATTAAAAACCACCGATTGTTTTGACAAAGCATCAATATTTGGCGTTTGATATATTTTTGAACCGTTGATGCTTAAATCGTGAAAACCTAAATCATCCACATGAATAATGAGGATGTTCGGTTTTTCTGTGGCAATTGATGTGCTTTCAACGTTGGCCACGGTATTGACCGTTTTTGTTTTGCAGCTTAAAACGGTTGTAACTATTATTAAGAAATATATGGTTTTTGACATGTTTATTTTATAAAAAGACCTCACAGGTTTTTCGTTGTCCTCCGAAGCTTTAGCGTAGGAGGGAAACCTTTGAGGTCTAGCCCCCTTATTTAACTTAATTTTTATTCTTTTTTTTGCCTTTCTTTTTGCCCTTTTTCTTGTCCTTATTTTTTTTCATGTCCTTTCCTCGCTTTAAAACATCTAAACGTTCGGGAACCAAAACTTCCTTTTTCCAATTGTTCAACAAGGCCAGCATTTGTGCGGTTTTTTCAGGTTCTTTTGTGGAAAGGTCATTATTTTCTCCCACATCTTTCTTTAGGTTGTAAAGTTCAACCTTGTCGGTTCCCAAAAATTGAATTAATTTATAATCCCCTGAGCGAACCACGGCAGCTTTGCTATCACCGGTGCTATGTGGTCTTGCTTTTCTCGATATCCAGTAAACATTCCTATTGCCCCAAGTTTCGTTTCCTTTTAATACTCCGGCGTAGCTTTTTCCGTCAATACCCTCAACTTTTTTATCAATGGCTAAATCTAATAAGGTGGGAAAAACATCCATGCCCAATACGATAGATTGCTCGTCAACATGCGGTTTTAATTGGTTGGCCCATTTTATGAATAATGGCACTCTTATTCCACCTTCATATAAATGCCCTTTTCCCGCTTTTAAGGGCAGGTTGGTTGTTGCCAACTCGCGTTCGCCTTTGTTTCCGTCGTTGGATAGTCCACCATGATCTGAAGAAAAAACAATAATCGTATTTTTATCTATGCCCAACTCTTTTAAGGTTTGCAATAGTTTTCCCACGTTTTCATCTACGTTTTCTACCATTCCGGCATAATCTGCATTGTCTTGACGCATTTTTCGTCTTCCATCACCTTCCTTTATATATTCCGGAGTATCTCCAAAATCAATACCTTTTAACTGTTTTTCGTTTCGGATTTTATCTTGTTCTTTAGCTTCCAACGGTGTATGCACCGAATAATAGGCCAATACCGCTAAAAAAGGTTGATCTTTAGGATTGTCTTTGATAAAATTAATAGTGGCAGATGTCATCATATCTGAAATATAATCACCTTCTTTACCGTCCTCCTTTAAATTTGGAACATCATATTTTGCAGGTTTCCCATTGGCCTGTGTATTAAAAGGATAATGTCTTGAACCCACCCCACCAGCTTCTCCGGCTGCATAAATATGCGAAAATCCGAATTTATCGGGATTGCTCTGTCCTTTTCCTAAATGCCATTTGCCCACGTAGGAAGTATTGTAACCTGCATTATTGAATTGTTTTATAAAGTTTTTTTCTTCGGGAATACCTCCTAAAAAACCTTTATTTTCATTTACGGGGTACATACCCGTCATTATACCATAACGAGACGGTGTACAACGCGGATAACTACTATACGCATTGGTAAACGCAACGGATTCTTTTGATAATTGGTCAATATTCGGTGTATTGTACAATTCTGAACCCGTAATGCTTAAATCATGATAGCCTAAATCATCCGTATGGATAATCAGGATGTTGGGTTTGTCCTGTCCAAAAGTTGTGAGCGACAGACAGAAAATTAGGATTAGTGTAATTTTTTTCATTTTGTTTTTATTGTCATTCCTGAGAACGCGGAACCTATTTAATTTTTTCTTTAATTACCAACGTACTTTTTTTTCAGTACACTTCTTATTGGTTTAATTCAGAAACTGTGCCAAAAAAAAGCGACAACCCAAAGAGGTTATCGCCTTTACATTGGGTTACTTTGTTAAGTGCATTTTGAGTTTGGTCTTCAAATCATTTACCTCACTTGTGTATTTTGGGTCATCTACCCAATTTTTTGTTTCCAATGGGTCGTCTTTATAATCATAGAATTCTCTCGCTATAATGTTTTTTTCTTTATAGGTATAGTAACTTCTATACTCATTATCATGCCATTCCGTATAGCGATAACGGTCTGTCCTAATTGAATATCCCATTCTTTTATTTCTTCGGTATTGATGATAGGCATAATCCATATCAACTGTTGTTGAAGGATCGTCATCTAATAAAGACACCAAAGATTTTCCATCGGTCTGCGTACTTTGCTTCACATTTGCCAATTCAAAAACGGTAGGAAACAAATCCACCAAATTTACAGGGTGATGACTTTTTTGATGCTTAGCAACACCAGGGCCGGTAAACATAAAAGGAATACGCGTAGCTTGTTCAAAATTGGAATGCTTGCACCACTCTGTATGATCGCCCAAATGCCAGCCGTGATCTCCCCAAAGTACAATTATAGTATCTTCAATAATATTGCGTTTTTCCAGTTCATCCAATAATTTTCCAATTTGTGCATCTATATAGGAAATACAAGCCATATAGCCGTGAATCAACTCACGTTGTTTGGCTTCCGGTAGTTTGTCGCCAATATTTAGTTTGTCGTCGATATCGCTAAAAGCTCTTAATTCGCCAAAAGAATGGTATGCAAATTTTGGAGTGCCTTCTGCCAATTGTTGAAATTTTGCCAACTCTATTTTATCCCTATCGTATAAGTCCCAATATTTTTTTGGAGCTACAAAAGGTAAATGAGGTTTTTGATAGCCTACGCCTAAAAACCATGGTTTTCCTGACTTTTCTAGATCGTCCAATTGTTTTAAGGCAGTTTGCGTGTATAGACCATCTTGATAAGCTTCATCAGAAACATCTGCGTTTTCGGTTGAAGGCTTTAGTCTTTTAAAAACATAGCTACGGATTTTTCCACTTTTTGTGATACCTTTTGCTTTGGCTTCTGCTTCAAGCTCCGCCATTCGCTTTTTCGTTTCGGGATTTTGATAGTATGAAAAAGCAGCTTCACCAGCAGCAGGATCATAATTATCTGGTAATTGGTGTGGCATACTCCAACTTTTGCCATCATGACCAGGTGATGAAGATCCTTTGTGATAAATTTTACCAACCGCGGTAGTTTCGTAACCCTGAGAAATTAAATATTCTGGCATTGAAATTAAACTTGGTGCAGATTCTCGGAAATCAGTATGTAAATCCCATACTTTGGTTTTATCGGGATTAGCACCCGTCATTACACTGGCACGAGAAGGTCCACAAACGGCATATTGTACGTGAGCGTTGGTAAATGTCATTCCCATTTCGGCCAATCGGTCAAAATTTGGAGTGTGCATTTGCGACTCGCCATAATTGGACAATAATGGTTTTAAATCGTCAATAGAAAGAAAAAGAATATTCTTTTTTACATTGTTAGAAGTTGTAACTACTTCTTTTGAAGGAATTGTTGATACGGGTTTCGTTGCTTTCTGTATATTGCAACCCAAAAATACTACAACTCCTATTATAGAGACTATTGAAAGTGATTTTATCATTTGTTATTTTTTTTGAATAACGATTACTGTTGCCGTAATCGTTAAATAGTTTAAGAACAAAAATTTACTAAATGGCCACCTGCCTGCCGCAGGCAGGTTATGGGCTAATTTGTTAAAACATCTTTTACGGATGTTTCATCATCTTTTTTATCAACAATAGACCCAAAATCTTTATCGGTTATTACTCTAAATTCCGCCAAGGATTTATCGTTTTCGTATTTTTTCATTAATCCTTTTAATTCAACCTTTAAATCGGAAATTATATCTGAATATTGTGGATCATTGATAATATTGTTCATTTGTTGCGGGTCTTTTTCTAAATCGTACAATTCCCAAACATCAATATTGTAATAAAAATGTGCTAAGGTATATTTTTGAGTCCTAATGCCGTAATGTGGCTGTACATGATGCCAATATGGAAACTCATAATAGTGGTAATACATAGCTTGTTGCCAATCTTCTGGCGTATTTCCTGCTAGAAGAGGCTTAAAACTTTCACCTTGCATTTTTTGATCCGTTTTAACATTAGCCAGATCCAATAAGGTTGGAGCAAAATCTATGTTGGTAACAATATCTTCGTTAACCGTTTTTGGTTTTACTAATTTAGGATATTTTACAATAAAAGGCATTCGTAAAGATTCTTCGTAAATAAAACGTTTGTCAAAAAAACCGTGATCCCCCAAATAAAACCCTTGGTCTGAAGTTAAAACGATAATCGTATTTTCTGCTAACCCATTTTTGTCTAAATAATCTAAGACCCTTCCAATGTTATCATCAACTGATTTTACACAAGCCAAATAGTCTTTAATATAGGTTTGGTAACGCCATTTTTTTCCCTCTTCTCTGCTCATGCCATCTAGTTGCACAATTTCCCCTTTTTTAGCACCATAAAATGCCCAAGCAATTTTTTCTTTGCCTTTTAAGTTTTCAGGTTCTTTGTATTTCATGTCTCTGCGAGAAAAGTAATCCATTGTCATTTCTGTATCTCCAGCGGTTTTTTCTCTCCCTTTATAATCATCATCAAAAGTAGCGGGATAGGGCATTTCAATATCTTCCCATAATTGTTTGTACTTGGTATCTGGTTGCCAAGGCCTGTGTGGTGCTTTATATTGTAAAACCATCATAAAAGGAGCATCTTGTTTTCTGCCCTTTTCTAACCAATTCATGGCAAAATCCGTACTTAAATTGGTAGCATATCCTTTTTCTTTTACATCTTCTCCATTTTCGTTGTACATAGGATCCCAATAATGACCTTGTTGCCCAGCAGAATTATGATATTTGAATTCATCAAAACCTTGAGGTTCTGTTCCTAAATGCCATTTACCGAAAAGTGAAGTTTGATACCCGTTTTTCTGGAATTCTTGTGGAAATGTCCATTGAGTTTCATCAAATTTACCACCACTTTCGTTTTTGTAATAGCCATTTTTATTACTGTAATTTCCAGTTAAAATAGCAGCACGGCTAGGTCCACAAATTGCATTGGTACACAACGCATCTTTAAACAACATGCCTTCATCTGCAAGTCTATCAATATTAGGGGTAGGGGCAATGTCTTTGTAAATTCCCCCATACGCACTAATGGCTTGTGTGGTTAAATCATCTGCCATAATGTAGATGATATTGGGCTGAATGGTATCAGTAACTTTTGTGTCGTTTGAGGTTTGACCTTTGCTTGTTTCCTTACAAGAAGTCATCATCAATAATCCAACAACCACTAGTTTTATAGTATTTAACATATTATTTGTTTTTTTCTATTACAATGGCTTCTGCGACCATAATTTTTGTTTTCTTTAAATCTTTATCGGAAGAAGAGTTACCTGTCATGATTATAAATTCTCCAGCTTCAACCACAAAGTTGTAATCCTTGTCGTACATGGCTAAGCTTTCCACATTAATGGGAATACTTACCTTTTGTGTTTCACCCGCTTTAACTAATACCCTTTTGTAACCTTTAAGTTCCTTCACAGGTCGTGTAAATGAACTTCTATTGTCTCTAATGTATAATTGCACAACTTCTTCGCCATCTACTTTACTTGTGTTTTTTACGGTAACTTCAACATTAATTGTATCGTCAATTCCTGTAAAATCAGTTTTTGAAACTTTAGGTTCGGACAACTCAAATTTTGAATAGCTCAATCCGAATCCGAAAGGATGCAACGGCACTTTCTTTTCGGTATTATATTTATGAATATAAGCCGTTGGTTTGTGGTTGTAAACCATTTGTAATTGACCAACACTACGTGGAATTGTCAACGGTAATTTACCCGAAGGATTTACTTTTCCGAAAAGAATCTCAGCGGTTGCTTGACCAGCAAATGCACCACTTTCCCAAGTGTTTACAACAGCCGCGGCACGTTGTTCTAACCAAGGCTCCGCTATTGGGCTTCCGCTGACGTACACCACAATTACAGGTTTGCCTAAATCTAAAATTTTATTGGCTAGTTTCATTTGATTGCCCGACAAAGCCAGTGTTGCTCTGTCCACATTTTCGCCAGTAGTTTTTCTGCCCCAATCGTGCCTAAAAGAATTTTCGCCCAACACCAACACGGTAATATCCGCTTGTTTGGCTTGTTGTGCCGCTTTATCAATATTGGCATCCGTAATTTCTTTAGAACGATCACCAGAATCAAAGTAATTAACTTTATAACCATTTGCTTCTCCAATAGCCATTATACCTTCAACCATTGTAACTATATTTTCTTCTGGTTGTGGAGAAACCCAATCGCCCAACGTGGTTTGATTGTTGGCATTTGGTCCGGTAATGAATATGGTTTTGCCTTTACCGTTTTCGTCCAATGGCAAAAAGTTTTGTTTATTTTTTTGAAGTACAATGGATTTTCGAGCTTGCTCTAAAGCGTTTTGTTGATGAGTCTTAGAAAAATTTACTTCTTTAGCTTTTTCAACATCTACAAAAGGATTTTCGAACAAACCCATTTTAAATTTTGCTTCTAAAATTTTACGACAAGCATAATTTACACGAGCTTCATCCACTTTACCTTCATTGACCAATTCAATTAAGAGTTTGTCGAAAATGGGACCGTGCATGTTCATATCCATACCTGCGTTTACAGAAAACTCAATAGCTTGTTTAAAATCTTTGGCTACATGGTGCCAGATATCAATTCTAGAAACATCGTTCCAATCACTAACATAAAACCCTTCAAAACCCCATCGATCACGCATCAGATCGTTCATCATAAATTTGTCCATGTGACCGGGCATACCCGCCACTTCGTTATGGGCTGCCATTATTGAATATACATTCGCTTCTTTTACCGCCCTGCGATACGGAGGTAAGAAAATTTCAAACAACGTACGTTTTGAAACGTCGGTTGGTGAAGCATTCAATCCGTTAATAGAAGAACTTCCAGCAATTAAGTGTTTTGCACAAGCAATAACATCTTCTGTACCTGAAAAATCATCTGATTGCAACCCTGTAATAGTCGCTATACCCATATTTCCTACCAAATAAGGATCTTCACCATAGGTTTCACCTGTACGTCCCCAACGTGGATCACGCAATACATCTATATTTGGTGTAAACGACCAGTGCATGCCATTCGCTCTCATTTCAAGTGCCGTTTGACGACTTCCTTCCTTAATCAAAGCATCATCAAAAGTTGCTGCTTGACTAATAGGAGAGGGGTAAATAGTAGAACCACTTACCAATCCGTTACCATGAATAGCATCAATACCTATCAACAAAGGGATTTTTAATGGCGATTGCTGTGCCAATTTTTGTAGCTCGTTCGCTTCTTCTGGTGTTACAACATGTAAAAAAGAACCTATTTTTCCAGCAGCAGCAAGTCTGCCAACACTATCGCTTAACATTCCTGGATAAAAACCTAAAGCATCGTTTTTCTCAAGTTCTTCTGGAGAAATTTTTGCTTCTGCATGTCTCATATGTTCCAACCCTACGTATTGACACATTTGATATACCTTATCCTCCAAGGTCATCCGTGACATTAGGTCAGAAACTCTTTCATCTACTGGAGCTGATGCGTCTAAATATTTTGGATTGTTAGTATCAGATTTTTGGTTTTGTGAACACATCACAAGATTAAATGATAATAAAAAAACAAATAAAAATATTGAGACACTTTTTTTGCTTGGCCAGTTTTTAATCTTTGTCATTTATTAAATGCTATTCGTTAATTAAATTATTTCCTGATATTTCTGCCAAAGGAATGGGAAATTTAATTTCAGTTTCAATATTTTCAAAAATAAAATCTCTGTTCCCTTCTGATTTATAAAATTCAACAGCATTGTTATGATGGGCTATTTGTTCTTGAAAACGTCCCAAGCCACGTCTTCTCATATCAAACCATTCATGACCTTCGCCATTTAACTCGTACTCACGTTCTTTCATGATACGTTCTCTAAATGTATCTTTATCTGGAACATTTGTAGCATCCCAATCAGCAGGTTGTGCGTTAACACCAGTACTGGTTGTCCTTGCTCTGAGCAAGACTCGGTTAACAAAAGGGTAAGCTGTTTCTGGACCATTTATCTCATTTTCTACTTCAGCTCTTAGCAATAATATATCTGCATATCTAAGTAGTATAAAATTATTTGTTGTCGTGGTACCGTCATACGTTTGGTCCTTGTATTTTTTTAAATGTGCGTAAGCGTTGTTTCCTTTATTTTGCAAAGGAAATAACTTTACTGTATTTCCATTATTGGTTCTTTCATAAGAATTAAAAATAAAGGTTTCGTTAATTCTAGGGTCAGCAACAGCTTCGTCTAAAACAATCTCGTCAGATCCCTTTCCGGCAGAAATAAAATCAACTCCCGTATAATCTGCACCAGAATATTGAATAACATGGTCGCTAAACATTTCTTTGTTTGGTCTTATTCTACCAAAGGAAGTAGTTCCGTTAGCAATAATAGGGTGATTTGAAGGGACCACATCTCTCATTATGTCATTAGTTCTTACCGCACCGGTATGACCATATTGCAGTTCAAAAATTGACTCGGAAGTATTTCTGCTATTTTCTTTAAAAAGATCTGCAAATGTATTGGTTAAAGAATATCCGCCGTTATTAATAACATAATCCAATTCTGTTTTTGCTTCTTCCCAAAAATCTGTAATAGTAGCTGTCGTTATTTCAGATTCTGTTACCGGATTGAAACCCGGAAAATTGCTTGTTGCACTATTGCGACCAGCTAAGGTTATATACACTTTTGCTAAATAGGCATTAGCAGCATATTTTAAAGGTCTTCCGCTAATGTACTCACCTCTGTCCGGTAATAGGTTTGCAGCTTTCTTTAAATCTTCTATTATAAGATTGAATAGTTGTTCTTTAGTACTTTTTGCTATGTGGATATCATCTTTTGTTGTAGGTGCTAATCTTATGGGTACTTCTTCGAACATACGGACCAAATCAAAATAAACAACCCCTCTTAAAAAGTGAGCCTGACCCAAACTGGTAGATTCATTAGCCAATCCACTACCTTCTACATTTACAATAACCGTATTTATTTGATTGATGGTTTGCCACATACCACGCCATAATTTATCTAAATTTACATTGGTATTTGTTACATCTAAGCGGTTAGCATCATTATTTGCACCCTGTTTTGATTGGTATTTTCCAGAATGCGGCCATAATAACAAACGCATTCTTGCTCCATAATAATCGTAACCTTGTAATTGCGAGTACATACCGTTTACCGCGGTTTCTACACCATCTTCGGTAGAGAATACTTGAATTTCAGAAAATTTATTTTGGGGTATATCAATTAATTGTTCATCACAACCGGTAAAAAACACTGTTACCAATACCAGTAATCCTATTATTTTATTTCTATTTTTCATTGTATATTTTTTAAAATGTAACATTTAAACCAACCGTGAAAGATTTTTGATTAGGAAAAGAACCCCAATCGATTCCAGTACGAGTTGGATCGTAAGCAAAACTATTTACTTCTGGATCGAAGCCAGAATAATCCGTCAATAACCATAAATTTTGTCCTGATACGGATAGCTTAACACTATCAAAAAAATTGGTACCCTTTACAGGTATATCATATCCTAAAGTAACATAACTCAATCTTAAAAAACTACCATCTTCAACGGCTCTATCATTAAATTCTGTTGTATAATTGGTGCCATATCCTCCAACGCCAACATTTGGATAGTTACCATCAGGATTACTTGTAGCATTGAAAGCATCTTCATACGCTATGGCTCTAATATTTTTTTGAGTGTTGTTGGCATAGCCAGTCTCAAATATATTGCCATTGGCGATGTCATTACCATAAACTCCATTGAACATAAGGCTTAATGATAAATTTCCATAATCAAAAGACGAACCAAAACCAAAAGTAAAATCTGGGTTAGGGTTTCCGATTATTGTTTTGTCGGCATCAGTTATGTCACCATCACCATTTTGATCGACAAAGAACACATCTCCAACGCTTAAATCAGTTCCTTTATATTTTAACGGATCACCTGAAGGTGTACTTGTCAATTGCCCGTCATTTCTTATAATACCATTCGTTTCCAAACCATAAAACAATCCTGCTTCCCTACCTTTAATAAAGATGTTAGCAGGTTGTTTAAAAAATGTTCCTCCTGATACCTGAGTACCGGTAAAAGCGGTTTGTTGGCCTAACGCACCAAATTCGGCCGGTAGCACATCACCCAAGTCGCGAATATTATTTCTATTGAAAGATACGTTACCGAACACGTTCCAACGTACCTTTTCTTTGCTTATGATATCACCGTTCAAAGAAAATTCCAAACCTTTGTTTTCTATATCCCCTTGATTGGCTGTGATAAAATCAAAACCAGCTGTAGGGCCTAGTGCTACATTTAAAAGTAAATCAGAACTCGTTTTATAATATGCATCTACAGTTCCTGTTAATCTACTGTTGAAAAAGCCAAAATCGATACCACCATTGTATTGTATTGATGTTTCCCATTTTAAATCAGGATTGGCTAAATTTAATGGAACTACTGCAATTAAGTTACCACCGCTGGCATCTGCCAAAGCGGCTTCTGTTGCACCAAACGGTGTTAAATAACTGTAAGGAGGTATATTTTGATTACCAACCTCACCATATCCTAATCTTATTTTTAAATCAGAAATGGTTTTACTATCGCGTAAAAAAGATTCTTCCTTCACTTTCCATGCAAATGAGAATGCAGGAAAATACCCCCATTGGTTTCCTTTAGAAAACTTACTACTGCCATCAGCTCTAAACGTGCCTGTAAATAAATACCTGTTATATAGTGTGTAATTCATACGGGCAATAAACGATACAATTGTTGGAAATTCACTGTCAATAACCAATGGTGTGTTTATAGCTCCAAAAGAGATTCCATCAGCTCTTAATGACTTGTCTGCAAAATCTGCTGCTGAATATCTAGTTGTTTTAATACTTGTTTTGTCATATAATGCACCTATCGTAGCATTGATTCTACTGTTTTTATTAAATCTTTTTTTGAACATTAAAGTGTTGTCAATATTATAGCGGAATCTATTTAATGTACCTAAACCTGCAAGTCCGTTAGGGTTTTTACCTTTTAACAAGGCGTTTCCGTACCAAAAGCTCCTCTCTTTTTTCCTATAATCACCACCAAAACGCAACCTATAAGTAAAGGCTTTAGAAATTTTATAGTCCATATTTAAAGAACCTAATAGACGGATTTCTTGAGCGTCATCGTCGTAATCACTTGTCCAAGCTCTTGGACCATCTATACTTTCATCAACATCATCAGCATCTTGATTGTTCTCTGCAAAATTTACTATAGGTGCTGCTAGTATTACTTGACGCACCATACTATTATTTGCACCTCCATTTTCATCGGTTCCTTTTGACGAGTTAAGTTCCGTATATGTCGCCGCAATTTTAGTACTTATATTAACCCTATCGGTTAAATCTTGATTCACTTTTAAATTAAAATCAACCGATTTTGCCAAAGCATTGGGGAAAGTTCCCTGATTGCTTACCGTACCACCGGAAATATAATAATTGCCATTTTCTCCGCCACCAGAAACCGATAATCTGTTTTTTTGTATGATTGAGTTTCTATATGTATCATCTGCCCAATTAATTCCGGTAATTTCAACAGGGTCATCTCCAGTAGTAAAAATAGTACCGTTACTATTAATGTTGTAGGCTAAATCTTGCCCTAAAGCTGAACGCATATCATTTTGATAATTTGCATATCCCTCAGTATCTAGCACTTCTATATTTCTCGTTACGCTTCCAGTACTTAATGAAGTAGTAAAATTAAATTTAGCTTTACCTTTTATCCCTCTTTTAGTTGTTACGATAATAACACCGTTTGCGGCTCTAGAACCATATATGGCAGTGGCTGAAGCATCTTTTAAAATTTCAATACTTTCAATATCAGAAGGGCTAATGCCAGATATTCCTCCGCCTTGTGGTGGTGTGTAGCCTGATAACGGGTTGGTAGTATCTTCGGTTGCCGAATCCATTATAATCCCATCAACAACATATAACGGCTCAGAATTAGAAGTAAGACTGCTTAATCCCCTAATTTTAATAGATGCAGATGCACCGGGTTCAGCACCGTTGCTACTTACTTGCACACCAGCAGACCTTCCTTTTATTACATCTTCAATTCCTCTTGATTGTTCTACAGCTTCTTCAGTTGGTTTAATAGATGTTACAGCACCAGTTAAATCTTTCTTATTAACCGTGCCATATCCAATAACTACCACCTCATTTAGCTGTTGTGCATCTTCAGATAAGCTTACATTAATTGTTGTTTTATCGCCTACAGCAATTTCTTGCGAATCGTATCCGATAAAACTGAAAATAAGTGTTGATTGTTCTCCTTTTAAGGTAATGGAATAATTTCCATCAAAATCTGTAACCACACCATTTGTAGTACCTTTTTCAACAACAGATGCTCCTGGCAAAGCCATACCGTCTTTGTCGGTTACTACTCCTGTTATTGATTGTTGGGCCATTACCATGGCAGGAAATAATAAAATAACCAGTAGTTTAAATAAATTTTTTTTCATCTCTTTATATAATTTGAGTTTGGTTCAAAACTATGAACTAAATATAATTTTAAGGTTCTATTTAAATCTAATAGGGTATATTTATTGTCAAAGTACCGTAAATGTTATATTCTTTTGAATTAGATCAGGTTATTGTAAACTTTCTAAAAAACTACTCGGCGTAGTTCCATAAAACTTTTTAAAGGAAGTGCTAAAGTATTTTGGGTTTGAAAAACCTGCATGGTATGCCACTTCTTTAATATTTGCATTTCCTTTTATTAACAATTCTTTAGAATATTTAAGTCGGGTATGAATAATAAAATCTTGGGGAGACAAATCTATTAGATTCTTTAATTTCATATAAAGCGATGTTCTGCTCATACCTATAAAATCGCATAAATCGTGTACGGAAAAGTCCGTATTGCTTATTTTTTCCAGTAAGAACGTTTCCAATTTTGTAATAAACTCCTGATCTTTAATATTACGATATTTTACCGCGGCGTCTTTATCAGATTCATTTACATATTTTTCTCTTAGCTTGTATTGCCAGTTGAGCGTATTGGCAATTTTTGCCAATAGCAGGTTTATATCTACAGGTTTTTCGATGTATTCGGTTACACCACTTTCTATACTTTCCAGTTTTTGATCATAATTATTTAACACAGAAAGCATAAATATGGGAATATGATTTAGGTTTATATCATCGTTTAATATTCTGCTCATGGCCATACCGTCCATTTCTGGCATAATAAGATCGG
The DNA here is from genome assembly GCF_034296135.1 of Aureibaculum koreense. NCBI lineage: Bacteria > Pseudomonadati > Bacteroidota > Flavobacteriia > Flavobacteriales > Flavobacteriaceae > Aureibaculum > Aureibaculum koreense. Next base: position 32,498 of record NZ_JAXKVV010000029.1, read on the forward strand.
TAAGTATAAGATCGGGGAAAAATTCTGCCGCTTTCTTTAAACCTTCCTTCCCATTTGCGGCATCAAATACTTGAAAGTAAGTGCTAAGGCTATTAACCAATAATGTTCTAAGCTCATCATTATCCTCAACAACTAAAATTTTGGCATCGCTAAACTCTTCAATATTCGTTTGTTCGTGAATAGTTAAATTTGATTGTTCTTTGGAATTTAGCACAGCGGATTTCTTATAGAATTTTTCTTGATTTTTTAAGACTACCGTAAATGTAGTACCCGCATTTTCTTTACTTTCAAATTGGATGGTGCCATCATATTTTTCGATCAGTTTTTTTACCATAATCAAACCTAGTCCAGTACCGGGTTGTTGACTGTTGATTACATTTCTGGCCCTGTAAAATCTCTTTAGGATAAATTTTTGTTGATCTTTAGGGATACCAATTCCGTTATCAATAATTTTGATTTGTAATTCCCCTTTTGAAGTTTCTAACAAATGGATAGCAATTTTTCCACACTCGGGCGTATATTTAATAGCATTGGTAATTAAGTTGTACAGTATTTTACTAAGTGCTTCCTTATCAAAATAAAATACCTCTTTATGCCATTGGTTATCTACGGTAATTTCTAATTTTTTTTCGGTTAATAAGGGTTTAAAGTTATTTACGGCCTCGGTAATATACGTTTCCATATCCAATTTGGTAATGGTTTCAAAAAGATTGTTATTTGAGGTTGCTTTGTGAAAATTCAACATTTGATCAAACAAGGTGTTCAATCTTTTTATGGTCTTTTTGGCTTGTTTGCTGGCTACGTTTTCATTGTCGTCAGACTTAGAAATATTATCTAAAGATGATAAAAGTATGGATAACGGCGTTCTAATTTCGTGCGTTAAATTGTTGAACAAATTAATTTGTTCTTCGGCGTTTCTCTTATTTACGATTACCCTCGTTAAAAGCACAATAAAAAGAATAGCCAATATGCCCAGCACCACATAACCGAAATAGGCTAGATTGGTTCGCCACCAAGGAGACATTACATGGATGGCCAATTGCCTTTCTTTACTCCAATCACCATTTCGGTTTGCCGCCTTAACCTTAAAAATATAATCACCGGGAGCCAAATTGGTATAGTTTACGTCGTTTTTCTTTGTTGGTTGGGACCAACTTTCATCAAAGCCCTCCAGTTTATAAATGTAGCGAATTTTTGAAGGGGAACTTTGCAGTACCCCTGCAAAACTAAGTGCCAATGAGTTTTCGCCATATTTTAAGTTCAGTTTGTCAATGGTATTTATATGTTCTGATAATGGGGCTTCTCCAGGCTCTAATTTTTTGTTGAACAAACTGAAATCTTCAAAAATTACTTTGGGGATTCTATTTTTATCCTTGACTTCATAAGGATTAAACAGGCTTAAGCCATCCGTACCGCCAAAAATAAATAAGCTGTCATTTAATTTTGCATAGCTGCCATAATTGTATTCGGTACTGGCCAAACCATCACTTTTGTCAAAAATACTGATAATAGTGTCTTTGGCGTTCATTTTAATATGTACCAAGCCTTTGGTTGTACTTGCCCATAGCTCATCATTATGTGCTATAACACCTTGAACAATGTCAGAGGGTAATCCTGATGCTACACTTAATAACTTGACGGTGTCCTTTTGAGCGTTGTAAAACACAATTCCACTACCATTTGTTGCTAAAATTAGACTTTTATCGGGTTTTTCAATAACCGTATTGATAGTAAAATAGTTGATATTATTGCGTGAAAAGGAGCGTTCCCCCAATACCTCAAGTTTACGATCACTTAAATTAATTCTGCTGACGCCATTTCTTCCGCCCAATAAAATAGCACCTGAAACGGATTCGGTTATTGATTTTATTTCTTTTATGGGATAGGTTTGAATGGTTCCGTTAGGTCTTATTTCGGACAGTTCACCGTCTGTACCGCCCAGCCAAATATTATTTTTGGAGTCCTTGAAAATAGCATATACTTTATTTAACCCTATTTTTTTAGGGGTGTCCGTAGCATATCTTGTAATTGAAAAATCGTTAATATTGACTTTATAAGCACCGTTATTGTAAGTGCCCACCCACATATAATCGCCATCGCTTTCCAAGGCCAATATAATTTCATCGTTTTCGCTGGAATGTTTCCAAGTGTTTTGGTCTCTATTCCAGATGCTTACGCCCCTTTTGGTACCGAACCAAATGTTATTGTTTTTATCTTTTTCTATGGCACGCGTAAAATTGTTTATGATACTGTTTTTATCATTTGGTGCATGTTTAATTTTTTGAAAAACCAATTTGTTTTCGTCTAGATAATTAATACCGCCACCGTAGGTTGCCACCCAAATAATATCTTCTTTATCGATTAAAATGTCATAAACACCGTTACTTGAAAGCGAATTGTAATTATCTTCATTATGAAAAAAATGATTGATGAGCTTAAAATCCCTATCTAAATAAAAAATGCCCGCACCGTCTGCACCAATGTAAAGCGTATTGTTTTTCCCTAAAGTGATATCACGAATAGCAAAATTTTCGTGTTGCCCATTTAATTTTATATTTTCAAAATCGGAAAATTTTAAGTCAGATTTAAGGAGACCACTGTTCATAGTACCAATTAAAAACGCATCGTTATATGCACATAAACTGATGATGTTGTCATCTTTTAAATAACCCGATTTTCTGATAGGAAATTTTGGTTTCGCATCGAATACATAAAGTCCGGTTGTTGTACCGAGCAATATTTCGTTTTTATAGAATAAAATATCTTGAATGTGCAGTTTGTTCGCAAACCGCTTAAAACCATTGTTGTTTTGATGAGTTTTGTTATAAATCCAACAACCGTTAAAAGATGCAATTAAAATATTACCTTTATTGTCTTCGGTAATGTTTTTTATTAGGGTGGGTTTTATATCAGAATCAGGATTTATATATTTGAAGCTATCTAATTCGGGGTTATAAAGGCAAATACCAACCTCGGTGCCTATCCAAACGCGGTTTTTACTATCCACAAAAACAGCTGAGATACGATTGCCAACTTCTTTTGGCAATCCGTTATATTTACTGTAAACCACAGATTGACTGGCATTATATTTAATTAAGCCTTCTTCTGTAGCCATCCAAATGTTACCAATACTATCTTGCTGAACGGCATAAGTTATGCTTTGCGAAACACCGTTTTCGCCCGTTAGTTTTTCAAATTCGTATGTGTTTTGTCCATATATTATAGAGCTACAAAACAGAATAAACAAAAAATAAAAGGGCAATATATATTGTAAAGTTCGCAAAGAATTTTAAAATTTATTTTAACAAAACTAAGTAATTTTAATGCATCAAAGTAGTCTGACAATAATTAAACGTATTTTGACGTGAAATATACTGATTTTAGCTTAAAAATTTAGTTATTCATCAGCTCATATAAAAACCGCCCTCTTAGCAAGTAATAAATAATAAACTATGAACAATCTAATCAACAGTATTTTAAAGAACACCACCTATCTGATGTTTACATTGATGTTTTTAACATCATGTAATTTCAATAAAAAATCAAAACCTTTATTAGCAAATAACGAAATGAAAACTGACAAAAACATTCAAACAGAATACGTATTGAAAAACAAATTTTTAACACTTGTTGTAAAAGCTAAAGGAGCTGAAATGACAAGTTTACGAACTGAAAACAGGGAATACGTTTGGCAGGCCGACCCTGAATTTTGGCCAAGACATGCACCTATTTTGTTTCCGATAGTTGGAAGGTTGGTGGATCATGAATACACATACAACGGTAAAACGTATGCTATGAAGCAACATGGTTTTGCAAGAGATAACGATTTTAAAATGATTGATAGGACGGAAAATAGTATCACTTTTGAGCAAGTGGCTACCGAAAAATCTAAAGAAATTTATCCGTTTGATTTTGTGCTACAAGTAAAATATACCTTATCAGAAAAATCGTTGATTACGAAATACGTTGTAAAAAACCCATTAGAGAATGAAGATTTGTACTTTTCTATTGGTGCACACCCTGCTTTTAACTGCCCGTTTGAAGAGGGACAAGCTAGAAATGAATATGAACTGATTTTTGATAAAGCACTGGCTCCTGAATCTGAAGATAAAACTAAAGGTTTGCGAATAAACAAAACCAATAAAGTCTTTGAAGAAAAGGGAAAAATCACTTTGCACGATTCTATTTTTAACAACGATGCCCTTATCTTTAATCCGAATCCGTTTTCTAAAGTAACCTTTGTGCATAAACTAACCCAGAAAAAATATTTAAGTATTTCCTTTAAAAATTATCCTTATTTGGGAATATGGTCGCCCAATGAAACCTCACCATTTGTATGTATTGAGCCTTGGCACGGAATTACGGACAGTGAAGACCACAACAAAGAGCTAAAAGAAAAAGAAGGTATTATAAAGCTTATGCCAAATAATACCTTCAATTGCGAATTTATCGTTGAGGTGCTTTAATCAATATAATTCCCCATCGGCTTTATCTCTTTTAGATTTCAAGAAATGTTTTATTTCTTTATCAGATTTACAACTTTAGAATCAACTTTTAAAAAGTACAATCCTGAAGATAAATGGTTGAACCCAATTTTATAGCTATTATTACCGTTATCCGTAATGTTATTTTTAAGTTCAATTTTTTGTCCCGTAACGGAATACATTTCAAATCCATTTACGGAATTGCTTGCTGTAATATTTATATGGTCTGAAAAAGGATTTGGATACGCCATGAATTTTGAAGTAACAACATCATCAACTGCTAAACTAGCATTGTATTCATAAGCTCCCAAATCAGGATTGCCAGCTCGGGCAAAACCAAGAAAATCTTCTGAAGGAGCAAAATTTGCATCTGCTTTATCTTTAGCGGGTGAATTAGCTTGTAGGCCAAAGTTGTAACTAGAAGCATCATGGCTTCCGGCATTAACAAATAATGGATTTTTTAACGTGTTCTTGGCATGTGCTACGTCATTGTCTAAAGTCAAGTCTCCATTGATGCCAAAAAGCAAATTATCTGAAATAACCACATTTGTTGTTGCAGCCACTGAAATAGGATAGCCTCCCTAAGCATTATCAATATAAATAATGTTATTTATAAACTTTATATCTGTACTGCCATTGCCAGAGGTACTCATGCCAATATTATTACCTTTTTGGTCATTTGCATAAGTTACGGTATTGGTGTAAGAATTCATATAAGCAGTGTTGTTTATAAAATCCATACGAAGCCCTGTATTGCTGTGTAATCCGCTAAAGCCGTTCCAATAGCACAAATTGTTCGCAATTAAAAAACGACCGTGTTGCCAGCCGGTATCATCGCTTTTATCATTGGGCGTTTCGTTATCATCAATATCATTTCTTTGCAACGATATGCCTTTGCCCTCATCAATACGCGGTGTAATTAGTGTTTTACTTGGTGACCACGAATAAATTTCATTATAATTATGGTGTACCTTATTTTTTAAAATAAAAATTTTATAACCGGTACTGGTGTCTTCCGTACCTTGAATTCCACTATCCGCATTGGTTACCACCAACCCATGTGTGCCAGAATATGATTTTCTGGAGGTGTTGTGTACTTCGTTGCCAATAATATTGATATAATCGCAATCTGAAACCCTAAATCCGTTTCCAGGGGTATGGTGTATAACGTTATTGATTAAATCTATATGATGTACTTTGCTAATATACAATCCACGTGTATCTGTATAAGATGGTCGGCTAACCTTGCCCAATTCTGGAAGACTACCTTCGGTAGAATACAACTGTTCAACTTGTGCGGTGGTAGTTCCTTTTGGAACACGGTATTCAGAATTAGTACTACCGTCTTTCCTAAATAAGAACTGTAATTCCAATGCAGTACTCAAGGGTATTTTTTCAACCTCACCATATATTTCTAAACCTTCAATACGAATATACGAACTATTTGTCGTTCTCAATATATTGGCTCCATCACCTTTTAAAACAGTATTATCATCATAAGATTTTATTGTTATATATTTGTGTTTACTACCGTTTAAATTGTTTATTCTGATAGTGTTTTCTTGATGCCAAATATGCTGATCGTTTATATTTCCTGAAAACAAATAGTTCGATTTATAACTGTTATTGGTGTAAGTGCCCATTATCAATAAAGTATCTCCAGCACTTAAAAAGCCAACGGCATGTTCTACGGTTTTAAAAGGTTTGGAAGGGCTTTCTCCGTTATTCGAATTTATTCCCGATTGTTTGTTAACGTAATAATTTTTTTGAGCAAAACCATTAAAATAGATAGCGACGGTTAGTATTAAAATAATAAGTAATTTTCTTTTCATAAGTTTTTTAATTTTAAGTAAAAATAGTTTTTGGCGATAAATTAGGGGTGCAATAATTAACTTTTAAAGGGCTAATAATTGTCAATAATCATATTTTGCACCAAAAAATCATTACTTTTAAACCTATTCTTAATAAATAAGTCTTAATACTGCACATCATAAATAATTGATTATGGATAAAAGCGTGTTATGGTCTCTTAGGCTGGGATTTTCTTCCAAGCAAGCATCAGTAATAAAAGCAAAGGGATTAGATAATTTCTTAAAAGCTTCGTTCGATTCAAAAGTAAATGAGAATATACCCTCTTTTTTGGATGATGACCCAAAAACGTTAAATGAAATTAAGGCCTACAGAAAAGAGTACAGACATGCTTCTACTCCTGATGATAAAAAAATGCTGCGAAAAAAAGTCCAAAATACCAATGACCTTAAATTGTGGTGGATTGGTAAGATGAAAAAGGATGAATATCCGTTAAGGGAAAAAATGGTTTGTTTTTGGCACAATCATTTTGTTGCTACTGGGCAAAAAGTCAAAATGAACTATTGGATATATCAACATCACATGATTTTGCAAAAAAATGCTTTTGGTAATTTTAAGGAACTCACTAAGCAGATTGTTAAAAGCAATGCAATGGTTAGATATTTGGATAATACAGAGAATAAAAAAGGTAAGATTAATGAAAATTTAAGTCGTGAATTGCTTGAATTATTTACGTTAGGTATTGGTAATTATACTGAAGAGGATATAAAAAACGGTGCAAAAGCTTTGGCTGGATTGGGGTTAGGGGATAAATCTGCCAAATATCGAAAAAATTTAGAGCCCCATGAGGTAATTACCTATTTAGGAAATTCAGGTTATCATAAAGCCGATGATTTGATCGATATTATTTTTGAACAAAAAAATATTCCATTTTTATTGACAAAAAAAATACTGCAATGGTTTATTTATGATAATCCTTCGGATGAACTGGTTCAATATTACGGTAATTATTTTAGGGAAGTAGATTTTGAAATCAAACCATTGCTTCAATATATATTTTTAGAAGAATATAAAAAAGACAAAGCTGGACATAAGATTAAAGATCCATTGATATTTGCAATGCAAATATTGCACGAACTACAATTGCACGAAATTGATTCGGAATTCATCAATTTTTTCTTAAAACAACAAGGTATGGATCTTTTTGAACAGCCCAATGTTAAAGGTTGGGTGGGAGGTGCTTCTTGGTTAACCTCACAAACCTATCTACAACGCAATAAAATTGTGGATTTGGTATGTAACGGAACGAGTCTAACAAAAAGAGGATTTAAAAAATCCGATAAAAATACAATGGATAAAATAGCAGGGATGCAACCAAAAATTAATATATCGCCTCGTGCAACAGATAATAAAAAAATTATTATTGAACTATCTGATAGATTGCTGTTTAGTGTCGGTCCGTCAATGGCAGAAGATATGGAAAAAATACTCAAATACGATTTTGACCCTAAAAGCGAAAACGCCGAAAATGCCATTTTAAGGTTGTTCAATTATATAGCAAAAACACCAGAATTTCAATTGATTTAATTAAGTGTATTATGAATAGAAGAAATTTTTTATCAATAACAGGGACGTTTACCGGAGGCACTTTATTAATGCCGAATTTTTTACATGCTTTTGGTTTGCAACAAGGTACTTCAACAGCTAATCAATGCCTTGTTTTTATTCAATTAAATGGCGGTAACGATGGTCTTAATACGTTTATTCCTTATGATGATCCTTTATATTATGAATTAAGACCTAAAATTGCATTAGCAAAAGATACTATTATAGGTAAAAGTAACGGAATGGGGCTGCACCCTGCATTAGAAGGTTTAGCAGAGATTCAACAAAAGGGTGATTTAAGCATTGTGCAAAATGTGGGGTATCCCAACCCTAATAGATCTCATTTTAGAAGTCAAGAAATTTGGCAAACGGCCTCTGCTTCAAATCAATATTTGAATGATGGATGGTTAGGTCGTTATTTAGATTTGCAATGTAAAGACCATCAGCCCACTGCAGGAATAAATATTGATACTATCGATAATTTAGCGTTGAAAGGCAAAGTGCCTAATTCAATTACCATAAAGAACCCTTACCAATTTAAAACCAGAAAAAATGACTATACAGAAAAAACGTTAACCGATAATCCACAATTGGATTTTGTGATGAAAGTTGCACAAACTGTAACGGAAGGTTCAGAAGAAATTCAAAAAGCAATGGCAAAATCTAAAGAGGATGTTAGTTACCCAAAAACTAAACTTGGCACAAAACTAAAATGGATTGCAAAATTGATAAAAGGAGATTTAAACTCTAAAACGTATTATACCACACATGGAGGTTTTGATACTCACGACAATCAATTACCTATTCATCATAGAAAATTGGACAAATTAGATCAGGCAGTCTTTAGTTTTTACAAAGACTTGAAAAATGCTAATTTATTTGAAAGCACAACAGTCGTTATTTTTTCTGAGTTTGGAAGAAGGGTAAATGATAACGGTAAAGGTACCGATCATGGTAAAGCGGCACCAATGTTTATTATAGGAGGAAACAATGGCAATGGAAAAATTACAGGTAAAAATCCAAACCTATCAAATTTAGATAAGGGCGATTTAATGTATGAGATTGATTTTAGAAGTGTATATGCCAGTTTGTTAAAAAATAAGTTAAATTTCGATCCTACTAAAATTGGAATAACCAATAAGCCGTTGGCTAACTTATTTTAGGCTTTTAATGGTCGGAGGCTATAAATCTGGTCAACACTTTTTGATTTTTTTATTTGTTATCCGATTTGTTGACGATACTATAAATGAACTTAAAGTAAATTGCTTTACTTTCTGACGGTGCAAATATAAACTTTGTTAAGTACTAAACCAACCTAATTTGTAGCAAATTTTATATTAAAATTAGGTTCTACACAAATTCAGTAATGGATAGTATTCATACAATATTTCCGAAAGATAAATTCGTAAAATACTCCCATCAAAAGACTTCGGCATAAAGCAGCCGCCGATGCCACCGCTTATTTATTCCGATTCCTTTTGAGCTGAGATTTTAGCTTCCGTTTAGGCTGTGCTCAAATATTGTTTAATCTTAAAATTTCATAATTATGGAAACAAAAACAAAGTCGAACGGAGCAGCAAAAAAACAAACTGCAACCGTTAAAAAGGAAGTACAAAAGAAACTGACCAATGAGGCTATTGGGAAAACTGTTGTTACAGAAAAGAAGGCAACGGTCGAGAAACCTAGCGTTAACTTGGACGACCGCATACAAAGGTTTGAAAAGTTGAGAGGTCTGGCCACGCAACGTGAACGGTTGACACAAACCTTGAACGAGCTGACCAAGTTCAACTACAATCAAGATGATTCGAGTTCTTTTCACCTAAGAGATTCCCGTAATCTGGAATTCAAGACGACCAACACGAATTTAATCAAGTTGGTAACATCTCACCTACAGTCTACTTTGGAACAACGTAAATTCGAGATTGAAGAGCAGATTGTTCAGTTCGAGCTTTAACGTCAATCTTCTTAAATGTGAAAGCCTGCTCAATAAGAGTAGGTTTTCTTTTTTTATTCATCTTAAAATTTTCAGTTATGTATTTAAACAATTTACAACAGGACGAGATTTTCATTCCATCGGAAATTAAATCATTGCAAAGTATTACCGGAATCCAATCCCGTAGGGGACTTGAAAATGTCATTATATCGAGCGGTAAAGTGGTCAATGTAGTATCAAACAGTTATGGCCATATTTCCAATCAGCTGTTCTTTAAAAAAGCGGAACAACTCTTGGTCGATGCCAAGCTAAATTACCACAAACGCACTATTAACCGTAACGACAGGTCTTTCGTTATCGATTTTATCATCGAGGATAAAAACCAATTTGAGTTGAAAAACAAACAGGACCGGATTTTGCCGATGCTCCGCTTTAAGAACTCTTATGACGGTAGCGAAAAGACTTCTGGTCATTTTGGTTTTTACAGACAGTTATGTTCCAATGGGTTGCACGTATCACAATCCGAGATTGCCTTTTCCATTAGGCATACCAAAAACAGCACGGATTTAATAATGCCGAATTTGAACCGGTTGTTCGATAGGTTTTTGGACAATGAGTATTATGGCATTACTCGAAAATTCAGGGAAATGGAAGCCATAGAAATCATCGACACCAAGGCTTTTGTCAAGGAAATTTTGGAACGCACCAAGTTGTTCCGATATGAATGTAGCGATAAGAATGATGACCCCATCGAAAAAATCCCGTGAGGTAATTGAGCTTATCAACGATGAACCGTTTCCAACGTATTCAAAACCGAATCTATGGGTAGGCTACAATGCCTTTAATTGGATGCTTCACAATACCTTGAAAAAAAGCTTTTCGCAACAGGAAAAGTTGGACAGTAAACTGTTCGATGAAATATATGATATGGTTTAAACTACCATAAAAAAGGTTACTCCAGTACCTTTTAAACTGGAGTTCTAAATTTAGTTTCTGCTTACCATTCCGTTCAGCACTTTACCGCTACATTCCGTTGCTCTGAATTTCGGGCAAAGAGCTTCTCTTAAAAAGTTCTTGAACATCATCCTCGGTTTTGGCTTTCCGTTCCGAAACTTCGGGACTGGAAAGGTTAGCCTGTCCTGAGCGAAGCCGAAGGGCTACATTCCCAAGCCAAAACCGTGAATCAAGTCCGCTTCTAATCGGAAAGTCAAAGCCTCGATTTTCTTAACAGAATTATGGGCAAATCCTTCTTGAGTCTTTACTCGATAATTCCTAAAAACCGAACCTTTGCCTTATACATTTTAAGGGGTTTATAACGGATGAAGCCTTTGTTGTTCTTCGGGACAGCGAAAAACAGGTATGGCATAACCAATTCTAGAACCTGTCTGCCGACAGGCAAGATAAACCCATCTGCTCTGTTCGCTTAACTGTCGGTACGCTCTCGTCACAAATGGCTTTATAAGAATTGCTAATACCATTATGGAACTTGTCAAGACTATACGAGTTTTAGTGAAAAATACGGTTTCTACTTTCTTGAAAATCCAAAGATTTTACTACGTCGCAGATACTCCCGATTTGTTCCCTAAAAGTCTTGACAAAACCCACTTCATCCACTGTGCGGAGCACGAAAGAAATCAAACAAACACCCCTTAAAATTCAATTGAGTTTAGAACATCCCGATAGCTATCGGGAGGGAAATATTAATCTTTTAAATCTTTTATTATGAGTACCATTAAAAATCACGTACAGTTAATCGGAAATGTTGGACAAGAGCCAACCATTACGAACCTTGAAAGCGGTAAGAAAGTAGCCCGATTGTCATTGGCTACCAATGAATACTACAAAAACGGCAAGGGCGAAAAGCAAACGGACACCAATTGGCATGCCGTTGTCGCTTGGGGAAAGACTGCCGAAATCATTGAAAAATATGCAGAAAAAGGTAAAGAAATCGGTGTGGTAGGGAAACTAAAGACCCGTACCTATACCGAGCCAAAAGAAGGCAACCTACGCTATGTTACCGAAGTGGTAGCCGATGAAATCCTTTTGATGGGCAGTAAGTAAAAAATAGGGAGGGCGATGCCATAGGAAGCCTTGCCCTCTTTTCATCCCGATAGCTATCGGGATTAATCTTTAAAGAAAATAACAATGAAATCGAAGATTCACGAATTCCAAAATAAATATTCAACAATGAGTAAAGACAAAGTTAACGAAATACAAATAAGCTATCGAGAAAAGATAGGAACATTAAAATCATCAGCAATGAACAATTCCGAAGATGTGGCAAAATTGCTCTATAAGAATTGGGATAAGGACACCATTGGACTAAAGGAAACCTTTAAAATCCTGTTGTTGAACAATTCCAATAAAGTTAAAGGAGTTTACCCATTATCATTAGGAGGTATTACCGGTACTATGGTCGATTTGCGAATCCTTTTTGCCATTGTACTTAAAACCCTATCCGTGGGCATTATACTAACGCATAACCACCCCTCGGGGAAACTGTTACCGAGCGAGGCTGATAAAAAGCTGACCCGAAAAATCAAAAAAGTCGCACGTCTTTTTGATATTACGGTTCTAGACCATTTGATTATTGCTCCTGACGGTGGCTATTACAGTTTTATGGACAACGGATTGCTATAACCTAAAAGCATATAATTATGGTCTATTTGAATTATAACAATCTCGATGACGAAACGCAGGAACGATTACTTTCTATATCAAAAAAAGAAGTAGAAAACAGGTTTGGGGAGCAATTTAGGAACTATGCCAGGGAACACTTTGTAAATTATCAAACCCTATTGGAAGAAGAAGCGATAAGAAATCTATACAATTATAAGTATGTTTTCAATATCTGAGCATCAAATTAAACCAAATAAGCCCTTTTATTATGAGGGCTTTTTTTTATGTCCAAACCCTTAAATTCCATACCTTTACAGGGTAAGGATAATATATTATTCTTGTGGTCATCACCATTATTTGATTTGACTTTCCTTGATGACCCTATCCATAAAATTACACTATAAAAAGCAACTGACTTTTTTGTCAGGTTGTTTAAAAAATTTTGTCCCTGCGGGACGAATTTGAAGCAAGAGGGTAGCGTGCAGAGCACCGCTACAGATTCATTTTGCTTCGCAAAGCCCTATAAAATGGGAAATTTTAAGAAAAATCAAATTTTGAATAATTTTCGAAATTGGGTCAAATCCCT
>NZ_JAXKVV010000003.1:0-302931 GCF_034296135.1 Aureibaculum koreense
AGCTTGCTTTGAGCATTCATAAGAGCCTTTAGTTCTGATTCACTCTCTTTAATGTGTAAGTCTATTTGTTTTGCCATAAGGCAATTTACAAATAATTGAGTAAATTAACAAGAGAAATGGTATTATATGTCTATTTTATCTTTTAATTTTATACATATATGTATAATTTGATTTGTAAAAGAGAGCAATAAAAAAAGACTAAATTGCACTACCAAAAGAACTATTTCAAACAAAACAAATGCCCTCAAAAAAACCCAATCCTGTAAAATCAAATTTACATCCGCGGAATAAAAATAGGGAACGTTACGATTTAAAGGCATTGGTAAAGTCAAATCCAGAATTGGAAGCTTTTGTAAAACCCAATAAATATGGTGATGATTCTGTGGATTTTGCCAATCCAAAAGCGGTAAAAATCTTAAACAGGGCATTGCTCAATCATTATTATGGAATTAAAATTTGGGATTTCCCGGATGAGAATTTATGTCCGCCCATTCCGGGAAGAGCAGATTATATTCACCATATAGCCGATTTGTTATGTGAGCATAATTTTGGGAAAATCCCCAAAGGAGATAAAGTTATCTGCTTAGATGTTGGTGTAGGTGCGAGTTGTATTTACCCCATTTTAGGAGTAACGGAATACGGTTGGAATTTTATTGGGTCGGATATAAACCCGAAATCCATTGCATCTTCACAACATATTGTTGATTCTAATCAGTCGTTAAAAAGTAAAGTTACTTTTAGATTACAAGAAAATCCAAAAGATGTTTTTTACCACATACTTACCCGAGATGATAAAATTGATGTTACAATTTGCAATCCACCTTTCCATGCTTCATTAGAAGATGCTAAACGTGGTACACAGCGAAAAGTTCAGAATTTATCGGGTAAAAAAGTAGAAAAACCAGAACTCAATTTCGCTGGAATTTATAATGAATTGGTGTGTGATGGTGGCGAATCCAAATTCATTGCGAATATGGTCAGGGAAAGTGAAAAGTTTGGTAAAAACTGTTATTGGTTTTCCACATTGGTTTCTAAACAATCTAATCTTAAAGGAATCTATAAAGCACTCAATAAATTTAATGCAAGTGAAGTAAAAACCATCCTGATGGGCACGGGCAACAAATCTAGCCGTATAGTGGCTTGGACTTTTCTGTCTAAACTGGAACAAAAGGAATGGAAGTTATCACGTTGGAAAATTAAAAAATAGCGGCTATTTTTATCACTTTAAATCTAAGATAAATGAAATTTGTCATGGAACAGCTCAATCTATAAGCAATGGAGTTAAAATAAAATTCGATGTTTCTTTTTTAACTATTACTAAAGTAGTATTTTTGTGTTTACGTTTATAAATTTTACTTTTAAACAAAATGAAGGAAATAACAAAAGAGACCTACATCAACTGGTATAAGGATATGCTGTTTTGGCGTAAGTTTGAAGATAAACTAGCCGCTGTTTACATTCAGCAAAAAGTACGGGGATTTTTGCATCTCTATAACGGTCAAGAAGCAGTATTGGCAGGTGCTTTGCACGCCATGGACCTTACCAAAGATAAAATGATAACCGCTTATCGAAATCACGTGCAACCTATTGGTATGGGTGTTGATCCCAAACGTGTTATGGCAGAACTATATGGTAAAGAAACTGGAACTTCTCATGGTTTAGGTGGCTCTATGCACATTTTTTCTAAAGAGCACCGTTTTTACGGAGGTCATGGTATTGTGGGTGGTCAAATTCCTTTAGGAGCCGGAATTGCTTTTGGTGATAAATATAAAGGTAGTGATGCCGTTACATTAACTTGTTTTGGTGATGGAGCCGCTAGGCAAGGTTCTTTGCATGAATCTTTTAACTTGGCAATGCTTTGGAAATTACCTGTTGTATTCGTTTGTGAGAATAACGGCTATGCTATGGGAACCAGTGTGGAACGGACAGCAAATCATACCGATATTTATAAATTAGGTTTGGGGTATGATATGCCAAGTAAACCGGTTGATGGTATGAATCCTGTAAAAGTAGCTGAAGCCATGTATGAAGCTATTGAGCATGCTAGAAAAGACGGCCCTTACTTTTTAGAAGTAAAAACCTATAGATATAGAGGTCATTCCATGAGCGATGCCCAACATTATCGCACAAAAGACGAAGTTGCTGAATATAAAAAATTAGACCCAATCACTCAAATTTTGGATGTAATTAAAAAAGAGAAATATGCAACTGATGACGAAATAAAAGCGATAGATAAAGAAGTTAAGACCAAAGTGGCCGAATGTGAGAAATTTGCAGAAGAATCCCCATATCCAGATAAGCAATTGTTATATGACGTGGTTTATGAACAAGAAGATTATCCGTTTTTAAAACATAGACTGTAAGAGAATTCCTCCTTTGCTGAAGCTATGGAGGATGAAAGAGGTTAGAGAAAAAAATAAACGATCAAAGTTTAAAATTATATTTTTATGGCAGAAATAATTAACATGCCCCGTTTAAGCGATACCATGGAAGAAGGTGTTGTAGCAAAATGGTTGAAAAAAGTAGGTGACAAAATTAACGAAGGCGATATTCTTGCCGAGATTGAAACCGATAAAGCTACTATGGAGTTTGAATCTTTCCATGAAGGAACACTTTTACATATTGGCATTCAAGAAGGGGAAACTTCAAAAGTTGATACATTATTGGCCATTATCGGTGAGGAAGGTGAAGATATTTCTGATTTATTAAATGGTGCAAAAGAGGAGCCAAAAGAGGATAAAAACGAAGAAACTAAAGAAGAAAAGACGGAAACCAAAGAAGAAAGCAAATCTAGTGCCGATGCAACCATTCCTGATGGTGCAGAAATTATAACCATGCCTCGTTTAAGTGATACCATGACCGAAGGAACGGTAGCAACTTGGCTTAAAAAAGAAGGTGATAGCGTTAAAGAAGGTGATATTCTTGCCGAAATAGAAACGGATAAAGCCACTATGGAATTTGAATCTTTTTATGAAGGCACATTGCTCTATATTGGTGTCAAAGAAGGCGAAACCGCTGCTGTTGACAGCGTTTTGGCAGTAGTAGGAGAAAAAGGAACCGATGTAAGTTCACTAATTGCTTCAATTAAAGATGGTGCCTTTTCTAAAGGAGATGATAAAAAGGCGGAGAAACCAGCTACTAAAAAAGAAGAGCCTAAAAGCCAACCTCAACAAACCCAAAAAACAGAGACTGCAACAAAGCAAGAAGCTAACGTAACCACTTCTGAATCAGGTGGACGTATAATTGCATCGCCATTGGCTAAAAAAATAGCGAAGGAAAAAGGTATTAACTTAGCACAAGTAAAAGGCTCAGGAACTGGAGGACGTATTATTAAAAATGATGTTGAGAATTTTACACCAGGTCAAGCCGGATCAGCTGCAATGCCATTTGTACCCAGTGGACAAGAGAATTTTGATGAAATACCTAATTCACAGATGCGTAAAGTTATTGCACGCAGATTAGGCGAATCTAAATTCACTGCACCCCATTACTATTTGAACGTTGAGTTCAATATGGATAACGCCATCGCATTTAGACAACAATTCAATTCTGTTCCCGATACCAAAATATCGTATAACGATATGGTTGTTAAAGCAGTAGCTTTGGCATTAAAACAACATCCCCAGGTAAATTCGCAATGGTTTGATGATAAAATGCGTATCAACCATCATGTACATATTGGTGTGGCTGTAGCCGTTGAAGATGGATTGCTAGTTCCCGTTTTAAAATTTGCCGATGAGCAAAGTTTGCAACAAATTGGGGCAAAAGTAAAAGAGTACGCTGGTAAAGCTAGAAATAAGAAATTAACGCCTCAAGAAATGGAGGGTAGTACATTTACCATTTCTAATTTGGGTATGTTTGGTATCACCGATTTTACCTCAATTATAAATCAGCCTAACTCGGCTATTTTATCAGTAGGTGCCATTGTGCAAAAACCTATTGTAAAAGAAGGGCAAATTGTAGTTGGTAATACTATGAAGCTAACTCTGGCATGTGACCATAGAACGGTTGATGGTGCAACTGGTGCTGAATTTTTATTGACATTGAAAGGGTATATTGAGAATCCGGTTACGATGTTGGTTTAATTTGTAGGTATCAAAAAAAGATAGTAAAAAAGCCTGAAATTTTTAATTTCAGGCTTTTGCTATTTATAAGATCATATCTTTATTTATTCTTTCAATTCCATTTTATCTGTAGGTTCTTTTTCCACATTTACCAAATTGAGTCCATCATACTTCACTAAAAATATACCCTTATTTATAAAACCTTTATTTCCATTTTTAACGTAAAAGAATTTACTTGAAGTTCTTTCTGAAATACCACCTGAAAAAGCACTATTTACCATTTTATAAGTAGCCATACGAGCTAATGCATCATAAGTTATATCAAAACCTTTAAAAGCATATTCAGAAGGTTCTAGATGATTTTTCGCTTTGTATTTTTTAACAAATTGCTGTACTTTAACATCATTTTCATCTACAAAATTTTCTGTAGCATAATGCAAATTAACCCTGGCCAAATGATGATTTTCAGCCTTCTCAAAATTACCGCCGGGATTTACATTATGATGTAACGCAAAAAGTGTAATATTAATTTTTTCAGGCATTACCCCTAAATTCTGAATCACGTCATTGGTAACCGAAGGGTCATCGGTCAATAAAACTACCCAATTCTGTTCTTTATCCTGGATGTTTTTTTTGAAAAAATCTGGTCTTATATATCCTTTTACCGGACTTAAAACACTTAGTTTCCCTAGTGAATCTATTCTTTTTAATTCAGCTATTGTTTTGTTATATTTTAATTGGTTTTCTTCAATATCATCTTTAATAACAATCAAATTCTCATCTTTATAATTTTCTTTGATATAATCCAATACTTTTTGAGATAATTCATCTTCAGAAGGAGTATCTTGTATTGTATTTTTAGAAGCAAAAACACCATGGTCTTTTGAAGAAACTGGTGAAATTATAGCTGTATTTTGATTGCCTAAGCTTTGAGAAACCAATTTTACATTATTCAAAAACATAGGGCCAATTATGGCATCAACGTCATTAAATTGGTTTGTTTTTATAATAGTGGAAACTTCCGTTATTTTATTTTTAGTATCAAATACTTTAGCGGCTATATTTAACCCTTGTTTTTTTAAGGAGTCTAAAGCCATTTCCACTCCTAAATAAAAGTCCGTTGCAATATTTAATGTTCTATCCGTATCAAAGTCCAACTCGCTTTTACCAGTTGTAAACGGCAACATTATTGCCACTTTTAAATTATTGTTTAATGAAATGTTTTCAATAAAAATCTGATTATTGTTAAGCGTCAATACCTTTGGAATTCTTATTATCATGCCTTCTTTAACGCCATCCTTCAATTCAGGATTATTCAATAAGATTTGCTCCTGTGAAATTTTAAATTTTTGACTTAAACTAAAAAGTGTTTCCTTCTTTTCAATTTGATGCGTAATACTGCCATCATTTACCGCATCGGGTATTTCCTTTCTATTTGGGACTTTAATTATTGTTTCCGCCTTTAAACCTTCTTTTATTTGAGGGTTCATTTTTTCGAGTTCTTCAACTGAAATTCCATAACGTCTAGAAATCATATATTTGGTTTCTTTAGCTTTAACCAAATAAGGTCTAACGGTTTTATCTTCCTTCTTGACCTTAACCGCATCAACTTCATAACCGTCTTTTACCGGAATTTTAATTACTTGACCAGCTTTTAAATCGTCAATTCTCAGTATTTCATTATGTTTTCTAAGGATACGCTTAGATGCTCCATATTCCTTTCTTAGTCTAAAATAATTCTCTTTGGGAAGCACCTTGTGGTATAAAAAACCATCAAGCACATAATCACCATCCTCAATATCTGGTATAGCCTTAAAAGCTTTGTTGGGCACAATAACAACTTGATCTATACTAACTTCGTCATTTTTAATATCTGGATTCAATTTTAGAAAATCAGCTTTTGAGATACTATATTTTTGTGTAATACTAAAAACCGTTTCTCCCTTTTTAACTTGGTGGGTCAAGTACTTTTTTTCTTGTGAAAAAACGCTAACTATTACCAAAAGAAATAATAGTATAGTTAATTTTATTTTATTCATTTTTAATCAATTAATCAATTTTATTGGTACCGCTGTTTGAGACTTATTATTCTGAAAACGTTAATCACATAGTTTTCGGCAATCATTTTATCGGTGCGTGAACACCCCTAAAGTCCCATCAAGGGGACAATCAAATCATTTAAAATTCTAGAATTGTTAATCAAAGTATCTTGTTACTATTTAACTCTGAACTCATAACTCTAAACTAAAATTTTACTCCCACTCAATTGTGGCGGGCGGTTTAGAGCTAATATCGTAAACTACCCTATTCACACCTTTTACACCATTTATTATTTTATTTGATGTTTCCTGTAAAAACTCGTAGGGTAAATTTACCCAATCCGCTGTCATTCCGTCCGTTGAAGAAACCGCTCGCAAAGCTACAACTTTTTCGTAAGTTCGCTCGTCTCCCATTACACCAACGGAATCTACCGGAAGCAACATGGCTCCCGCCTGCCAAACATCATTATACAAATTCCACTTTTTTAATCCATTTACGAAAATAGCATCCACTTCTTGTAAAATCCTTACTTTTTCAGCGGTAATATCCCCTAAGATACGAATACCCAATCCTGGTCCCGGAAAAGGATGTCTGCCCAAAAGTTCAGCATCTATACCCATAGACTTACCAACTCTTCTTACCTCATCTTTAAAAATCATCCGTAAAGGCTCTACAATTTTCAATTTCATAAAATCTGGCAATCCCCCTACATTGTGATGACTTTTAATAGTTGCCGAAGGACCGCCCGAAACAGAAACCGATTCGATTACATCGGGATAAATAGTGCCCTGTGCCAACCATTTTACATCTTTAATTCGATGTGCTTCATCATCAAAAACCTCGATAAACGTGCCTCCAATAGCTTTACGTTTTAACTCGGGTTCAGATATTCCCTCAAGGGCTTTCAAAAAGCGTGCCGAAGCATCTACACCTTTAACGTTCAGGCCCATGTGCTTGTATTGGTTTAAAACACTTTCAAACTCGTTTTTACGTAACAAGCCGTTATTAACAAAAATACAATATAAATTTTTGCCTATTGCCTTATCTAAAAGGACAGCGGCAACAGTAGAATCTACACCGCCCGACAAACCTAAAACGACTTTATCATTACCCAATTGATTTTTTAGTTTATCTACGGTAGAATCTACAAAAGAATCTGGTGTCCAACTTTGCTCTACATCGGCAATATTTACCAAAAAATTCGCTAAAAGTTGAGTGCCGTCTGTAGTATGATAAACTTCTGGGTGGAACTGAATGGCGTAAGTATCTTCGTTCTCAATTTTAAAAGCGGCATACTCCACATCTTCTGTACTCGCAATATTTTTATACCCTTCAGGAAGTTCCAAAATTGTATCGGAATGGCTCATCCAAACTTGACTGCCCTCATTAATATTCGTGAAAAATTCTTCATTATGGTCTAAAAACGAAAGTTTTGCCCTACCGTATTCCCTAGTGTTTGAAGTTCCTACTTTTCCTCCAAAAAATTTGACCAAATATTGAGCACCATAACAAATACCAAGCAATGGTTTTTTTCCTTTTATTTTTGTCAAATCAATTTTCGGTGCATCTTCAGCATTTACAGAACACGGACTACCAGATAAAATTACCGCTTTGTAATCGTCAACATTAAATTTGTTGCTATTAAAAGGAAAGATTTCGCAGAATATATTCAATTCTCTAATTCGCCTAGCTATCAGCTGGGTTACTTGTGAACCAAAATCTAAAATGAGGACTTTTTCTTGCATCCGCAAAAATAAAATTTAATTCTTAAAATGTCAGAACCTTTTGCGAATTGTTTATAAATTGTTTTAAATATATCTGTATGTTTTTTAGTGATTCTCGACTAAAGTTTAAACTAAAGCATTATGACTTCAAAAATTTACTTCGTTTTAAGATTACTAGTTGCACTGATATTGGTTCAAACATTATATTTTAAATTTACCGCACATCCTGATAGTATACATATTTTTAGCACTTTGGGGCTAGAACCTTATGGTAGAATAGGAATAGGAATTCTGGAATTAATTGCAGCGATATTAATACTCGTTCCAAAAACGGTATGGATGGGTGCATTGTTATCATTAGGCATTATTTCCGGTGCTATCTTTTCACATCTTACTAAATTGGGTATTGAGGTTAATGGTGACGGTGGTAAAGTTTTTTATATGGCACTGGTGGTCTTTATATTATCTATTATCATTTTACTAAAAAACAGAAAAAACATACCATTTGTTAACAAAAAAGGGTAATACACTCATTTTCATTGTTTTGCTCAATAATATTCAATATATTTGAGCCTATCTAACTATTTTTCTAACTATCATATTTTTTAAACCTGGTATTCAGTTCATTTAACCATAATGTCTCAATACTTAAAACTGCTATACTATGATTACAGAATTAGAAAAAAAAGTTGGTGAGAACACTTCGCTTATTGATGAACTGATTACAAAGTATTTGTTACAACATCTTGGTACAAACGATAAGAAAACCATTTCGGATCTTAACGCTAAGAATAAATTTTCTTTTGGTCAAAAAATAAAATTATTTTGCGATTTGGTTACCATGTCAAAAATGGATAAGGCCAAATTTAAAGTCTATGCCAAAATAAACAATGATTTAAACGACAATGATATTCTGAATCCTGCCTACTTTCAAAATATCAGAAATTATCATACTTTTTTAATAAATACATATTCAACACCTTCGGACACTAATTCTTTGCAAGAAAAACTTTTCTCGGCCACCAACCGACTTTCTAACAATATTGTTAGGCTCACCCAAATTTATACGGAAAAACCTCAAATTTATTACCAAAAAAAATTAAAAAACATATTTTCTAGATAACTTTGCGAGTAAAATCAATAAAAGTTGACAAAGCAAGAGGTTAGAAAAGCCGTAATGGCAGTAATTGTTAACGATGAGGGTAAAGTGTTGATCGGTTCTTCACCGAGAGATGGCGGCTTTAAATTTCCGCAAGGAGGATTGGATAATGATGAGCATTTTATCGATGGAATAATACGTGAGCTCAAAGAAGAATTAGCTATTGACATTACTGAAAAAGACATTGTAAAAAGCTATACTCAAACCGTAACTTATATTTATCCAGATGAGGACAGGTATATTTTTAAACGGCAGGAATTAAATATTGTTAAGATAAAGTACAACGCTACCATGAAATTGGATCCTCAGGATGATGAATTTGAGGATTTGGTTTGGATTTTACCAGTAGACTTACCGAAATATAATACTTATTTTAGGGCAGAAGCTTATAAAAAAGCTTTGGATATTTGTGGATTCTTTTAGATATGGGACGTTAGATATTAGACTTGAGATTTAAAATTTTCACGCAAAGTACATAGTGGGCAACGCGAAGATCACGAAGAGTTTTCTCGAAAGTTTGAAATCAGCAGAAATTGCAAACTGCTAGTGCTGACTGAATACTTATTTTATCTCAATTTTTTCGCCTAAAAAATGAGGTTCAACGCCAAACAATAAATCAACAAAGACTTTAACCCTTGCCAAATATTCGCGTAGCATCACCTTTGTACCAGACTGACCACCAACATCTTTGGCATTATAACCGATGGCTTTAATTCCATTTTTTTCAGCAAGATATATAGCTCTTTGATTATGGAATTTTTGAGAAATAAAGGTAACTTCGGTCAATCCGAAAATTTCTTTAGCCCTAACCACGGAATCTAATGTCCTAAACCCAGCATAATCTAAGAATATTTTTTCAGCAGGAATACCATTTGCAATCAAATCGTTTTTAAAGTCAGTTGGTTCGTCATTATTAACGCTACTATTATCTCCGCTAACCAAAATAAACTCAATTTTTTCAGCCTTATATAATGCCACTGCGGCATCAACCCTATATTGATAAAACAAATTAATCCGTCCGTTTTTTAATAATTTAGAAGTGCCTAAAATTAAACCTACTTTGTTCGGTTGTATAGATGTAGTTTTGTCAAAGACTTTATTTTCTGAAGTATTTACTATACTATAATTAGCCATAAAAATCATTGAGAGTGGAATAATGATAATAGCGAGAATAATATATTTTAACCGCTTTCTCATTATAACTCTAAAATTGTAAATTTTCCATCTAAAGGACGAAGTGATTTTACCAATGATGGAACTAATCTTTCCCCGTAAGCCAAATACATTTCCGAAAAATTACGTTGGCGTTCTTCCAAACTTTGATTTGGAAAAAGCTGATTTTGAAGTTCTTTTATTCGTTCTACTTCATCGTTTAATTTTCTTTTTTGGGCTTTGAGCAAACGTTTCTCTAAATTATCTAAACCTTTTAATTGTTTGACCTCTTGTGCTTTTACAGCACCAATAAATGATTTGTCCGTTTTTTCGGCAAGTTGTTCTAAATCTTCAAATTGCTTTTTTAAAAAACTACGTTGCTCAGAAAAATCGATTTCAATTTCTAATATTTCCTTTATTTTTTTATTGACCAGTTGATGTTGATCTAGGAATAGTTCGTCGATAGCAATATTTAATCTATCAGCTTTTTTCTTCTGCTTTTCAGTAACTATCAAAGCTGAATTTCGCAGTAAGAGTATTGGAAAAGGAACTTTTACCGCCTCAAAATAAGCTGCAAGTTCCAACCAATACGCCAATTCTCCACCACCTCCTATGTAACATAAATTAGGCAAAATAACTTCTTGATATAAAGGCCTCATTATTACATTTGGGCTAAACCTCTCGGGGAAGTCGTTAAGTTCTTTAAGAATTTCATTTTTGCTCCAAGAAATATCGTTGTCCACTACTCTATACACTCCATCTTCATAAACAATACGTTCTCTAAGCTCATTTGTTAGATAGAACAAATTGATTTCTCGTGGATTAACCTGAATTGTATAGTTCTTTTCGAGTTGTTCAATAGTACTCGATACTTTCTTAAAACTTGTTTGATTTAAAAGCTCATCTTCAACAAAAGGAATAAATTGTTTTTTTAACTCTTTATCATCACCGTCAATTATTACCAAACCATATTCACTAAATAGTTCATTGGTTAAATATCTGGTTGCATCCGTTAAATTATCATGTTTTAGATAAGAATCTTTAAACAACTGAATTAAATAGTTGGCATTTTTAGAACTATCCAATGCTTTTTCAAAAACATTAGCAACTTGTTCTAAACCTTCTGTTTGCAATCGCCCAACTGCTCCTTTACAATCAATATTCCAACTTATTTTTTGACCTTTAAAATTAAAATAATTGATTTCCTCAAAGTCATGATCTTCAGTTGCCATCCAATAAACGGGAACAAAATTTTCGTTAGGGAACTCCGCTTTTAACTGCTTACATAAATTAATGGTAGAAATAATTTTATATAAAAAATACAATGGTCCTGTAAATAAATTCAATTGATGACCGGTAGTTACCGTAAAAGTGTTTTCTTTTTTTAGAAGTTTAATGTTTTGTTTGGTTGAATCTGAAACTTCTATATTTTGATATTGATTTTCTAAGGATGTGACAAGTATTTTTCTATGAGATTCTGAAACAAGTTCAGAATGACGTTTAGCATCGATCTGTTTTTTAAATCCTTCACTATTTGGAAAGTTTGAATAGAAGGGTTTAATCTTTTCATCTTCATTGAGATAATCACAAATAATAGTTGAAAAATAGCCCGTTTTGGCAAAAGGAATGTGAGTGGTACAATCGGCTTCTATCATGTGATAAAAATAGGGAAAAAGAATGAAAGGATTCGAGATTTAAAATTGAAAAAAAGAAAACCCCTCCGTCCTTCGGACACCTCCCCTTGAAATAAGGGGAGGAATTATCGTCAATTAATAAAATCTTTTAACCAACTGGTTCTCCATACAAATCAAAATCGCCAGCTTCTGTAATTTTGACGCTTACGAATTGCCCTATTTGCACATAATGTTTGGTGGCATCAATAATTACATCGTTATCTACATCTGGAGAATCAAATTCTGTTCTACCGAAAAAGTAGTTCCCTTCTTTTCTGTCAAAAATACATTTAAACGTTTTACCCACCTTTTCTTGATTCAACTCAAAAGAAATCTGACTTTGAATTTCCATAATTTCCGCAACGCGTTGTTCTTTAATAGCTTCAGGAACATCGTCTACTAAAGTAGCTGCATGGGTATTTTCTTCATGTGAATATGCAAAAGCCCCTAGCCTATCAAAACGGGTTTCTTTTACCCAGTTTTTAAGTTCATTAAATATTTCATCTGTTTCTCCTGGATAACCTACAATCAATGTGGTTCTAATAGCCATATCAGGAACCGCCGTTCTAAATTGTTTAATTAAGTTGACCGTTTTATCATGCGTAGTACCTCTACGCATAGATTTTAAAATCTCGGTATTTATATGTTGAAGTGGAATATCTAAATAATTACAAACTTTAGGTTCGCTTTTCATTACTTCTAGCACATCTAGCGGAAAACCTGTTGGAAATGCATAATGTAATCTTATCCATTCAATGCCTTTTACTTTAGCCAAATTTTTAAGCAAATCAGCCAAGGCTCTTTTTTTGTAAATATCAAGTCCGTAATAGGTTAAATCTTGGGCAATTAAAATTAGTTCTTTGATTCCTTTTTCAGCTAAATTTTCAGCCTCCTTTACTAAATTTTCGATAGGAGTGGAAACATGCTTACCTCGCATTAATGGAATGGCACAAAAAGAACAAGGCCTGTCACAACCTTCAGCAATTTTTAGATAAGCATAATGTTTTGGAGTAGTTGTTAAGCGTTCGCCCAACAGCTCGTGTTTGTAATCTGCTTCTAATACTTTTAATAAGTTTGGTAAGTCGTGCGTACCAAAATACGCATCAACGTCGGGAATTTCCTTTTCTAAATCGGGTTTATAACGTTCGCTTAGGCAGCCTGTAACAAAAACCTTATCAACCTCGCCATTCTCTTTTTTATGAGCATAGTGCAAAATGGTATTGATAGATTCTTCTTTGGCCTTGCCGATGAATCCACAAGTATTTATCACTACAATATTGCCATCGTCATTCTCATCTTCGTGGACAACTTCTTTTCCATTGGCTTGTAATTGCCCCATTAACACCTCTGAATCATAAACATTTTTGGAACAGCCTAAGGTAACAACATTTATCTTATTCTGTTTGGTGGATTTTGTTCGCATATAGCTTCAATAATTTTTTGCAAAAGTAGGCTATTATGCTCTAATAACTAATTATATAAGACCATTTTCTTTGGCAATACGGACAAGCTCTTCGTCATTTCCTTTTTTAACATCAAGTAGCTTTCTCAAATGACTTTTTTTCTTTTCAATCGAGCTCAAAGAAAGATTGATATATTGGTCTAAATCTTTAGTCCTTATACCTCGTTCCAAATGCATTAATATTTTGACATCATTCTCGTCAAACTGAGCATTTTCCCTAAGAGCATTTAAGGTATTTAAATACTTTACGACGGTATTGCTGTAAAATGGAGGGTTTCTCAAAATGGTCTTAAAACCAGAAATAAATTCAACTGGGTTGCTATCGTTTTTTATGAGTAATCCGTCGGGATTAATTTTGGTTAAAATATTATGAATACTAAGACTATCATTATTTAAGGTTAAAATAACCACTTTAGCCTTAGGAAAGCTGTCTTTAGCATATAAGGCTAAGTCTTTTCCAGACGTAAATTTTCCATCTAATGAAGGTGGTAAATTCATATCGAAATAAAAAAGATCATAGGATTGTTTTGCAGTTGCCGATTTCATCTTTGCAATTGCCTCTTCACAATCCGATGCAATATCAATTTCAATATTATAATCTTCTAAATCAGCATAATTAAACATACTTTTATAGGCTTCAATAATCATCGGATTATCATCAACTATTAATGTATTTATTAGCTTTTTCATCAGAATAAAAAGGGAAAAGGGTCAGTAACAAAGTTAGTGAATTAAAATTATATACCGATATAAGGTATCTTAATAATTATTGAAGTTCCTTTTTTTAGCTCTGACAAAAATTCAACAGAGCCATTTAAACGCTCCACTCTAGATTTTATGTTTTTAATACCTATACCGTCTTTTTTCGTTTTGGTGTTAAATCCTATTCCGTCGTCACTAATAGTGAGATGTATAAAGTCACCATCACTTTTTAATTCAACTTTAACTTTATTTGCTTGAGCATATTTATTTATATTTTGAATAGCCTCTTGTATAATTCGATAGATATTCATTTTTATATCACCAGCTATTACTTGCCAATTTGTATCTTCCTCCACTAATAACTCATAGTTATAACCGTTGACTTCACTTTTTTGTATTAATAGGTCTTCAATTAGTTGCATATAACCTACATCTGCATCAAGAGCGTTTGCATGTAGCTCATGAGAAACATTTCTTATTTCATCAATTACATTGGATAACCCCTCAATAAATTCTTCTCTTTTTAAAATAGCGTCAGGATTACTTTGCTGATTAAGAACCGCTAAATTCATTTTAATACCATACAAGTTGCCCAACACCCCATCGTGCAATTCTTCGGACATTCTTTTTTTCTCATTTCTTTTCCCTTCATCCAGTTTGTATTGTTGCGTTAGCATTAAATTATAGATTTCCTCATTGGCCTGTTGTTGTTCTTTTTCCAACCTTAATCTTATATTTTTTAAACGTTGGTCGCGTATAATGTAGATTAAAACACCCAACACCAATAGTATTGAGCCTATTGTTAAAATACGCTTTTTTTGTTCTGTTAAAATTTCTTTTTCTTCTGCTAACGCTTCGTTTTCTTCAATAAATTCGTCGGTTTCAAAACGAATACGGGCAAATTTATCTCTAATGGCTCGTTCCTCTTTTAGTAGTTTGTCATTTAAAGCTATGTAGCGTTGTGAATATTGGTCACTATTTTTTTTGTCTAATTTTGACAACAACAGTAAAGATGCCAATAGATCTCTATAATTTTTTGAATTTTCTGCCAAGTCTTTAGCCTCGTTGGCCAATTGCAATGCTTTTATAGAATCGTTATAAGCGGCATGGTATTCTGCCAAATGCAGTTTGTTGATGGTTTTACCAGATATATCACCAATGCTATCTCTAAGATGCAACGATTCTTGAAATAAGGCATTTACCCCAATTGTATCGTTTAATTTAAACTTACTGTAGGCTAAATTGTCTAATAGCATGGCGTAGAGTTTTGTGTTTTGCTGTTTTAAACTTTGCGTATTTAATGCTTCGTTATAACTTTTTATAGCTTTATAATGCTGATTATCGTTTTTATAAACAACACCTACATTATTAAGCGTATTGGATTTAAAAGTATTTTCGCCCTCTATTTTAGCTTGGTACTCCAATGCCTTATTGTGATAAAACAGAGCTTTGTCGTACTCTTCCAATTCATTAAATACAATACCCAAGTTATTGTAAGCACTATACAAGTATTTATATTTGTCTAATGGTTTTAATAATTCAATGGCCCTGAACGTTGTAACTTCGCTACCTGTATAATCTCTAAGATCAGATTGAATAATGGCCATATTTAATAACATCAACCCTCCATAATACTTTTTACCTAAAGATTCATATATTTTTTCAGCTTTAGAATAGCTGT
Organism: Aureibaculum koreense; assembly: GCF_034296135.1. NCBI lineage: Bacteria > Pseudomonadati > Bacteroidota > Flavobacteriia > Flavobacteriales > Flavobacteriaceae > Aureibaculum > Aureibaculum koreense. The sequence continues at coordinate 15,658 of NZ_JAXKVV010000003.1, forward strand.
AATAGGCACTATCCTTAACATTATTTTTTGAGTAAAATCTCCCTAAATCCCAATAGTTATTGGCAATAGTAATTGAATCATTCATCTTAGTAGAGAATTTGATTGACTCTTTATTAGATTTTCTAAATCCTAATGAATCATTTATTTTCAAATATGTAAAAGCAATCTTTGAAAAATAAATATTTTTTAAAGAATCATTTCTCTCATCCTTAGAAATTTTAAAAGCTCTGTCTAAATAGTATTTTCTCTTTTTAGATGTAAACTTTTTATCTTTTGCAAGGTTAATGAGCTTGATAATACTGTCATTTTGTTTTTCAAATGAGTGAATATCCGCACTCAAATCAAAAAAAAAGAGAGGCAGTATTAAAAAAAATAACAAAGTTAATTTTGAATAATACAACAGAAATAATTTTAAAATATCACAACAAATCTATTCAATAAAAACAATAAACCCTAAACAAATTGTTTAGGGTTTATTGTTAAAGCTTTATTTAAATGTTTTCTATCCCTCTCTTTCAGCTTCAACTTGCCCTTGATCACCTGTATCAGCAGAAACTTTTACGTCAAACTCCGTTTGTTCGGCTTGTTGTACTTCATCTAGTGTAGCATCGGCATCACAAGAGTAAAAAGCAACTGATAATAGTAATAAAGCGAATATATTTTTTAAGTTTTTCATGATTTTATATTTTTAGTAGGTTAAAAAATTAGATTATTTGCTTGTAACTATTTACAAGCCTTGTTTTATTTAATAGTTAAATTGATTTTGAAGCTTCAAATTCTGTTACAAAACTAAGTGGAATAGCAAGTTTATACTATTATTTTAGTAAGGTTATAGTAGATGGTAGGCAAAGAGAAGTACTTAACCTACTTATGGCAGTAGTTGGAAATTTATTACATCAATTTAATGACAATAGTGCATTTTTAGAAATAGATTTTTCTAAAATAACCACGTTTTCTTTGTAAGATTTTGAAAACGGAATGGCAAAACTACTTTGTTTAATGGTGCATTTAGATTTTCCGAAGTGAATTCTAGATACATATTTTTGGTTTACAATATAACTATTGTGTATTCTGGTAAAATTTTCTGGTAAAACACTTTCAAAAAACTTAAGGGTCTTATAGGCACTTATAGTATTACCATCGTTCATAAAAAAATCTGTACTGGTATTATCTGCCTTTAAAAATAGAATTTCGTCCATTTCAATAAACCGGTAATCTTTATAAGATTTTAAGCATAGCTTATTTGAAGGCTGTTTGGGTTTTAGTTTTAACCTGGCTATTGATTTTCGCAACTCAAAATCATTGATAGGTTTTAAAATATAATCATAAAAATTATTCTTCATACAATTATATGCCTCATCTTTTGTAGCTGACAAGGCAATTATATGAGGAATTTCACTAACGTATTTATACAATTCGTTTACAAAGGTAAAGGCGTTATTACAAATATCATGGTTATCATCTACATTTATAAAGACAATATCAGGTGTGTATTCCAAAATAGTATCTAAGGATTGATTATAACAATCTGAAGCACCCACACATACAAAATCATCTTTTATTTCGAAAAAATTTTGAATTTTTTTAATAGTTGATTTGTTGTTATCTATAATGGAATATCTATGTTGCATAACACCTAATTTAGTTTCACTAAATTACATAGTTAATTTGTTTTATTATAGGTATTTAACCACAAAATATAGCTTTTTAAACCGCAAATTTTTACGGTTCAAACCGTAAAAATTTGCGGTTTATTTTATGAAATTTTGCGGTTTTTTATTGAATAAAGTCCTAAGTATATCGTTATCTTTGTATCAACATTAAAACAATTAAGTATTGCTAAACACATTATAAATAATTTAGCCCATAATCCAATGATCTACTTTCCTAAATTTCCACTTATTACTAAGGATGTAAGGTTTTTTCATAGCAAGGACTTTACTATAAATCATTGGAATGGGCTTTTTATCTCTAATTATAAAGGTGTATTATAATTTTTGCGAAGAATAATCACTTTTTAATCAATTTGTTTTAATAAGGGAGTTAATGTAATAGAGGTCTGAAAAGACCTCTATTATTTTTTAAACGTAAATTAAACATGAAAAACAAACCCTCTCAATTCCTTGTTATAGGATTGCTATTAATTGTACTTGGAGCTATCTTAAAAGTTTTTAAAATGGAATTATACTCCAATATCCTAATAATAGGAGGTTTAGTTTTAGAAATTAGTGCGGGAATAATATTTTTTTACTACTGGGCAATGCCTAAAAAAAGATGACTAGAGTATTATTTAAAAAAACTATCCACAAACTCAATTTTATTAAATACTTGTAAATCGTCAACTTTTTCGCCCACTCCAATATATTTTACGGGAATTTTAAATTGATCGGAAATACCAATAACCACACCGCCCTTGGCTGTTCCATCTAATTTGGTAACTGCAAGTGAAGTAACTTCAGTTGCCTTTGTAAATTGTTTGGCCTGTTCAAAAGCATTTTGACCAGTAGAACCATCAAGAACCAACAAAACGTCATGTGGTGCATCTTCTATAACCTTTTGCATAACACGCTTTATTTTTGTGAGTTCATTCATTAAATTCACTTTGTTATGTAAACGCCCAGCGGTATCTATTATAACCACATCAGCATCTTGATTTACGGCTGACTGTACCGTATCAAAAGCCACTGAAGCCGGATCGCTGCCCATTTTTTGTTTTATAATAGGAACCCCAACCCTATCTGCCCAAACCTGTAATTGATCAATCGCCGCGGCTCTAAAAGTATCTCCCGCACCTAATACCACTTTTAAACCTTGCTTTTTGAACTGAGCTGCCAATTTACCAATGGTTGTGGTTTTACCCACTCCGTTTACACCTACTACCATTAAAACATATGGCTTTTTATCACTAGGGATTGTGAATTCGGTTTCGTTGCCTACGTTAGTTTCTGACAATAAGCCTGCTATTTCTTCCCTTAAAATTTGATTAAGTTCCTCAGTTCCTAAATATTTATCTTTAGCAACACGAGCCTCAATTCTATCGATTATTTTTAACGTTGTAGCTACACCTACATCAGAAGAAACCAATACTTCCTCTAAATTGTCCAATACATCATCATCAACTTTAGATTTTCCGGCAACAGCTTTAGAGAGTTTTGAAAAAAAAGTAGTTTTACTTTTTTCCAAACCCTTGTCCAAAGTTTCCTTTTTTTCTTTTGAAAATATTTTTTTGAATAAACTCATTTTTTAAAGTTAATGGTTAATTGGTCACTGAGTTAGTTGTCCGTCCGAAGCTTTAGCGTAGGCGGATTAGATTAATGTGTAATCCTTAAAAATTTTAAATCTCGAATTTTAAATTTTCACTACAAATATAAAAAACAAAAAAGCTACTTTCAAGCGAATGAAAGTAGCTTCTTTATAATTTATAAAAACAATTATTTTTTGTTAAAAAAGTCGTTTACATTAGCGGGATCCACAATGGTTTCAACAAATGAATACGCTCCAGTCTTTGGAGATTTTACCATTTTTACCGCTTTTGTCAATCTTTTTGAGCCTGTCTGTAATGATGCTACTGATTTCTTTGCCATGATTTATTATTTTATCTCTTTATGAACAGTCATTTTCTTTAAAATAGGATTGAATTTTTTCAATTCCATTCTGTCAGGAGTATTTTTTTTATTCTTGGTAGTAATATATCTAGATGTACCCGGTTTGCCACTTTCTTTGTGTTCGGTACATTCTAATACAACTTGAATTCTATTGCCTTTACCTTTTGCCATTGTATTCTATTTTTTCAAAAAGCCATTAGCTCTGGCCTCTTTAATTACAGCAGAAATGCCTTTTTTATTGATGTTCTTTAAAGCCGATGCAGATACTTTCAACGTAATCCATTTATCTTCTTCAGGAATATAAAAACGCTTTTTCATTAAATTAGCGTCAAATTTTCTTTTAGTCTTGTTCATGGAGTGTGAAACGTTGTTTCCCACCATGGCTTTTTTTCCTGTTAACTCACAAACTCTTGACATTTTTTAAACTTTTAACTATGTTATTCTAAACGAGGTGCAAAAATAATAAATTAATTCAATTTACAAACAAAATATTAAGTGTTTTTTTTGTTAATATAGTGTTATAGACATAAGACCGCCCCGACCCCGAATTCTCGGTTCGGGTCTACTTGACACAAGATGCAAGACATAATCGCAACTAATTAACTATCATTTAGTTTAATAAATAAACTAAAGACAAGTAATACTTGTTTGCAACGAATGGAAAAGCAAGTAATAGAGCAAAAAAAAATTTTGGACAACTAATGTTAGTTTTTTCAAGGCAAACCCATACTTTTATTTAAGAAATATTTTGCCACAAATACACGAATAAAACTAAAAATACGTAAAAAATAATTATCACGAATAAAAAATCTATAGATTTTTTAAAAATTAGTGTTGATTCTTTTTTTAATCCACAATCAAGAAAAATTAGTGTATTCGTAGCATTTTATAAAGTGGGAGTTTACCCTAAGTGCTTTTTTAATAAAGCCGTTCTCAACATTTCCAACGCTTTACCAGAAGCTCTTTCTATTACCTTTTCTCGGGGTTGACCAAAGTTAAATTCGTGTGTAATTATTTCAATTGGCGTAATCAAACTGATAAAAACAACTCCAACGGAAGTATCTGTCTTATCGGTTGTTGGACCTGCGTTTCCGGTTACCGCAATGGCATAATCGGTTTTATACAATTGTTGGATACCTTTAGCCATTTCTTCTGCCACAGCAGCACTTACCACAGAATGTTTTATAATGGTTTTTGGTGATACATTTAAAATATCGGTTTTAATACGCTCATTATAACTGACAACCGATCCAATAAAATACTTTGATGCACCGGCCACTGAAGTAATCATTTTAGCGATGCTTCCACCAGTACAACTTTCAGCTGTTGCTAAGGTCTGGTTTTTTGCAACAAGCAATTTACCAATCAAAGTTTCGATGGACTCTTCTCCTTCAAATCCTACAAAAATATCATCAACATAGGTAATTAACTCTTTTTCCAGTCTTAACATTTCACTTTTTAGCAAATCTTTATCAAATCCTTTGGCGGTCAATCGTAACCTAACTTTACCTAAATTAGGTAAATATGCTAATTTGATATTTTTTGGTAATGCATCTTCCCATTTATCTAACCTATCGGCAATGGCACTTTCGCCCAGACCATAAGTCAGTAAAGTTCTATGAAATATATACGGGCGATTATATTTTTTTTGCAAATAAGGTATTGCTTCATTGGTAATTAAACCTTTCATTTCGTAAGGTACACCAGGTAAGGAAATAAAAGCTTTGTCATTTTTTTCAAGTAACATGCCTGGTGCTGTTCCAAATTTGTTCGTTAAAATCAGTGCCTTTGATGGCACTAATGCTTGTTGGCGGTTGATATTTGAAACTGGTGTAGAAATGTATTTCGCAAATAGATTTTCAATATGTTTTAAAACTTCATCATTCCGAACTAAGGAATCATTAAAATATTCACAGATAGTGTGTTTCGTAATATCGTCTTTTGTAGGACCCAATCCTCCAGTAAGTATAATGATGTCCGCATTTTCTTCAGCCTCTTTAAGTGATTTTAAAATGTGTTCTTTATCGTCCTGAACAGAGGTAATCTGGTAAACAGAAATTCCTATTTTATTTAATTCTTGGGCAATGAAAGCAGAATTAGTATCTACAATCTGTCCGATAAGTATCTCATCTCCAATAGTAATTATTTCTGCATTCAAATTAATATAGTTTAAAATTCTCAACAAAGATAGTCAAGTGTTTTAAACCAAGGTGACCATGACTTTGTAACTATTTACATATATTTACACCAAAATCTTCATATCATGCAAAAAATAGTCCTTTTTTCCATCGCTCTTCTTATTACTTGGTCTTGTAAAGCCCAAACGGATAAAGAAAAAGTAAATGAAACCATTTCTAAAAATGATATTGAAGGTCATATTTATTTTTTAGCTTCTGATGAACTGAAAGGTCGAGAGACAGGAACTCCAGAAATAGATATTGCCGCTTCTTATTTGGCAAATTCTTTTAGGAGATATGGTGTTAAACCTGCAAATAACGGAAGTTATTACCAAACTGTTGAATTACAGAAAACTACCGCTGCAAAAGAATTGAGTGTCAAATTAAACGATATGTCTTCACCAAATATATTGCCATTACAAGGTGGTAATATTGATTATAGCGGAACTGCGGCATATTTAAATTACGGAACGGAAGAGGATTTTAAAAATAAGGATGTTAAGGGAAAAATTGTAGTTGTAAAAGCTGGTACCAAAGAGAATGAAGATGCTAGATCAGCTTTTAGAAGCGGAAGGGCAAAAACAAAGTTAGCCGAAGAAAATGGAGCTATTGGCTTAATTGAATTATCAACTCTAGATAACCAAATGTGGGATAGATTATCTCATAACTTTGGCTCGGATAAATTAGGATTAGCGGGTAGTAATGATGAGAAAGAACTACTTCATATTTGGCTACAGGATATTGATGGAAGTATTGAAAAAGCAATAAGTTCCACAAAAAATATTCCAATTGAATTAAATATTTCAGGTGTAGAAAAAAAGACAGTTCCTTCAAAAAATGTGGTAGGAATGGTAGAAGGTACAGACCCAAAATTGAAAGATGAATTTATTATCTATTCCGCTCATTATGACCACATTGGAATAGGCGAAACTAATGCGGAAAACGATTCCATTTACAACGGTGCCAGAGATAATGCAGTGGGAACAGTAACTGTTTTGAGTGCCGCAGAGAATATTGCAAAATATCCTACAAAAAGATCTGCTTTATTTATACTATTTACCGGTGAAGAAAAGGGATTATTGGGCAGTAAATGGTATGTTGAACATCCTGTGATTCCTTTAGAACAAATGGTCTATTGTTTTAATAGTGATAATGGTGGTTATAACGATACTTCAATAGCCACCATTATTGGATTAAACAGAACAACGGCTGGGGATCATATTAAAAATGCAGCGACCGAATTTGGTTTAAAGGCCATTGATGACCCTGCCGGAGAACAAGGTCTATTTGACCGATCTGACAATGTTAATTTTGCTGCCAAAGGTATTCCAGCTCCAACTTATAGCTTGGGTTTCACAGCATTTGATGCGGAAATTGGTAAATATTACCATCAAACGGCTGATAACCCGGACAATTTAGATTATGATTATTTGGAGAAGTTCTTTAAATCTTATGTTATGGCCTGTCGATTGATTGCCAATGACTCAAAAACTCCTTTTTGGATCGAGGGCGATAAATATTATAATGCTGGGAAGAGTTTGTATAATATGAAGTAAGACTTAGAAATTTTACCAGTTTTTATAAGGGTTTTTCACTAACGATGCGTTATAATACTTAGAAATTCCAGTTACTTCTTTGCCTAACCAATCGGGTTTTTCAAAACGTTCTTCTTCCGAATTTAACTCTATCTCTGCAATAACTAGACCTTCATTTTCTCCGTAAAACTCATCAACCTCAAAAGTGTGATTCTTTGATTTTATATAATATCTGCACTTATCAATTACACCAGGTTCACAGATTTTTAATAAATCCGTAGCCTCTTCAAGTGCTATTTCCTTTTCCCACTCAAACCGTGTAGTTCCTGATATATTGCCAATACCTTTAATAGTAAGATATCCTCGTTCACCAATAATACGGACACGGACAGTCCTTTCTGGCACTGAAGACAGAAAACCTTGTATGATATTTTCCTTTTTAAACGATTCTTTTTTAAAATCATCGTTCTTTATCAAAAATTTACGTTCAATTTCTTGAGCCATCAATTAGAATTAAGATGTTAGTATTAAGAATTAAGACAAAAAATAGCTGTCAATACCATTATGCGTTCTAAAATAATTAATAACTATTTGATTTTGATGCTAAACGCCTCGTTGTCCTGTAATTTTCCAATTAAAATATCGTTTTCCTTTACTTTTCCAACGCCTTCAGGTGTTCCTGTAAAAATAATATCCCCTTTTTTAAGGGTAAAGAATTGCGAAACATAGGCAATCAATTCATCAATTTTCCATAGCATGGCATTGGTACTTCCATTTTGGACTACGACTTCATTTTTTTCCAGTTGAAATTGTAAATTATCAAGATCAAATTGTTCTTTCGGGTAAAATTGACCGACAACGGCACTGCCATCAAAGGCTTTGGCTTTTTCCCAAGGCAGTCCTTTTTCTTTGCATTGTGCTTGCACATCACGAGCCGTAAAATCAATGCCCAATCCAACCTCATCATAATATTTATGGGCGAACTTAGCTTCAATATGTTTACCAACTTTATTTATTTTTACCAGCACTTCAACCTCATAATGAATATCACTAGAAAAAGGTGGAATAAAAAAAGGCATCTTTTTTGGTAAAATAGCCGAATCAGGTTTTAAAAACACCACTGGGTTTTCAGGTCTTTCATTAGCTAATTCCGCTATATGTTTAGCATAATTCCTGCCGATGCAAATTATTTTCATAATGATTATTTAGTTATGAGTTAATGAAAAACGAGTTAATGAAAAAAGCTTAAAGTCCGAAGACGGAAATTCCACTTTGAACTTACGGCAACCATTTCTTTTCAAAATTAGGCTTGCGTTTTTCTAAAAAAGCATCACGTCCTTCTTTTGCTTCATCGGTCATATACGCTAATCGTGTGGCTTCTCCTGCAAAAACTTGTTGGCCCACCATACCATCGTCCGTAAGATTCATAGCAAATTTTAACATTTTTATGGATGTAGGTGATTTTGCCAAAATTTCTTGAGCCCACTGATATGCTGTTTCTTCCAATTCCTCATGAGGAATTACCGCATTCACCATTCCCATTTCAAAAGCTTCTTGTGCGGAATAATTGCGACCTAAAAAGAAAATTTCACGAGCTTTTTTTTGTCCGACCATTTTTGCCAAATAGGCTGAACCATAGCCTCCGTCAAAACTAGTAACATCTGCATCCGTTTGTTTAAAAATAGCATGTTCTTTACTTGCCAAAGTTAAATCACAAACCACGTGCAAACTATGCCCACCCCCAACTGCCCAGCCGGGAACAACGGCAATAACAGCTTTTGGCATAAAACGAATCAATCGTTGTACTTCTAAAATATTTAGGCGGTGCATACCATCTTCACCAACGTAGCCTTGATGTCCCCTTGCTTTCTGGTCGCCACCACTACAAAAAGAATATACACCATCTTTCGATGAAGGCCCTTCCGCGGAAAGCAAGACTACGCCAATACTTGTGTCTTCTTGGGCATCATAAAAAGCATCATATAATTCACTAGTTGTTTTAGGTCGAAAAGCATTTCTAACATCAGGCCTGTTAAAGGCTATTCTAGCCACTCCATTCGCTTTTTTGTAGGTAATATCAGTATATTTTTTTACAATTTTCCAGTTTGGCTCTATCATTGATTACAATTTTATCCGATTCTATTCGTTTGTAAAGATAGAATTTAGAAAAAGAGAAAAAAAATTAACCCGATTAAAAATCCAAAAATTGTGTAATATGAAAAAATTATACCCTCTATTATTATTTTTAGCTCTGACTTTTACTGCTGTGGGCCAAAACGTTTCTTTAGAAGCATTTAAGTCCGCCGAATTAAGTGGCGAGCTAAATAGTACGCGAACCTTAAAAATTTATGTGCCCGATTCTTATCAACAAGATTCTACAAGGGTGTATCCACTAGCTATTGTTTTAGATGCGGAATACTTATTTGATATTTATGTAGCCAATTCTAAACTATTTGCTGCTAAGGATAAAGCACCAGAGCAAATTGTTGTAGGTATTTTTCAAAATCAAAAAAACGAACGTAAATCAGACTGCGAAGTAGATTTGAACAGTATGCTTACTGAAACCAGTTCAAAATTTTACAAATTCATTAAAAATGAGTTGATAGGTTATATAGAAGATAACTATAGAATTTCTCCATTTAGAACTATTGTAGGAAATACCATTACGGCAAATTTTACAAATTATTTTATGGTAGAGCCTTCGCCTATTTTTAATGCTTATGTAAACATAAACCCAAGATATTCGCAAGATATAGCAGATTTATTTAGAGGCAAAGTGCCTACTTTAGACAGACATACTTACTATTATTTAAATAATGGAGAATTTTTAGGTGAGCAAAAAAACAAAAATATTGAAACGTTATATTATGTTTTGAAAAATTTTGAAAACGAAAATTTTAAATATAAATATGATGAGTTTAACACCTCTACCAGTATTTCTTCGATAGGTCAGGCAATACCGGGTGCTATGGCTCATATTTTCGATATGTATTCTTCTATTTCTAAAGAAGAGTTTGATAATAACATTGCAGATTTATCACCAGCCGAAGCTATTGAGTATGTAGAGAAAAAATATGTTGAAATTCAGTTCTTATTTGGTGCGAATTTAAAAATCAGGGAAAGGGATATTTTTGCTATTGAATCTATCATTTTAGATAAAGAAGATGGAGCTTACCTTGAGGAATTTGGTAAAATGATTAATAGATTGTACCCTGAATCTCCAATAGGTGATTATTATATTGGTCAGTACTACGAAACTGGTAATGATTATAAAAGAGCTTTAAAATACTATAAAAACGGTTTCGCCAAAATTTCATCAGAAGATCCAAATTCAGATGGTTACTACCAAAATGTAGAGCGAGTACTTGCTAAACAAAAAAGTTTAAATAATGGTGAAATACCTGATGAAGAATTAGAAGAAGAAGTTATTGAATCGGAAGAAGGTGAAGGGACAGGACGTTAAACATTAAATTTAAAATCACAAATTCCAAAGGTAGTATCCTATAAAGTGTGTAAATAAAAAGTTATTCTGAAATATTTTGCTCCTTAAAAGAGCAAAAAATGTTTCGGAAATAACTTTTAAGTAATTATTTTTAACTTTTTATTTACACTTAAAATGACAAAAGAAGAATTATTAAGCAGTGAGTTTTTAAAACAATTTAAAGACTCTAAAGATTTTGGAAACTTTATGGACGACCTCTATAAACGGGGAGTTGAAACCATGTTGCAAGGCGAGATTGAATCTCATTTAGGCTATTCCAAAAATCAAAAGAAGAAAAACCCGGACAATAGCCGAAATGGCTATGGTAAAAAGAAGATCAAAACACAACATGGAACGTTTACCATTGATGTGCCAAGAGATCGAAAAGCGGAGTTTGAACCCCAAATAGTTCCTAAACGCAGTACTTTATCAGAAGGTATTGAAAACCTAATAGTCTCTCTTTATGCTAAAGGGATGAGCAATTCGGATATAGAATCCCAGCTCAATGAATTATATGGATTTAACGTTTCTACTTCCACAATTTCTGTGGTTACCGATAAAATTACCGGAGATATTGTCGCATGGCAAAACAGACCCTTGGAACCTACCTATTTGATTGTTTGGATGGATGCCATAGTCTTTAAAGTTAGAGAAAACTCAAGAGTTGTCAATAAAGCTGTTTATTTAGCTGTAGGCTTACGTGAAGATGGTAAAAAAGAGGTTTTGGGAATGTGGCTCGGCAAGAATGAAAGTGCCGCTTTTTGGATGTCGGTCTTAACGGATCTAAAGACCCGCGGGGTAGATGATATTTTAATAACGGTTACCGATAATCTAAATGGTTTCACAGATACAATTACGCAGGTTTTCCCAAATTCGACAAAGCAAATTTGCGTGATACATCAGATAAGAAACTCGGCCAGGTATGTTGTATGGAAAGATAAAAAGGAGTTTTCAAAAGACATGAAGCATATCTATACGGCACCTAATGCGGAAGCTGCAAGAGCAGCTTTGGAAGACTTTAAATTAAAGTGGAACGATAAATATTCTTATGCTGTTGATTCTTGGTATAAAAACTGGGAGGAGCTAACTGCTTTTTTAGATTTCCCAGTGCAGATCAGAAAGACTATTTACACCACCAATCTTATTGAAAACCTTAATGGAAAAATTAGAAAATACACCAAAAACAAGCTTTCGTTCCCAACAGATGATGCGGTTAAAAAATCCGTATTTTTGGCTCTTGGTGAAGTAACTAAAAAATGGACTATGCCCATTAGAAATTGGGGAATTATTCTAAACCAATTTTTAGCTATATTTGAACACAGGGTTCAACCCAGAAAAAATTAAACCCTATGTTTTGTATTTACACACTTTAATGGATAGTGTCATTCCAAATAACAATTTGGGTAGAATAAATTATTGAAGTCGTTCAACTTGAGCGACTTTTTTTATTGAATATGTTTAAAGTACTCCTTCAACACTTTGTCATTTAAATTATTGGGTGTAAAAATCTCTAATAATTTAGGTCTCTCAACGCTATTAAAAAAGGGTTTTAATTGATTTGACAGTTCACGTTCGTTTTTTGCTTTAAAATAATCTAATTTATACATTTTACATAAATGCTCAGCAGTTAGATTATGAGGTGTTTCAAAATAATTTAACGCATTTGTTTTTTGTGGACCGGGTAAAATTTTAAAAATACCACCCCCGCCATTATTAATTACTATTATTCTAAAATTATTGGGTATGTAGCTGTTCCACAACGCATTACTATCATAAAAAAAGCTAATATCTCCCGTAATAAAAATAGTTTGTTCCAAGTTAACAGACGCTGCCCCAATGGCAGTAGAAGTGCTCCCGTCTATGCCACTTGTGCCTCTATTACAAAAAACTTTAATTGTTGGGTTATTATCAAATAATTGTGCATAACGGACTACGGAACTATTGCCAAGTTGCAATTGCACGTTATCAGGAAGTTCACTTAAAATAACATCAAAAACTTTAAAATCAGAAAACTCAACATTTTTTATAAATTGGTTTTGTTTTTTATTCCTACTTTCTTTGATTGATAACCAATTTTTTTGATAGGCACTTTTTACTGGTTTAATTTCTTTTAAAAAATACTGAAAATATACCGTTGTCGGCAGTTTAAAATGCTGGGTAAGACAATGAAAAGTATCGGGTGCACTTTCACCATTGACATGCCAATGGTGTTCAGGCTTAAATTTTCGCAAAAACTGTTTTATCCTTTTTGAAACTATCATACCACCTAAGGTTAGTAAAATTTCTGGTTTCAATTGATCAAAGTCAACATCGTTTAAAGGAAAAATCAACTTGTCAACACTATTTATAAATTTTGGATGATGCACGTTAGACGTTGTTTCCGTAAAAATCAAAACCGATTTGTCCTTAATCAATTCTTCTAATTGCTGTTGCAATAATACATCGGGATAATGGTTACCGATTAAGACCATTTTTTTGGTAGATGTGTTCCATAACTTGGCAAAATAGTCAAAATCATAATCTATTTCTTTTTCAGTGGATATTAATTTTTTATCAATACCATTTACCGATAATGAATTGGTAGTTTCATATAACGGCTCATCAAAAGGAACATTAATATGCGTTGGACCGCCCTTTATAATTGCTAACTGAATTGCCTTAGAAATCAATGTTGCATTTTCATTTTCAAATACCTCCCCTTCAACTAAGTTGGCATTGAAAAGACTATGATTCGCAAATACATTTTCTTGACGGATGGTTTGCCCATCACCCACATCAATTAGTTGTTTCGGTCTATCTGCAGAAATAACAATCAGCAGAATATTACTGTAAAATGCTTCTGCAAATGCGGGATAATAATTTAACAATGCAGAGCCCGATGTACAAACCAAAGCCACAGGTTTTTGAGTCTGTTGTGCAATGCCTAACGCGAAAAAAGCCGCACATCGTTCATCAACAATACTATACGTTTTTATCTTAGAATGGTTAGTAAAGCCAATGGTTAAAGGGGCATTACGTGAGCCAGGAGAAATAATTACGTGTTCTATTTTATAAGCAACACAGCTTTCTACAATTAATTGAGAAAGTTGTTTTTTAGAATAAGTCATTAAGTTAATTCCTTTAATTGAGATTGTTAATTATTAATCCCGTACTGGTCAAATAAATAAATTATTGAAGCCATAGATGCTGCCCCTAATTCCAATTCACGTTTATTCACCGCTTCAAAAACATCAGCCTCGGTATGATGATAGTCGAAATAACGTTGTGAATCTGGTCTTAAGCCTAACAATACATTATCGTCTTTTTTTAACGGACCAATATCTGCTCCGCCGCCACCTCTTGCAAAAATATGTAAGTTATAGGGTTCAAATAAAGGTTTCCATTGTAGTATTTGATCATAATTTTTATCATTACAGGTAAAACCAAATCCACGTGGCGTAAAACCTCCGGAGTCAGATTCCAACGCTACAATATGTTTTTCTTTTTTCTTTTCCGCTTCTGCTGCATAAGTAGTACCTCCACTTAATCCAAATTCTTCATTGGCAAACAAAACCACTCTTAAAGTTCTTTTAGGCTTAATTTTCAATTCCTTAAACAACCTTAATACTTCCATTGATTGTACTACTCCCGCTCCGTCATCGTGAGCACCTTCGCCTAAATCCCAAGAATCTAAATGCCCACCCACGACCATAATTTCATCGGGATGACTTAGACCTTCAATTTCTCCAATCACATTAAACGACTGTGTATCGGGCAAGTTCTTACAATTTAATTTAAAGTAGAACTTAAGTTCCATATCGTCTTTCTGCTCTAACAATTTGCTCAACATTTCAGCACTGTTGGTACTAATTGCCGCAGTAGGAATTTTTTGATTTTCTTCTATATCGCCATAACGCATTGTACCCGTATGTGGTACATTATCAATTTTAGTAGTCATGGAACGGACTATAGCACCAACAGCACCATATTTACCTGCCACGGCTGCTCCATTTACACGTTGACCAACGGCAGCACCATAGGCTCTAAAAGTTTCTATTTTGTCCGCTGGCATTGGCCCATTGTAAAAAACAATTTTACCTTTAACTTTATCTCCCAATTCTTCTACTTCTTTTAAACTTTTAACTTCAATAACCTCAGCTAAAAGCCCATCTTTAGGCGTTGCGATCGATCCGCCCAACGCTCTGATATCAACATTAAATTTTCCGAACTTGGATTCTATATGAGCCTCCTCTTTATCGCCACGTACCCAATGTGGCACAGTAACGGGTTGTAGCCAAACTTTGGTAAGACCTAATTTATCCAATTCGGCTTTTGCCCAAGCTACGGCGTTTTTATCACCTTCTGAGCCTGCCAAACGATGACCAACTCTTTTGGTTAGATAGTGCAACCATGTGTAACTTCTGCCTTTAGTAAGTGCCTCAGTATATATTTTTCTAAGCTGTATTGAATCATTTTTCAAATCTGTCTGTGCAAACAGACTTGCTGTCAATAGTAATGAAATAGATAATATTAATAATTTTTTCATGTTGAATGAGTATTATGAATTAAGTACAAAGAATTAAGACTTTTTTAGCGTATTTTGTAGTGTGTAATTCATTTTACATATTTGTAAAATTTCACCTATTATTGGTTCAATTTGTTTTTTGGATGTTAATTTTAGCCTTTCTGAGAGATATAATTGTGTCAATAGCTCAAAAGAAGAACCATTAGCTATACCCAAAAACTGTTTGAATTCCCCATTTGAATTTCGACCTGCACCTTCTGCAATATTTGACGGAATAGATACCGCACTTCTTCTAATTTGTGAAGTTAAATTAAATTTTTCTTCTTTTGGAAAATTTTCGGTCAACAAGTAACAGTTCTCTGTAATATCCATTGCTTTATTCCAAATTTTCAATTCTTCAAATCGATGCATCTTAATAATTTTATTGTTATACTTTTTTTCTTAATACTTAATTCTTTGTACTTAATACTATATCAACCTTTATCCAATTGCTCTCTAAATTCTGACAACCGAGCTTTGGTTTTCTCATCCAATTCAGGATATCTAATGTCGTCGTAAGATTCTAGAGTTTCTAAAATAATTTCGGCTACAATTATTCGTGCAGTAGGTTTGTCATCTGCCGGTATGATATACCATGGTGCCTTTTCAGTTGAAGTTCTATTAATGGCATCTCGATAAAAGTCTTGATATTTATTCCAAAGTTTACGTTCTTTTAAATCGTCGGCAGAAAATTTCCAATTTTTATTCTCTTTTTCAATCCTACGTAATAACCTATTTTTTTGCTCTTCTTTTGATAGATGTAAAAAAAATTTTAAAACAATCGTTCCGTTTTCAGCAATATGTTGTTCAAAATTAGTAATATGTTCCATTCTTTTATGGAAAAACTCATCATTAATATCATTAATATTTTTTACCGAGGGTATGTTTTCACCTAAAATATATTCGGGATGCACTCTGGTAACCAGCACGTTTTCGTAATGTGTACGGTTAAAAACGCCTATTTTACCTCTTTGGGGCAAAGCCACATAATGTCGCCATAAATAATCGTGTTTTAATTCGTTTTCTGTAGGCACTTTAAAACTATGTACTACCACTCCCCTGGCATTTACCTGTTTAAAAACTTCTCTGATCAAACTGTCTTTGCCCGATGTGTCCATACCTTGCAGGCACACCAACATGCTATATTTACCATGAGCATACATTTTATCCTGCACATCGCTAAGTTGTTTTCTTGCTATTTTGAGCTTTTTTTTGGCATCAACATCAACTTCTTTTGTTACAATTTCAGTCAGGTTTATGGGTGATGTAATTTTATATTTACTACTTATCATTTTTTTTGTTTTGCCGGGTTAAAATTAGGTAAATTATTCTGTTCGGGAAAGTATAATTATTTATTGGTTTTCTTAATTATCAGAACTTTTAAGGCTTTCTTCTAATAATTAAAACCTCGTCATCAGAAAATTCTATCCAAGCAAAGTCGTAAAGATGATGGTACATTTTACCCTGTTTAATGATATTGAAATGTGTTATATACTTAAAATTAAATTTCTTTCTGGCAAGTGTCAATCTTTTTAATTTTTTCTGATGCGTGTTTTTGCCTAAAAATCTAATAGGATAAATCTATTTCTATATGAAATTTTATCAATTTCCTTCGTCTTACGATTACAAAGAACTTTCTCGCTAACGCTGAAAAACGAAATGAAAAATAAAAACGGCATACTGCAAAGAACTGAGCTAACAAACAATGTAAGCTGTAAATTGTTGACTTCTATAGAATTCCTTTCTAGAAATTGTTTATTAAGCAAAAATAATTTTTATTTACGTTAAAATTGAATGTTAAAAAACGGTATTTTCGCACTCAATTTATAGATAAAATTTTATGCTTGTTTGGGGACTGTTTATTTTAGCCATTTTAATTTTTTTAGCGTTAGATCTTGGGGTTTTTAATAAAAACCCACATGTTATAAGTATTAAAGAAGCATCTGCTTGGACCACGGTTTGGGTAACTTTGTCCTTTGCATTTTCAGCAGTAGTTTATTGGCTTTACGGTTCTGGGAATATTGCCAACCCCGACCAGTTGACCGCTACCGACGCTACTATAAAATATATTACCGGTTATTTAATAGAACTCTCCTTAAGTATTGATAATATCTTTGTGATAGCTGTTATTTTCACCTCTTTTAATATTCCATTAAAATACCAGCATCGTGTACTGTTTTGGGGAATTTTAGGTGCTATCGTTTTTAGGGCTTTAATGATATTTTTTGGTGTAGTACTTATTAATAAATTCAGTTTTACAACGTACGTTTTTGGTGCTTTTTTATTGTTTACCGCCTATAAAATGTTAACTCAAAAAGAGGAGGCCTACAACCCAAAAAATTCTTTTGTATATAGAAATTTAAGAAAAGTAATGCCCATTACCACACAAATGGATGGTCAGAAATTTTTTATAAAAATAAAGCACATCAAAGCGGCCACACCATTATTTATAGCTTTAATTGTCATAGAGTTTACCGATATTTTATTCGCATTGGATTCTGTTCCTGCTATTTTGGCGATTACTTCCGATCCGTTTTTGGTGTTTAGTTCCAATATTTTTGCCATTTTAGGATTGCGTTCCATGTATTTCTTTTTATCAAATATGCTTGCCAAATTTGAATATCTTAAATACAGTTTGGTAGCTATTTTAACCTTTGTTGGTGTAAAATTAATTTTGGCACATCATTACAAATTCCCAGAATGGGTTTCGTTAACTTTTATTGGATCGTCATTGCTCATTGGTATTTTAGTTTCGCTAAAAAAATCAGGTAAATCTTAGATTTTTAAAACTAAAAATATGATAATAATGCTGTTAACCTCGAATTAGCGGCATTGTGGAACATCGTAACAATCCTTCTTGTTTGGCAACTTCGGCATACGGAATTTCTTCAACTATAAAACCTTGTTGGCGTAACCATGTATTTAATCTAGTAAAATTTTGTTCAGAAACCACTACCCTTTCAGAAATGGAAAAAATATTGCTGTTCATGTTATACATTTCTTCTTTGGTAATTTCAAAAATATTTTCAAGACCAAAATAATTGACCAACCAATTGTATTCATCTTCAATTAAAAATCCGTTTTTGTGCAAAATGGCTTTATCTTTACCAACAGGCTGAAAACAACAATCTAAATGCAAAGCATTTTCTTTGGCCTTGGTATTGGATTTCCGTAATTCAAAAGACTTTACTTTTTTATGAGGAAATAATTCTTGTAAGGCTTCAACTGCATGGCGGTTAGTACGTGCCGTAATCAAATCAGGATAATCTTCGCCAGTATAAATGCCCACAAAAATATATTCGTTCCAAGGCATTACATCTCCGCCTTCTACATGTACTTTTTCCGCAAATTTGATTACCTTTTTAGGGTCGATCTGAGCAATTACATGTTCAATTGCCTCAATTTCCCTTTCTCTATCAGGTAATATATTCGATTTTATAAATTTATCTTCGATTACAAAAGCAATATCCCTAGCAAAAATTTGATTTACACCTTCTAGAACATGTGGTCGATATACTTTAACGTCATACTTTTTTAAGGCTTTTGAAAAAGCTTCCATCTCATTTACCATATCTTCTTCTTTAGGATAAGTTCCCGCTAAAATATGCTCCCGTGATTTAGGGTCATAGGCTTCTTCAAAAGTAGGTGTGGTTCCATTATTGTGTGCAATGCCCAAAACCACCGCCCTTAATCGGGAAGTTTCATTTTGTATATTCAACTTTATCATAGTATCAAAAAGAAAATGCCATTTTATCCAAAAATATGGAAAAAACGGCATACACACTATTTTAAAAAATTTATCTTTTATCTAAAGGAACAAAAGACCTGAGCGTTTTACCAATATATATTTGACGGGGTCTGCCAATAGGTTCTTTATTAAGACGCATTTCTCTCCACTGGGCAATCCATCCTGGCAAGCGGCCTAAAGCGAACATCACTGTAAACATATCTGTTGGAATGCCTAAAGCACGGTAAATAACACCTGAATAAAAATCGACGTTTGGATAGAGTTTTCTATCTACAAAATATTTATCTTCTAAAGCTTCTTTTTCCAATCCTTTGGCTATATCTAGTATAGGGTCTTCAATACCTAAATCATCTAAAATAGCATCTGCCGCTTTTTTAATAATCTTTGCTCTAGGATCAAAATTCTTATATACCCTGTGTCCAAAGCCCATTAATCGGAAAGGGTCGTTTTTATCCTTTGCTTTGGCCATATATTTTTTGGTATCGCCTCCGTCCTCCTTTATGGCTTCCAGCATTTCAATAACCGCTTGGTTTGCACCGCCATGCAATGGCCCCCAAAGGGCTGAAATTCCCGAAGCCAAAGAAACAAATAATCCTGCGTGAGAGGAACCAGCTATTCGTACTGTGCTTGTAGAACAATTTTGCTCATGATCAGCATGTAAAATCAATAGTTTGTCCAACGCTTCCACTACGATGGGGTTTAAAATATATTCTTCATTAGGTTGTCTAAACATCATTCGTAATACGTTTTCTACATAACCCAACGATTTACTACCATAATTTAAAGGTAATCCCATTTTTTTACGCATAGTCCAAGCCACTAATACAGGGAATTTACCCAATATCCTTACAATCGCTTTATACATGGCTTCTTCAGAGCTGATATCAACTGAAATTGGATTAAATGCAGTTAACGCACTTGTTAGAGAAGATAACACACCCATAGGATGTGCTGATTTAGGAAAGGCATCTAAAATTTTTTTAACATCTTCATCTACAACTGATTGTTCTTTAATATCGTTATGGAATTTTTCCAATTGTTCAGAATTTGGCAATTCTCCAAAAATAAGCAAGTAAGCCACTTCCAAAAAATCTGCTTTTTCGGCTAGTTCTTCAATAGCATAACCTCTATAGCGTAAAACTCCTTTTTCACCATCTAAAAAAGTAATGGCACTCTCACATGAACCCGTATTTTTAAAACCTGGATCTAAAGTTATCAAACCGCCAGTACTCCCTCGAAGTGAGCTAATATTTATGGCCAGTTCATCCTCTGTACCTTTTATAATGGGGAATTCGTAAGATTTACCGTTTACCGCTAAAGTTGCTTTGTCAGACATATTATTGTGTAGATTTTGTTAAATAATTGAATAAGGCTAATTTACAAAAATTACTATAAATTATTTATGAAAAGAGCATAAAAAAAGCGGTTAAACAATATTACCGCTTTTTACAGTATGTAAACAAATTATTTAACCTTGAATGCCTTTTGTTGCGGGTAATAGGCAACATCTCCCAATTCTTCCTCAATACGCAACAATTGATTGTATTTTGCCATTCTGTCGGAACGAGAAGCTGAACCTGTTTTAATCTGACCACAATTTAAGGCAACCGCCAAATCAGCAATGGTATTGTCTTCTGTCTCACCAGAACGGTGACTCATAACCGAAGTAAAGCCTGCATCTTTAGCCATATTTACAGCTGCTATAGTTTCCGTAAGCGTACCTATTTGGTTTACTTTAATTAAAATTGAATTTGCAATTCCGTTTTCAATTCCCCTACCCAATCTTTCAACATTGGTTACGAATAAATCATCACCGACCAACTGTACTTTATCGCCAATTTTATCAGTCAATGCTTTCCAACCGTCCCAATCATTCTCGTCCATACCATCTTCTATGGAAATGATAGGATATTTAGAGGATAAATCTGCTAAATATTGAGCTTGCTCTTCTGATGTTCTAACTACGCCTGAATCTCCTTCAAACTTTTTATAATCATATTTTCCATCTTTATAAAATTCAGCAGCGGCACAATCTAAAGCGATCATAATTTCGTCACCAAGCTTATATCCTGCATTAGAAACCGCTTTTGCTATAGTGTCCAAAGCATCTTCCGTACCACCCGCTAGGTTTGGTGCAAATCCACCTTCGTCACCCACAGCTGTGCTTAAACCCCTGTCATGTAACACTTTTTTTAGGTGATGAAAAATTTCTGTGCCCATTTGTAATGCCTGAGTAAAGTTCTTAGCCTTAACCGGCATAACCATAAACTCTTGAAAAGCGATCGGAGCATCTGAATGTGAACCACCATTAATTATATTCATCATTGGTACTGGTAAAGTTTTTGCCGAAACACCACCAACATAACGATAAAGAGGCATGCCCAATTCGTTAGCTGCGGCTTTAGCCACCGCCAAAGAAACACCTAAAATGGCATTGGCTCCTAATTTTGATTTGTTTGGCGTACCATCTAAATCTATCATTGTTTTATCGATCAAAGCTTGTTCAAATACGGAACTGCCTATTAATTCTTCAGCAATTTTATCATTAACATTGGCAACAGCTTTTAATACACCTTTACCCATATAGGCTGAGTCTCCATCACGTAATTCAACAGCTTCATGCTCTCCCGTTGAAGCTCCCGAAGGTACGGCAGCTCTGCCTAAAATTCCACTTTCTGTAACCACATCTACCTCTACGGTAGGGTTTCCTCTTGAATCAAAAATTTGACGTGCGTGAATGTTAATTATAATGCTCATGATCTTTTTATTTATTGATTATTTTTATTTTTTCTGTGGATTACTACAGCGTAAAGTTACGAAATTGCCAGCGTCTTTATGATTGAAATCGACTATTTATACGACAACGTTTTCGCTGAGCGATTAGACCTATAAGGTCTTGGAGACCTTGCAGGTCAACTTCCAATTCCTAATTTTCAATCATTTCAAAAAATTGATCAAAAAGATATTCGGCATCATTAGGTCCAGGACTAGCCTCTGGATGATATTGGACAGAAAAACACTTTTTGTCTTTTATGCGAATGCCTGCAACGGTATCATCATTTAAATGTATGTGCGTAATTTCTACATTTGGATTTTTTTCAGTTTCTTCTTTATTGATTGCAAAACCATGATTTTGTGAAGTAATTTCTCCTTTGCCAGATATCATATTTTTTACTGGATGATTTATCCCTCTGTGGCCATGATGCATTTTATAAGTGCTAATACCATTGGCCAGTGCAATTACTTGATGCCCTAAACAAATACCGAACAACGGTAAATTTTTATCAATAATTTCTTTAGCGACCTGTTGGGCTTCAACCAACGGTTCAGGATCTCCTGGCCCATTTGACAAGAAATAACCATCGGGACTAAAGCTATTCATTTCTTCAAAAGTTGCATTATATGGAAATACCTTTATATAAGCGTCTCTCTTTTCTAAATTTCTTAAAATATTCTTTTTGATGCCTATATCCAAGGCTGATATCTTGTATTTTGCACTTTTATTACCAACATAATATGGTTTTTGGGTTGATACTTTAGAGGCCAACTCCAATCCATCCATATTAGGTACTTCTGCCAATTGTTCTTTTAACTTTTCAATATCATTTACTTCAGTAGAAATGATTGCGTTCATTGCACCGTTTTCCCTAATGTAAGTTACCAAAGCTCTTGTATCAACATCAGAAATGGCTATTAAATTATGCTTTTCAAACCAATCTTTTAAGGAGCCATCGGCATCAGGTCGAGAATAATCAAAACTAAAATTTCTGCATATTAATCCGGCTATTTTTATGCCTTCGGACTCCACCTCTTTATCGTTAACACCATAATTACCTATATGTGCATTGGTGGCTACCATTAACTGCCCATAATATGAAGGGTCGGTAAAAATTTCCTGATAACCCGTCATGCCCGTATTAAAACAGATTTCCCCTGTAGAAGAGCCTTCAATACCTATAGATTTTCCTTCAAAAATAGTTCCGTCAGCCAGTAGAACAATTGCCTTTTTTCTTGTTTGATATTTCATTGATTAGTTTATTTTTAAAACATATTAAACAGTCACAAACCGACTATTTTTTTAAATTCATACATCGGTTGGAGTTAATCATATTTTTTAAATGTCCTTTATGCACCAAAAATAATATAAAAAAAAGGATAAACTAAACTAGCTTATCCTTTTTATATTTAATGTTTATTAACATTCTATTCTTCCTCTTCAGATTTAGAAGCTTTTTTATCTGCTACTGGTACTGGCGGAACAACATTAGCTTTTTTACCGCCTCTTCTACTTCTTCTGGTAGTTTTCTTTTTATTACCATTAGGATTATAGGTGGTATTATAATCAACCAATTCTACCATAGCCATATCAGCGTTATCACCCAATCGATTACCTAATTTGATAATACGTACGTAACCACCTGGTCTGTCAGCAACCTTAGTTGCAACTTCTCTAAATAATTCTGAAACTGCCTCTTTTTGTCTTAAATAACTGAAAACAACTCTTCTATTGTGAGTAGTATCAGATTTAGATTTAGTTATTAAAGGTTCTACAAACTGTCTTAATGCTTTACCTTTAGCAACAGTAGTATTAATACGCTTATGCTCTATTAAAGAACATGCCATATTAGCTAACATTGCTTTTCTATGAGCAGTTTTTCTACTTAAATGGTTAAATTTCTTTCCGTGTCTCATCTTATTTTATATATTAGATTTTAGCTGTGAGGGTTTTGTGCTTTATAAATCAAAAACCTCTATTTCTAAATCTATATTTTTTTATTCTTTGTCTAACTTGTATTTGCTTAAGTCCATTCCGAAAGTTAGTCCTTTTACATTCACTAACTCATCTAGTTCAGTTAATGATTTTTTACCAAAATTTCTGAATTTCATTAAATCGTTTTTATTGAAAGATACTAAATCGCCTAATGTATCAACTTCAGCAGCTTTTAAACAATTTAAAGCTCTTACTGAAAGATCCATATCAATCAATCTTGTTTTCAACAACTGTCTCATGTGAAGTGATTCTTCATCATAAGTTTCTGTTTGTGCAATTTCATCAGCTTCTAATGTAATACGCTCATCAGAGAATAACATAAAGTGATGGATTAATATTTTTGCAGCTTCAGTTAATGCATCTTTAGGGTTTATGGAACCATCGGTAACAATATCAAAGATCAGTTTTTCATAATCCGTTTTTTGTTCCACACGAAAGTTCTCAACTGCATATTTTACATTTTTTATAGGTGTAAAGATAGCATCGGTAAATATTGTTCCTAGAGGAGCATTTGATTTTTTATTTTCTTCTGATAATACGAAGCCTCTACCTTTTTCAATGGTAAATTCTAAATCAAGTTTAACTGATTTTTCCATATTACAGATTACCAAATCAGGATTTAACACTTGAAATCCTGAAATAAAATTTTGAAAATCTCCTGCAGTTAATTGATCTTTACCTGTTACGGTAACGGTTACAGTCTCATTTTCTGTTTCTTCAATCTGTTGTTTAAAACGAACTTGTTTTAGGTTTAACACCATCTCAGTAACGTCTTCTACAACACCTTTTACCGTAGAAAATTCATGCTCAACACCTTCAATTCTTAAAGATGTAATTGCGTAACCTTCTAAAGAAGATAATAAAACTCTACGTAATGCATTACCAACAGTTAAACCATAACCTGGTTCTAAAGGTCTGAATTCAAATCTACCTTCAAAATCGGTAGATTCTATCATTATTACTTTATCGGGTTTTTGAAAATTTAATATTGCCATAAGTTCAATTACTTTCTTTAATTATTTAGAGTATAATTCTACAATAAACTGTTCGTTAATATTTTCTGGTATTTGAATTCTCTCAGGTACAGTTACAAAAGTACCTTGCATAGTATCTCCATTCCAGTTTAACCACTCATATACTGCACTATTGTTAGCCAATGAGTTTTCAATAGCCACTAAAGATTTAGATTTTTCTCTAACTCCGATAACATCACCTTCTTTTAAAGAATATGAAGGAATGTTAACCAATTCTCCGTTAACAGTAATATGTCTGTGTGATACTAATTGACGAGCTCCACTACGTGATGGCGAAATACCTAATCTGTAAACTACGTTATCTAACCTAGACTCACATAACTGTAACAAAATTTCACCAGTAATACCCCTACTTCTAGAAGCTTTTTCGAATAAATTTCTAAACTGACGCTCTAAAATTCCGTAAGTGTATTTTGCTTTTTGCTTTTCCATTAACTGGACAGCATATTCAGATTTTTTACCACGACGACGGTTGTTACCATGTTGTCCCGGTGGGTAATTTCTTTTTTCGAATGATTTGTCATCTCCGAAGATTGCCTCGCCAAATTTACGAGCAATTTTAGTTTTTGGTCCTGTATATCTTGCCATTTCGTTTGTTTTATAAAAGGGATTATGAATTAAGGCTTATCCTTCGATAATCTATAGTTCCTTTTAATTGATTAAATATTATATTAACAGTTACTAAATTGTATTCAGTATTATTTCAGAGCAATTGAAATTAACTCAATTTATACTCTACGTCTTTTTGGAGGACGGCATCCGTTGTGTGGCAAAGGTGTAACATCAATAATCTCTGTTACTTCAATACCAGCATTATGTATGGTTCTAATAGCAGATTCCCTGCCATTACCTGGACCTTTTACATAAACTTTTACTTTTCTCAGCCCAGCTTCATGTGCTACTTTAGCACAATCTTCAGCAGCGGTTTGTGCAGCATAAGGTGTGTTCTTTTTAGAACCTCTAAACCCTTGCTTGCCCGCAGAAGACCAAGAAATCACATCTCCTTTTTTATTGGTTAAAGAAATGATGATATTATTGAATGTAGCCTGAATATGAGCTTCACCAATAGCATCAACAACAACTTTACGTTTTTTTGAACTTGCTTTTGAACTTGTTTTTGCCATAATTAATAGTCATTGGTGGTAGTAGTTGGTCAGCGAATTATATTATAATTTTAGCCGAAAACTATTAACCGATATAAATTATTTAGTTGCTTTCTTTTTATTTGCAACAGTTTTTCTTTTACCTTTTCTAGTTCTAGAATTATTTTTAGTTCTTTGACCTCTTAAAGGTAAACCAGATCTATGACGAATACCTCTATAACAACCAATGTCCATTAATCGTTTAATGTTCATTTGAGTTTCTGAACGCAATTCACCTTCAATAGTATAAGTACCTACTTGTTCTCTAATGTTACTGATTTCATCGTCAGTCCAATCTTGAACTTTAGTGCTTTCGTCAACTTTCGCATTTGCTAAGATTTCCTTAGCTCTGTTTCTACCAACACCGTAAATATAAGTTAATGAAATAACTCCTCTTTTGTTTTTTGGTATGTCAATACCTGCTATTCTTGCCATAATTATCCTTGTCTTTGTTTAAATCTAGGATTCTTTTTATTGATTACATATAATCTACCTTTTCTGCGAACTATTTTGCAGTCGGCACTTCTCTTTTTTACTGATGCTCTTACCTTCATCGTTATATTTTTAGTATCTGTACGTTATGCGAGCCTTAGTTAAATCATAAGGACTCATTTCTAATTTTACTTTATCTCCAGGTAACAATTTAATATAGTGCATTCGCATTTTACCTGAAATATGTGCGGTAACAATATGACCATTTTCTAGTTCAACTCGAAACATAGCATTTGATAATGCTTCTATAATTGTTCCGTCTTGTTCTATTGCTTTTTGTTTTGCCATATTATGCTACTGATTTTCTTTTAGTTCCTGTTTTCATTAAACCATCATAATGACGATTTAATAAGTGTGAATTTATTTGTTGAATTGTATCTATGGCCACACCAACCATAATCAACAATGATGTTCCTCCGTAAAATATAGCCCATCCTGGTTGCACACCTGCTTTTACAATAAAAGCTGGCAATATAGCCAGTAGAGCTAAAAATATTGATCCTGGCAAGGTTATTCTCGATAAAATCGTATCTAAATAATCTGCTGTTTCTTTTCCAGGTCTTATACCTGGTAAAAACCCACCACTTCTTTTTAAATCATCTGCCATTTTATTGGTAGGAATAGTGATTGCAGTATAAAAATAACTGAATATAATTATCAAAATTGCAAATACTACATTATACCATAAACCAAACATATCTTGGAATTCTATCCCGATTGATTGAACAGTTGCATTTCCAGACTGTGATAATAGACCTGGTACAAACATCAATGCTTGTGCAAATATAATTGGCATAACCCCAGATGAATTCACTTTTAACGGAATATACTGTCTAGCCCCTGCTGCATCTTGTACATTTCCTGCAACGGTACGTCTTGCATATTGTACTGCAATTCGTCTAACCGCGGTTACCAAGAACACACAAGCCAATATAGCTACTAACCATAGAATTACCTCTATTAAAATCATTAATAACCCTCCGTTAGATTGTGTTACCCTTGACGTAAATTCTTGCATAAAAGTTGAAGGCAAAGTGGCAATAATACCTATCATAATTAATAATGATATACCGTTACCAATACCTTTGTCAGTAATTCTCTCACCTAACCACATGGCAAAAATAGTACCCGTAGTTAACAATAAAATGGAAGAAAACATAAACATTGGACCTCTACCTAATAAAAATGCTGACTCAGGAATACCTAAACTAGGTAAACTTAAAATATATGCGGGAGCCTGAATTACCAAAATACCAATTGTTAACCAACGGGTAATTTGATTTATTTTTTTACGTCCACTTTCCCCTTCCTTCTGTAATTTTTGTAAATAAGGTACAGCTATACCCATTAACTGCACAACAATTGAAGCAGAAATATAAGGCATAATACCCAAGGCCATTACAGAAGCTTGAGCAAATGCTCCACCTGTAAAAGCATTTAACAACCCTAAAAGGTTGTTACCACTTGTTGTACTCGCCAAACCAGATAATTGTTGAGGATCAATACCTGGTAATGGTATCTGTGCCGCTAAACGGTACACCACCATTAACCCAAGTGTTAAGATAATCTTATTTCTTAACTCTTCAATTTTCCAAATATCTTGTATGGTACTTATAAATTTTTTCATTTATTTCTTATAATGTTACTGCTTTACCTCCTGCTTTTTCAATGGCCTCTTTTGCCGATGCAGTAAATTTATGCACAGTAATATCTAATTTTGCCTTTAATTCCCCTCTACCTAATATCTTCACCAAGTCATTTTTTCCAACTGCACCATTATTAACCAAGGTTTCGAACGTCACCGTATCTTTAATACTTCCGTTATCGACCATTTCTTGTAACGTATCTAAATTGATAACCGCATACTCTTTTCGATTGATGTTTGTAAAACCGAATTTGGGTAAACGACGTTGAATTGGCATTTGACCACCTTCAAAACCTATCTTTTTAGAATAACCTGAACGAGATTTAGCCCCTTTATGACCTCTGGTAGCAGTACCACCCTTACCAGATCCTTGACCTCTACCTATTCTTTTCGCTTTACTTTTAACTGCACCTTTAGCAGGTCTTAAGTTATTTAATTCCATATCGTTATCTTATTTAACTTCCTCTACAGAAACTAAGTGTTTAACTTTATTTACCATTCCAAGGATAGCTGGCGAAGCATCATGCTCAACAACTTGATCCAATTTATGTAAACCCAACGCCTCTAACGTTCTTTTTTGATCTTGAGGTCGTCTGATTTTACTACGCACTTGTTTTACTCTAATTTTTTTCATCGCCCCTTTGGTTTATCCGTTAAAAACTTTATTTAAAGAAATTCCTCTTTCCTTAGCTATTGTATTGGCGTCACGCATTTGTAATAAAGCATCAAATGTTGCTTTTACCACGTTATGAGGGTTAGAAGAACCTTGTGATTTTGATAATACATCATGTACACCAACCGATTCCAATACCATACGCACAGCACCACCAGCAATTACACCAGTACCATTGGTAGCAGGTTTTAAAAATACTTTAGCACCCGCATATTTTCCTTTTTGTTCGTGTGGTATCGTATTCTTAATAATAGGTATTCTTATTAAATTTTTCTTAGCATCTTCAATGGCCTTTGCGATAGCAGAAGCAACATCTTTAGACTTTCCAAGACCATGACCTACAACACCGTTTTCGTTACCAACAACAACAATTGCCGAGAAACCAAATGTTCTACCACCTTTTGTTACTTTAGTAACCCTTTGTACTCCTACCAAGTGATCTTTTAAATCTAATCCGCTTGGTTTTACGTGTTCAACGTTTCCGTATTTTTGATACATAAATCTTAATTAAAATTTTAATCCTGCTTCTCTCGCTCCATCCGCAAGAGCTTTAACTCTACCGTGGTATAAATATCCATTTCTATCAAAAGCAACTTTTTCAATTCCTGATTTTGTTGCTTTTTCAGCTAATGCTTTACCTACCGCGGCGGCCACTTCCGTTTTTGTGCCTTTGGCAGCAATCTTTTTATCTCTTGATGATACCGCAACCAACGTGTTGCCAGTAATATCATCTATTAATTGAGCATCGATTTCTTTATTGCTTCTGTAAACTGAAAGCCTTGGCTTTTCAGCAGTACCAGAAACAATCTTTCTAATTCTTTGCTTAATTCTCTGTCTTCTTTGTAGCTTTGATAATGCCATAATATCTATTTATTATGCAGATTTACCTGCTTTTCTTCTTAATTCTTCTCCTACAAATTTAATTCCTTTTCCTTTGTAAGGTTCTGGTTTACGATAAGAACGAATCTTAGCGGCAACCTGCCCAACCAATTGTTTGTCAAAAGAAGTTAACTTTACTATAGGGTTTTTACCTTTCTCTGATACTGTTTCAACTTTAACTTCTGGAGCCAAGTCCAATACAATATTATGAGAGTAACCCAAAGCTAAATCTAATTTTTGCCCTTGGTGACTTGCTCTATAACCTACACCAACCAATTCTAATTCTTTAGTCCAGCCTTTAGATACACCTTCAATCATATTGAACATAAGAGATCTGTACAAACCATGCTTTGCCTTGTCTTCCTTACTATCTGAAGGACGTGTAACTAAAATATTACCGTCTTCAACTTTAATGGTTACATTAGAAAACTCTTGAGTTAATTCCCCTAATTTTCCTTTAACAGTAACTATATTTTCTTTAACATCAACGGTAACTCCTTCTGGAATTGCTACTGGATTATTTCCTATTCTTGACATTTCTTATTCTTTATTAGTAAACGTAACATAAAACTTCTCCACCAACATTTTCTTGTTGAGCCTTTTTGTTAGTCATTACCCCTTTAGAGGTAGAAACTATAGCAATACCAAGACCATTTAAAACTCTTGGCAATTCGGAAGCATTTACATATTTACGTAAACCTGGTTTACTAATTCTTTCTATTTTCCTGATAACAGGTTGTTTTGAATCTTTATCATATTTCAAAGCAATCTTAATATTATCTTGAACTTTATTTTCTTCAAACTTATAGCTTAAAATATAACCTTGGTCAAATAAAATCTTGGTCATTTCTTTTTTTAAGTTAGAAGCTGGAATTTCAACAACCCTAAGACCTGCATTTGCTGCATTTCTAATTCTTGTTAAATAATCTGCAATAGGATCTGTGTACATATTTATTTAATTACGGTTTTGGTTTTTAATACAAATGATTAAACCTGAAACCAATTTATAATTTTACCAACTTGCTTTTTTAACGCCTGGGATTAAACCTTGATTTGCCATTTCACGAAAAGTAACACGCGAAATACCAAAAGTTCTCATATATCCTCTAGGTCTTCCAGTTATTTTACAACGATTGTGCAAACGAACTGGTGAAGCATCTTTAGGTAGTTTCTGTAATGCTTCGTAATCACCAGCTTCTTTTAAAGCCTTACGTTTTTCAGCATATTTTGCTACCATTTTTCTTCTCTTAACCTCACGGGCTTTCATTGATTCTTTAGCCATCTCTTAATTTTTATTAAAGGGTAATCCTAATTCGGTTAATAATGATTTTGCTTCTTTATCAGTATTTGCAGAGGTTACAAAAGTAATATCCATACCACTGATCTTGTTCACCTTATCAATATCTATTTCAGGAAAAATAATTTGTTCTGTAATTCCTAAATTATAGTTGCCTCTACCATCAAAACCTGTTGATTTTATACCTCTAAAATCTCTAACACGCGGTAACGAAGCAGTTACTAATCTATCCAAGAATTCGTACATTTTTTGATCACGTAAGGTAACTTTAACGCCAATTGGCATACCCTTACGCAATTTGAACGATGCAACATCCTTTTTGGACATTGTAGCGATTGCCTTCTGTCCTGAAATTCTTGTTACTTCATCAAGAGCATAATCGATTAATTTCTTATCAGCTACAGCTGCACCAACACCTTTACTAATTACAATTTTTTGTAATTTAGGTACTTGCATTACATTTTTATAGCCGAACTCTTCGGTTAAAGCAGCTTTTATTCTGTTATTATATTCCTCTTTAAGTCTAGGTACGTATGCCATAACTAAATTATTTCTTTTGATTTTTTAGAGAATCTCACTTTTTTGTCGCCCTCTATTTTATATCCAACTTTTACGGTATTACCATTTTCAACTAACATAATGTTAGAAATATGGATAGGAGCTTCAAATTTTGAAATTCCACCTTGGGGATTCTGAGCACTAGGTTTGGTATGTTTTGATACCATATTTACGCCTTCAACAATTGCTTTATTCTTGTCTTTAAGAATTTTAACAATCTTTCCTTCTTTACCTTTATCTTCTCCAGTTGTTACTCTAACTGTATCTCCTGTTTTAACTTTGATCTTTATCATCATCTATAAATTTAAAGCACTTCAGGTGCTAGTGATACAATTTTCATGAATTGTTTTTCACGAAGTTCTCTAGCTACCGGCCCAAAAACACGGGTTCCTCTCATTTCTTCTGTTGGATTTAACAATACACATGCGTTATCGTCAAATCTAATATAAGATCCATCTTTACGACGTACTTCTTTTTTTGTTCGTACAACAACTGCTCTAGAAACTTGTCCTTTTTTAACTGTACCGTTAGGTGTAGCATGTTTTACCGAAACTACTATTTTGTCGCCAACAGAAGCGTAACGTCTATTTGTTCCGCCTAACACTCTTATAACCAGTACTTCTTTTGCCCCGGTATTGTCAGCTACTTTTAATCTTGATTCTTGTTGTAACATAATTATTTAGCTCTTTCTAAGATTTCTACTAATCTCCAACGTTTGGTTTTACTTAAAGGTCTTGTTTCCATGATCTTTACAGTATCACCTTCATTGCAGTCGTTTTTTTCGTCATGTGCAACATATTTCTTCGTCTTAATAACGAACTTTCCGTACATAGGGTGTTTGGCTTTTGAAACTTCGCTAACTACAATAGATTTCTCCATTTTGTTACTCGAAACAACTCCTATTCTTTCTTTTCTAAGATTTCTTTTTTCCATCTTGTAAATACGAATACAATTATTGTACTTCTCTTTTAGTTAATTCTGTGGCTAGTCTTGCAACTGTTTTTCTTAAATCTCTCAGTTGAATCGGGTTTTCTAGAGGTGATATAGCATGTGCCATTTTAAGATCTGTATAGTTCTTCTTTACACTTGCCAATTTCTCTTGTATATCTGCTACAGATAATTCTTTAATTTCTGATTGTTTCATCTTTTTAAACTTTTAAGCCTCGTTTTCGTCATAATCCCTTGCGATAACAAACTTTGTTTTTACCGGTAATTTTTGTGCAGCCAATCTCAAAGCTTCTTTCGCTGTTTCAATTGGTACACCTCCAATTTCAAATAAAATTCTTCCTGGTTTTACTACAGCAACAAAATATTCAGGAGCACCTTTACCTTTACCCATACGAACCTCTAAAGGTTTTTTGGTAATCGGTTTGTCTGGAAAAATTTTAATCCAAATACTACCTTGTCTTTTCATATAACGTGTTGCAGCAATACGAGCAGCCTCAATTTGACGTGATGTAAGCAAGTCTTGCTCTAAAGCTTTTATACCGAACATACCGTTAGAGAGCCTATGACCTCTTTGGGCATTCCCTTTCATGTTCCCTTTGCCCTTCTGTACTTTACGATATTTCGTTCTTTTTGGTTGTAACATTTCTTAAAACTTTAAAAAATTATTTTCTTCTTTGAGGTTTTCTTCCTCCACCTTTTTGACCACCTTTTCCTTGCTTTTTAGACAAACCAACTAATGGTGACAATTCTCTTTTACCATATACTTCACCTTTCATTATCCACACTTTAACACCTATTCTACCATAAGTTGTATGTGCTTCAACTAAAGCGTAATCAATATCTGCCCTAAAAGTTGATAATGGAATTCTTCCTTCTTTATAACCTTCCGAGCGAGCCATCTCAGCTCCATTTAATCTACCAGAAATCTGCACTTTAATACCCTCTGCATTCATTCGCATTGTTGCTGCAATAGCCATTTTTATTGCTCTTCTATACGAAATTCTATTTTCAATTTGACGTGCAATGCTCGACGCTACTAAAAATGCATCTAATTCAGGACGTTTAATTTCAAAAATATTTATTTGAACTTCTTTACCTGTAATTTTCTTAAGCTCTTCTTTTAATTTATCTACTTCTTGACCTCCTTTACCAATAATAATTCCCGGACGGGCAGTGGTAATGGTAACCGTAATTAATTTAAGCGTACGCTCTATAATTACCCTTGATACACTAGCCTTTGACAACCTAGTATGTATGTACTTTCTTATTTTATCATCTTCTGCAAGCTTATCGCCATAATCATTTCCACCGTACCAGTTAGATTCCCATCCTCTGATAATTCCTAAACGATTTCCTATTGGATTAGTTTTTTGTCCCATACTATTTACGAATTGCTTGTATTGTTTTTTTCTCCTAATATCATAGTAACATGATTTGAACGTTTTCTTATTCTATGTGCACGACCTTGTGGAGCCGGTCTAAGTCTTTTTAACATTGCCGCACTGTCAACATAAATTTCTTTTATAAACAAACCTGCATCTTCAATATTTGCATCTTCGTTCTTTGCTTGCCAATTGGCAATTGCAGATAATGTTAACTTCTCTAAATTACGTGCAGCTTCTTTTGGACTAAATTTTAAAATAGCTAATGCTTTTTCAACATCAACACCTCTAATTTGGTCGGCTACCAATCGCATTTTTCTAGGCGATGTAGGACAACCGTTTAACTTCGCAAAAAATTTAGTTTTGCGTTCTTCCTTAAGCTGCTGTGCTCTTAATTTTTTTCGAACTCCCATTGCTTATCTTTTACCTTTGTTTTTTGCACCTGCATGTCCTCTAAAAGAACGTGTTGGTGAAAATTCTCCTAATTTATGACCTACCATGTTTTCAGTAATATAAACTGGTACAAACTGACGACCGTTGTGCACTCCAATTGTTTGCCCAACAAAATCAGGAGTTATCATTGAGGCTCTTGACCATGTTTTGATAACCGATTTTTTACCAGAATCTATATTGCTTTGTACTTTCTTTTCCAATTTATGGAAAACGTAAGGTCCTTTCTTTAATGAACGTGCCATATCTTTCTCTTATTTTTTTCTACGTTCTATGATATATTTATTACTCGCTTTGGTCTTAGAACGTGTTTTATATCCTTTTGCAGGAATACCATTTCTAGATCTTGGATGTCCACCTGAAGATTTACCTTCACCACCACCCATTGGATGATCTACTGGATTCATAACCACAGGTCTAGTTCTTGGTCTTCTTCCTTTCCATCTTGTTCTACCAGCTTTACCAGAAACTTCAAGTTGATGATCTGAATTTGAAACAACACCAATAGTTGCTTTACAAGTCAATAGAATCAATCTAATTTCACTAGATGGCAATTTTATCGTTGCATACTTACCTTCTCTTGCAATTAACTGGGCAAAAGAACCCGCACTACGAGCAATAACTGCTCCTTGACCAGGATGTAATTCTATACAAGAAATTACAGTACCTAACGGCAAATCCTTTAGAAGCATAGCGTTACCAACTTCTGGTGTAGCTTTTTCTCCAGATATAACCGTTTGTCCAACCTGCAATCCTGCTTGTGCAATTACGTATCTCTTTTCACCGTCAGCATAATTAAGCAATGCTATATATGCAGTACGATTAGGGTCATATTCAATACTTTTTACAGTAGCCGGAATTCCATCTTTATCTCTTTTAAAATCGATAATACGGTATCTCTTTTTATGACCACCGCCCAAATAACGCATGGTCATCTTTCCTCCACTATTTCTACCACCTGATCTTTTATGCGGTGCTAATAAGCTTTTCTCTGGCTTATCAGTCGTAATCGACTCAAAAGTATTTAGTACTTTATGACGTTGACCCGGTGTTACTGGTTTTAATTTTCTTAATGACATCTTTTTTCGTCTTAAATATTGCTATAAAAATCAATGTTATCACCTTCTGCTAACTCAATAACAGCTTTTTTGTAAGCTCCTATTTTTCCTGTAACAACACCCTTTTTAGTAAACTTTGTATTCCTTTTTACAGGGTAGTTCATTGTTCTTACTTTGTTAACAGTTACGCCATAAGCCTTTTCTATAGCATTTTTGATTTCTATCTTATTTGCACGCTTATCAACCTGAAAAGTGAATTTATTATGCAATTCACTTAGGTCGTTTGCTTTCTCCGTAATAATTGGCTTTACTAAAATACTCATGCTATTACTTGCTAAGATTTGATTCAATTTCTTCTATACTTCCTTCTGAAAGTACAATTTTATTTGCATTAAGCATGTTGTAAGTGCTTAATCTTGAAGCGTTTACAACGCTAGTGCCTTTCAAATTGCGAGAGGACAAATATACATTTTTATTTGAAGCATCCAACACAAACAAAGATTTTTTATTCTCCAGTTCTAGAGCTTTTAAAACATTTGTGAAATTCTTGGTTTTTGGTTCATCAAATTCAAAGTTTTCAAGTACAACAATATTATTGTCTTTAGCTTTGATAGATAAGGCAGATTGACGAGCCAAACGTTTTAAATTTTTATTTAATTTAAAACCATAATTTTTTGGTCTAGGTCCAAATATTCTACCCCCACCTCTAAAGATTGGTGACTTTATTGAACCTGCACGTGCTGTACCTGTACCTTTTTGTTTCTTGATCTTTCTAGTACTACCTTTAATTTCAGCTCTTTCCTTAGCTTTATGTGTACCTTGTCTCTGATTTGCTAAAAATTGCTTTACATCTAAATAAACTGCATGTTTATTTGGCTCTATTGCAAAAATAGCATCTGAAAGTTCAACTTTTCTCCCAGTTTTTTTCCCGTTGATATCTATTACTTCTACTTTCATTATTTCTGAATAGTTATGTAAGCGTTTTTATGTCCAGGAACTGCACCTTTTATAACTAAAAGATTCTTTTCTGGAATTACTTTTAAAACTCTTAAATTTTCAACTTTCACTTTTTCACCACCCATTCTTCCGGCCATTTTCATTCCTTTAAATACTCTTGCAGGATATGATGCCGCACCGATAGAACCGGGAGCTCTTAAACGGTTGTGCTGACCATGAGTTGCTTGACCGACACCGGCAAAACCGTGACGTTTAACAACACCTTGAAAACCTTTACCTTTTGATGTACCTGCCACGTCGACAAATTCACCTTCTACAAAGTGCTCTACTGTGATTGTATCACCTAATTTGTACTCCTCCTCAAAACCTTGAAATTCGGCAACTCGATTTTTAGCAGTAGTACCAGCCTTTTTAAAGTGTCCTTTTAACGCTTTAGTTGTCTGCTTTTCTGCTTTGTCATCGAAACCTAATTGAATGGCTTCATAGCCATCTACTTCTTTGGTTCTGACTTGGGTAACTACACAAGGACCTGCTTCGATAACCGTACAAGGAATATTTTTCCCGTTGTCATCAAAAATACTGGTCATTCCAATTTTTCTTCCTATTAACCCAGACATTTTAATTTAGATTTTAGACTTCCGGTCTTAGATTTCAAAAATTGAAACCGAACCTGCTGTCAATTGTTTATTTATTATTACTAACTTTATTTCAAAAAAAAGGGTCAAAATACTTCAACCCTGAATGTATTTTTTTCCGTTTTTCCCTCGTCAACCGCTCGGGACATGTTTTCCTGCTTATGCGGGAATGGCAATTAAGGTTATACCTTAATTTCTACTTCAACACCACTTGGCAATTCTAGCTTCATTAAAGCATCAATTGTTTTTGATGATGAACTATAAATATCTAATAATCTTTTGTAAGAACTTAATTGAAATTGTTCTCTAGATTTTTTATTTACGTGTGGTGAACGTAATACCGTGAATATTTTTTTGTGCGTTGGTAATGGAATTGGTCCATTGATAACTGCACCAGTACTTTTAACCGTTTTTACGATTTTCTCAGCAGATTTATCTACTAAATTATGATCGTAAGACTTTAATTTTATTCTAATTTTCTGACTCATCTTTATCTATTTAGTAAATTAACCCTTTACGTTTTTGATTACCTCTTCAGCTATATTTGAAGGTGTTTCAGCATAATGTGAAAATTCCATTGTTGAAGTTGCTCTACCTGATGATAATGTTCTCAAAGAAGTAACATAACCAAACATTTCAGATAATGGCACCTCACCTTTGATTACTTTTGCCCCAGCTCTATCAGACATACTACCAACCTGACCTCTTCTTCTATTTAAGTCACCAACAATATCACCCATATTTTCTTCTGGTGTCAACACCTCTAATTTCATAATAGGCTCCATTAATACAGCTCTAGCGGCTTTTGCAGCAGATTTGTATCCAATTTTTGCAGCTAGTTCAAAAGATAATGCGTCAGAATCCACAGGGTGGAAAGAACCATCCTTTAATGTAATTTTCATTGAATCCATTTCGAAACCAGCCAACGGTCCATTTTTCATCGCCTCTTTAAATCCTTTTTCAACAGCAGGGATAAATTCCCTAGGAATATTACCACCTTTGATTACATTGATAAACTCCAATCCTTGTTTACCTTCTTCGGCGGGTTCCATTGTAAAGACAATATCGGCAAACTTACCACGACCACCAGATTGTTTTTTGTAAACCTCTCTATGATCTGCGGTTCTTGTCAATGCTTCTTTATATTCAACTTGTGGTTGACCTTGATTAACCTCAACTTTAAATTCACGTTTAAGTCTATCAACAATAATATCTAAGTGAAGCTCGCCCATACCGGAAATAATGGTTTGACCAGAAGCTTCATCAGTTTTTACTGTAAATGTAGGATCCTCTTCAGCCAATTTGCTCAACGCCATTCCCAATTTATCAATATCAGCTTTTGTTTTAGGTTCAACTGCAATACCAATTACCGGATCTGGAAAGTCCATACTTTCCAAAATAATTGGATGTTTTTCATCCGTTAAAGTGTCACCAGTTTTAATATCTTTAAATCCAACTGCTGCACCAATATCTCCAGCTTCAATATAATCTAATGCTTTTTGCTTATTAGCATGCATTTGATAAATACGTGATATACGCTCTTTTTTCCCAGAACGATTGTTCAAGACATAAGAACCTGCATCTAATCTTCCAGAATATGCTCTAAAGAAAGCCAAACGACCAACAAATGGATCCGTAGCAATTTTAAAAGCTAAAGCAGAAAAAGGAGCAGATACATCAGGTTTTCTAGAAATTTCATTTCCAGAATCTGGATCAGTACCTACAATAGCATCTTTATCTATTGGAGAGGGTAAATAACGACAAACCGCATCTAACAAAAACTGTACACCTTTATTCTTAAATGAAGAACCACATATCATAGGTATGATAGACATATCCATAACCGCAGCTCTTAATGCAGCATGTACTTCATCTTCAGTAATAGAATCTTCATCTTCAAAGAATTTTTCCATCAATACCTCATCATACTCAGCAACCGCTTCTATCAAAGCAGCTCTATATTCTTTCACTTCATCAACCATTTCTACAGGAATGTCAACTACATCAAAAGTAGCTCCCATATTGTCCTCATGCCATATAATTGCTCTGTTTTTAACTAAATCAACCACACCTTTAAAATCAGCCTCATCTCCAATTGGCAATACGATAGGAACTGCATTAGAACCTAGCATTTCTTTTACCTGCTGATTTACCATCAAGAAATTAGAGCCTTGACGATCCATTTTATTAACAAAACCAATTCTTGGCACTTTGTAATTATCGGCTAACCTCCAGTTTGTTTCAGATTGTGGCTCAACACCATCAACAGCTGAGAACAAAAATACCAATCCGTCAAGTACCCTTAAGGATCTATTTACCTCAACTGTAAAATCAACGTGACCAGGAGTATCAATAATATTAAAATGGTAACCCTTAGTATCTTCAACTGGTTGTCCGTTTTTTAAAGGAAATTGCCAAGTACAAGTTGTAGCTGCAGAAGTGATGGTAATACCTCTTTCAGCTTCCTGCTCCATCCAGTCCATTGTAGAAGCACCATCGTGCACTTCTCCAATCTTATGATTTACGCCCGTATAAAATAATATACGCTCAGTAGTTGTCGTTTTACCAGCATCGATGTGAGCAGCAATACCTATATTTCTTGTATATTTTAAATCTCTTTGTGCCATCTACTAAAATCTAAAGTGTGAAAATGCTTTATTTGCTTCTGCCATTTTATGAACATCAGTTCTTTTCTTAACCGCAGCCCCTTCTTCTTTAGCCGCAGCCAAAACTTCATTTGCCAAGCGTTGGGCCATTGATTTTTCATTTCGTTTTCTAGAATATGAAATCATCCACTTCATAGCCATAGAAACTTTTCTGTCCGGTCTAATCTGCATTGGTATTTGAAATGTTGCTCCACCTACTCTTCTACTTCTCACTTCTACATGTGGCATAACATTAGATAATGCTTCTTTCCAAACTTCTAAAGCAGTTTTTTCTTCATCTTGCTTTTTCTCCTCAACTATATCCATAGCATCATAAAAAACTTTAAAAGCAACAGACTTCTTACCGTCTTTCATTAAATTATTTACAAAACGAGTTACCAGTTGATCTTGAAATCTTGGATCTGGTAATAAATGTCTTTTCTTTGCACTTCTTTTTCTCATTACTTCTTACATTAAAGTGTTAAAATTATTTCTTAGGACGTTTCGTTCCGTATTTAGAACGTCTTTGTGTTCGTCCTTCAACCCCTGCAGTATCCAAAGCACCACGAACTACGTGATATTTTACTCCAGGCAAATCTTTTACTCTTCCTCCTCTAACTAATACTATCGAGTGCTCTTGTAAATTATGGCCCTCACCAGGTATGTATGCATTTACCTCATTACCGTTAGTTAACCTTACCCTCGCTACTTTACGCATAGCAGAGTTTGGTTTTTTTGGTGTAGTAGTATAAACACGTGTACATACGCCTCTTCTTTGTGGACAAGAATTTAATGCAGCCGATTTGTTCTTCTTAGTTATTTGGGTTCTTCCCTTGCGTACTAATTGCTGTATAGTTGGCATATAAATTAATTATTGTTTTTGTTTTTGTAAAACCTCTATTTTTAAGAGTGTGCAAATGTATAAATAAAATC
Organism: Aureibaculum koreense; assembly: GCF_034296135.1. NCBI lineage: Bacteria > Pseudomonadati > Bacteroidota > Flavobacteriia > Flavobacteriales > Flavobacteriaceae > Aureibaculum > Aureibaculum koreense. Next base: position 56,246 of record NZ_JAXKVV010000003.1, read on the forward strand.
TGTTTCTACAAACAGGTGTTGACTAAAATTTATCATCATTTTAAAAACATTTTTTATAATTAGAGAATTTAGCAGTTTTAAACTAATTTTGAACCGTTTTGAAACAGAAATTTACACCATATATATATATACTAATTATTCTAGGTTTTTTAAACACTTGTTATGCTCAAAAATTAGTGTTGGAAATTTCAGCTTCTGATACTACATCAACTTTATTATTACAGGAAGTTCATTATCAAAAGATTCATTTTTCCGAAAATTCGTTAATAAAATCGTTGGATTCGGTAAAGCTAAAAATAGAAACTATGGGATTTGTAAATTACAACCTTGATAGTCTTGTGAAAAGGCCTTCCTCTATCCTCCAGAAGAAAAGACCTCCCCTAATCCCTCCGAAGGAGGGGGATACTATTGGAGTGAGCTTTCCCCTGAGCCCCAACCAAAAGAAGGGAGATGGCTTGGTTGTAAATGACACAATTTATACGGCTTACTTTAACTTGGGAGAGCAGATAGAGAAGATTAAGGTTTATTATTTTGAGAAAGATATTTCTCAAAAACAACTTGCAAATATTAGAGGGATAGTAACATCTGATTATTTTGAAGTGAATACGGAGAATCTCAGTACCACTTTGCAAAATATTGCCAATACGCTTGAAGAACAAGGAAACTCATTTTCGCAAATAACTTTAAAAAACATCTCGATAAAAAATGATTCCTTAATATTAGCTGAACTTTTTGTAGATAAATCAACTTTGAGGAAAATAGATAAAATAATTATTAACGGATATACATCTTTTCCAAAAACATTTCTTAAACATCATTTAAAATTAGAGCAGAACGCCTTATTTAGTAAAGAGAAATTAGACGAGGCTTCAAGTACTATCAATGCTATTTCTTTTGTTTCGGAAATCAAACCACCAGAAGTTTTATTTACCAAAGACTCTACCGTAGTTTATTTATACCTGAAAAAAGAAAATGCCAATCACTTTGATGGACTTATCGGTTTTACCTCAAATGAAACAGGAAAAGGATTATCCTTGAATGGCTATTTAGATCTATCCTTAAACAATCTATTCAATTCAGGAGAAAATTTTAACTTACGCTGGAAAAACAATGGTAATAATAGACAAATGTTCGATTTAAACGTTGCTTTACCCTTTGTGTTCAAATCAAAAATTTCACCTGAACTAGCTTTAAATATTTACAAACAAGATTCTTCTTTTGTTAATACTACATTTAAATTGGCGTTACCTTATTATATTAATGGTAGAAGTTCTGTTGGGTTAATTTTGAAGACTGAAAGTTCTTCCAATCTTTTGACAATCAACAATAACAATATCGAAGATTACAAAAGCACTTTCTATGGACTAAACTATAATTATAAAATACCAAATAGCCACCCTTTATTTAGAACAAAATTCAACATTCTTTTAGAGGCTCTAGCGGGAAAAAGAAACGGAATTGTTAATAGTAACCAAACTAAACTCTATTTAAAATCAAACTTTTTATGGAATTTAAATTTTAAGAACCATATTTTCTTGCAAAGTCAAAGTGGTGTTATTAATTCAGAAAAATTATTTAGCAATGAGCTTTTAAGAATTGGTGGCACAAATTCTATTCGCGGATTTGACGAAGAAAGTATTTTAGCATCGGCTTATAGCAACTTTAACATAGAATACAGATATAGTACTAATAATACTTCTTATTTATATTCTGTTACAGATTTAGGCTATATTAATAATAAAATCAGTCGCTTATCTTCTCAATTATACGCTTTCGGCCTTGGTTATGCCTTTTCTTCAAAATTAGGGTTTATTAATTTAAGCTATGCGTTGGGAGGTTCTCCAAGTCAAACTTTAAATTTCAACAATTCTCGGTTTCACTTAAAGATTGTTAATTTTTTCTAAACATTCATGTAACAAATTTGAGAATATTACATTATTATGTTAAACATAATTAAAATATTCATAATAACTCCTTGGCATATATTAACTTTTTTTAGTTAAAAAATTTGGTTCTTTAACATATTATTAAGATTTTTGGGCAAATTAATTCAAATAATCAAAATATGAAAACAAAGTTTAGTGGATTATTAGCACTATTTCTAGTGCTAACAGTGCAACTTATGTTTGCACAGGAAAAAACGATCACCGGTATAGTTTCCGACGAATCTGGACCTTTACCAGGTGTTAGTGTCATTATCAAAGGTTCTACTTCTGGAACCGAAACCGATTTTGACGGTAGATATACAATACAGGCTAAAGAAGGTGATGTGCTTTCGTTTAGCTTTATTGGTATGAGCAAAAAAGAAATTACCGTAGGTGCTTCTAACACCATCAATGTAGTTTTGGAAGCAGACAATATACTTGAAGAGGTGGTTGTTACAGGGAGTGCTTCAGGAAAGTCTATTAAAGAACTTAGTTTTTCTTTAGGACAAGTGAACAACGAGCTTCTAGATAATGTTCCAGCAGCATCAGCAGGTCAAGCTCTTCAAGGTAAAATTTCAGGTGTATCTGTTTCTCCTTCAGGAGGACAACCTGGAGGTGATGTTAACATTCAGCTAAGAACCGCAAATTCAATAGCCACCGGTCAAAACCCATTAATTATATTAGATGGCGTGATTTTGGAAGGTGGACTAGCTGATGTAAACACAGAAGACATTGACCGCATTGAGGTAGCCAAAGGTGCAGCAGGAGCTTCATTATACGGATCTCGAGCAGCAAATGGTGTTATCCAAATATTTTCTAAACGCGGTAAATATAGTGATAAAGTTAATGTTACCTATAGATCTGAAGTTGGTTGGAGAAAAGTGAATGCGGAATATGACTTAGCGACAACACATCAATTCTTAATGCTTCCTGATGGTTCTAATTTTGACTTATCAACAGGTTCAAGACAACTTGATCCTGATGGGTTTGCTGATAATCCTTATCCATCTGGTAGCCCCTTATATAACAATCAAGATAGAGTCTTTCAAACAGGTCAATTCAATTCACACTTTGCGTCTGTGAATGGAGGTAGTGAAAATTCGAGATATTTATTCTCTTATTCAAGGCTTGAAGATGAAGGAATTTTTAAAGAAGTTGATAGTTATAGAAGAGATAATTTTAGATTAAATTTAGACAACAAAATATCTGAGAAACTAAACTTGAAAACGTCGCTATTTTATGGTAATTCAAGAAGAGATGCTGGAATTAATGCTGGTTCTACAGGGAATGTTCTTTTCTCTACATTAATGACAGAGCCAATACATGATTTGTTAGCTCCAAATGAAGAAGATGGCTCGCCTTACAATTATGATTTTGATACTATTGATGGTAATAATAGAAACCCACTTTATAGTTTGGCGAATAATGACAGAGAAGAAAGAAGAAACAGAGTCTTAGGTAATGTAGCGTTAGATTACAAAGTTATGCCTTGGCTAACTTTAAGCGGATCCTATTCTTACGACTATGAAAATAACACCTTTGAAAACTATATTCCTAAAGGCTTTTTATCTGATACTCCTGATGGACAGGCTCAAAATATAGGATTTATTCAAAGATCCAATTTCAACGGTCGTGCACAAAATGTAAGGTTTAATGCATTATTCTCTAGAGCTTTTGGTGCTGATGACGCTTTTAATTTAAACTTAAGATTAAGTTATTTAAATGAAAGATATCGAAGTGACTTTAATAATGCAGAAGGTTATAATTTATCTGTTTCTGGTATTCGTTCATTAGACAATATTAAAGACAGACCCGCTTTAGCTTCTGAATCTCAGACTATCATATCAGATAGTTATTTTGCAATTGCTGATATTGATTACAAAAAGAAATATATTTTTAGTGGGGTTGTAAGACGCGAAGGATCTTCTTTATTTGGCCCAGACACTAGATGGGCTAATTATTTTAGAGCAAGTTTAGCTTACAGATTAACTGAGGACTTCGAAATTCCAGGTGTTCAAGAATTAAAATTAAGAGCATCGTATGGTACAGCCGGTATAAGACCAACCTATGAAATGAGGTTTGAAACATTCACATTAAGAAATGGAGCGGCTACTAAGTCTACTATAGGAAATAATCAATTAAAACCTGCAAAAACAGGTGAGCTAGAGTTAGGTATTAATATAGATTTTTTAGATCGTTTTAATTTTGAATTTAACTATGTTAAAGCAGTAACGGATGATCAAATTCTTAATGTACCATTATCAGCGGCTACAGGTTTTGGTTCTCAGTGGCGAAATGCCGGAGAAATAGAAGGTACAACTCTTGAAGCTTCTTTAAACTATGATATTATCAGAAATGAGAACTTTTCATGGAATTTGGGAATTGTTTGGGACAAGTCTAAGCAAAAAATTACCCGTCTAGATGTGCCATCGTACCTCACAGGGCCAGGAACACAGAACACAACGTTCTTTAGAGTAGAAGAAGGCCAAAACTTTGGTATTATGTATGGTACTGATTTCATTACATCTTTATCAGATTTGCCAGCAGGTCTTAATCCTAGTGATTACCAAGTAAATGCTGAGGGTTATGTAGTTGATGCGGCAACCGGTTCGACCCCTGTCGCAAGAGTTGATGATGCAGGAAATGCCTTTTTCGTGATTGGTGATGTTACTCCAGATTTTAGAATGGGTATAAATACGACTTTAAAATATAAAAATTTCTCATTTTATACACTGTTCGACTGGAAAAAAGGTGGTGATATTTATAATAGAACCAATCAATGGTTATATCGCGATACAAGACATGCAGTTTCTGCAAATTCACAAGTTCCAGCTAGTTTCTATGCAGGACTCTATAATACTGGCAATCCAAGTTCTGGGTTTATAGAAGATGGGTCATTTGTAAAACTGAGAGAACTTTCTCTTTACTATACACTTGACGGTGAAAATATGGGTAATATTGGTAACTTTATTGAGAGTATGAGAATAGGATTCATTGGAAGAAACTTAATTACTTGGTCTGACTATACTGGTTTCGATCCTGAAATTACAAATCAAGCTGAAGCATCCAGATCAGATTTAACTAGTAGAGATACTAATGGTCTTGGTAATGATGCAAATACACCTGGTGGTGACCCTAATGTATTTAAGGTAGATAACTTTCCCTACCCTACTACAAAATCGTATAGCTTTTCTCTACAGTTAAACTTTTAAAAAAAAACAAAATGAAAATATTAAAATTAAATAATATCATATACATGAGTTTTATACTCATGTTTACATCATGTGCTGATGACATAGATGCGGTTAAAAACCTTAACAATCCGGATACACAACAGGTATTAGCTGTAGGTTCCGATTTAAATGCCGTTATAGGTGGAGGATATACAACTTGGTGGCAAGCCAATAATAGAGATACGTATGCAGCCTTGGCGGTTGCCGCTGATCATGGAACTGCTTCTTGGGGTAACTATGGAATGAGATCTTTATCATGGGAGCCAAGAAACCCAATGCTTAATGCTGCATCTTGGGCAGACGCAAACGTTGTTGAGCAACCATGGCAAGGTAATTATGCATCTATATCGTCTGCAAATGATGTTTTAGGTGCCATAAATAACGACGGTATTGAATGGATTGAAAGCGGTGTAGACAGAACACCTCAGGTTAAGGCTTCTGCACATTTTTTAAGAGGTCTTGCATATGGTTATTTGGGATTACTTTTTGAAAAAGGTTTTATTGTTGATGAGAATACAGACCTTTCACAAAAATTACCATTTGTTCCATACAATGAATTAATTGCTCAAGCCATAACAGATTTAGATGCTTGCATAGCTTTGGCTTCAAGTAACGATTTCACAATAACTGACAATTTCATTAATGGAATTACAGCTACTAGTGCAGATTTAATAAAGTTCTGTAATTCTTTTAAAGCAAGATTTATTGTTCAATCAGCAAGATTTCAAGATGAGACTAATGCCATTGACTGGAACACTATAAAAACCCTTACCCAAAATGGTATAACAGAAGATTTTGGACCTACTGGGGACAATGGAGTAATTTGGTGGAGTAATGTTTTTGTTTTTAGCGAAACACCAAATGGTTTTGGAACTTTTGGAGGACGATTAGACATGAGAGTTGTAAATTTACTAGACCCTAGTCAACCAGAATTCTATCCAGCAACCCCTGGTGCAGTCTTAGCTAACCCAGAAATGACCACACCTGATGCTAGAGTTGGAATTGGTAAAGATTTTGAATTCAGAGCAAACATTGCCTTCTTCCCTGCTAGAGGTCAGTTTCATTTTTCTCATTATATAAGTATGCGTTATGCAAATGATGACAACTTTTCAGATGGTGCAGATTCTAAGCAACTTAAATCATTTATGCTCGAGGATAATAGATTGTTATTAGCTGAAGCACAAGCTAGATTAGATGAACTTGGAGATGCAGTAACAACCGTTAATGAAAGTTCAAGAGTAACTAGAGGGAATTTAGCTCCTCTAGCTGCGAGTGCATCTAAAATGGAAATAATGGACGCCATTTTTTATGAGCGTTATGTAGAATTATTCAATTCAGCTTGTGGAACAGGATTCTTTGACAGAAGAAGAACGAATCAACTGCAAGTTGGAACTTTTAGACACTTCCCTGTACCCGCTACCGAGTTGCAGGTAATTGAAGAAGAATTATATACTTTTGGTGGTGTAACTGCAGACCCAACAGGTGTTGTACCACATTTTGATATTAGTACTGCACCCGCTAGAGCTGATGATTCTAACTTACCAACATTTAACTAGTTGATTTGTTTTTTGTAAAGTAAAAAACATTAAAGGTTAATACTAAAAACTCGTTTTAATAATTTAAAACGAGTTTTTAACATATAATAAATAGGATTATCATAATAGTAGATCTTGAAAAATCAAATGATTTTTTTTGATAATTCTTGCTTCTCTTTAAGCATTGTTGATTTTTTCTAAAATTTTAAGCAACCAAATTGCTAATAATGCATCATTATGTTAAATAAATTATAAAATATTTAACAATATATTAACTTTACGTTAACTTTTTTAGTTAAAAATTTGGTTCTTTAACAAATTATTATGACTTTTGGCAAAATTAATTCAAATAATTAAATATGAAAACAAAGTTTAGTGGATTTCTAACGCTATTATTGGCGTTAGTAGTGCAACTTACGTTTGCACAAGAAAAGACGGTAACAGGTACTGTTTCAGATGACACAGGTCCTTTACCTGGTGTAAGTATTATTATTAAAGGTACTGTAACTGGTACCGATACCGATTTTGATGGCAACTACTCCATCGAAGCAAAAACAGGCGATATACTTGTTTTTAGTTTTGTAGGTATGGCCACACAAGAGGTAGCTGTTGGTTCATCCAGCACTATCAATATTATAATGCAATCCGACAATTTGTTGGATGAGGTAATCGTTGTGGCTTATGGTACAACAACTAAAGAAGCCTTTACGGGTTCTGCAGAAGTTGTTAGTTCTGAGGATTTAGAATTAAGGTCATTGACATCTCCCATTGCGGCTATTGAAGGTAATGTTACCGGTGTTCAATTCCTCTCGGCATCCGGACAACCGGGATCATCTCCTGGCATAGTAATAAGAGGTGTTGGAACATTAAACGGAAGTACTAGCCCTCTTATTATTGTGGATGGTATAGATTTCCAAGGAGGTTTGAATACCATAAACCAAGATGATATTGAGTCGTTAACCGTTCTTAAAGATGCCGCCTCAACGTCTCTTTATGGTTCTCGTGCCGCAAATGGTGTAATTATAATTACCACCAAAAAAGGAAAGAAAGGTTCTCGTGTTTCCGTTAATGCTACAAGTCAATACGGATTGATTACCAAAGGTATTGATGAGTACGATGCAACTAGTCCAGCGGAGTATTACGAACTCATGTGGCAAGCTTATAAAAATTCTCCCGGTCCTCAAGCAACTGCAGATCCCGCCGCTGAGGCCTCGGCCACCCTTTTTAATCGTTTGGGCAGAAACCCTTTCAATGTTCCCAATGACCAAATAGTTGGCGTAGATGGAAATATCAATCCCAATGCAAGTGTTATAGCGGAGGATTTAGACTGGTATAATGCCTTGGAAAGAACGGGCAGTAGGCAAAGTAATTCCTTAAGTGTATCCGGTGGTGGGGAAAACAGTAATATATTTTTCTCGGTTTCAGACCTAAAAGAAAAAGGGTATGTTATTGAAAGTGATTACAAAAGGACCACAGGTCGTTTAAATGCCGATTTTACGCCGACCAAGTGGTTGTCTTTAGGAGGTAGCGTTAATTTTGCAACTGAAAAAACAACAGGCCCTCCTTCAAGAGGTTCTTTTGCGGCAAACGTTTTCGGTTTTGCAAAAGACATGGGATCCATTTATTCGCCTTTTTTATTAGATCCGGCTACCAATCAAATCATTAGGAATGAAGAGGGCAATGCCCGATGGGACAGGGGCGAAGGTATCTCTGAGTTGGGTATTCAATCAAGGCCTACACTTATTGGTCGTAACGCTTTGGAAGAGGCTATTTTAAATAACGAACTCACAAAGAGAAACAACTTCGGCTACAGGTTTAACGCTGATTTTACTTTAACAGAAGGTTTAAAAGTTAGTGTAATATACGGGCAAGACATTCAAAACAGTCTTAACCAAAGTTATGAGAACCCTATAGTTGGTGATGGTCAGCCAAATGGCAGGTTGGATCAAACCAGTTTTACGCGAACCGTTGAGAATTTCAACCAAATAATCACTTACAACAAATCTTTTGGCAACCATAATTTAGATGTCACCTTAGGTCATGAAAGCTTTAACAGAGTTTTTCAAAGACAAAGAACATTTAAAGAAACTGAAACCGCAACAGGCATCTATGAATTGGACAACTTTTCTGTAATATTGTCTGCTGATGGTAGTAGGACTGATTATAAACTTGAAGGGTATTTTGCCAGACTTAACTATAACTTCGATAATAAATATTATTTAAGCGGATCTGTTAGAAGGGACGGTTCGTCCGTTTTTACCAATAATAAATGGGGTACTTTCTATTCTGTTGGCGGTTCTTGGAGAATTAGTCAAGAAAATTTCATGAAAAATGTCTCCTTTGTAAATAATTTAAAATTAAGAGGTTCTTACGGGCAAGTTGGAAATGACAATTTGTTAAATGATGATTTAACTAGAAATTATTACATCTCTCAGCCTTTATATGGTATACTTCCAAATGCAGGTACTCCTGGTCTTTTTTGGAGTTCAACAGGTAATGCGGATTTGCGTTGGGAGAACTCAGAGAGTTGGGATGTTGCCCTAGAGTTTGGATTATTTAACAACCGTTTATCGGGTTCGTTTGAGTTTTATAAAAAGGTTTCTTCCGATCTTTTATACAATGTTCCTATAGCTGCGTCCGAAGGTCAAATTGAAGCACCTAATAACATTGGGGATATGTTCAATCAAGGTTTTGAACTTGGTTTAAATGCACGAATTGTAGAAACTGATAATTTCTCATGGGATTTAGGGCTACAGGCTTCAACTTTAAAAAATGAAATCACAGCATTACCGGATCCATTTGTAACAGGTTCTAAACGTTGGGATGTGGGACGTTCGAGGTATGATTTTTTCATTTATGATTTTGCAGGGGTAGATCCTAGCAATGGAGATGCTTTGTATTACATGTACGAAGAGGATGATGATGGAAATGTAGGTATCCCTATCTTAAATGATAATGGCACCCATGCAGTAACAAATGATTGGCAAGAGGCCGGAAAAGGTTATATAGATACAAATACCGTTCCCGATGTTATAGGGTCTATAACAAATAGCTTTAGTTATAAGAACCTTGACCTTAGCTTCTTGTTTACCTACCAAATCGGTGGAAAAATATTGGACTACGGTTATGCGGATATGATGCATGAAGGTACTTATGGTGCATCGTTGCACCCTGATGCTTTAAATGCTTGGAAACAACCAGGGGATATAACCAATGTACCCCGTTTGCAAAATGGAGATCAAAACTTATCCGCAAGACTGTCATCGAGATGGTTAACGGATTCTGACTTTTTAGCCCTTAGAAATGTGAATTTAGCCTACAATTTGAGCAATCAAGTTGTTGAAAAAATAGGTGCGGACAAACTAAGGATATTTATTTCTGGCGAAAACCTGTTCCTGCTTGCTAAAAGAACCGGTTTAGACCCACAGTACAATCTTGCAGGTACACCTGCTGGTAATGATTATAATCCGAACAGGGTAATATCTGTGGGTGTTAATGTTAGTTTTTAACTAAAAAAAATATGAAAAATATAATATTAAATAAAATGATACGAAAAATTTATATATTATTATTGACAGTGTCGTTAATAGTAACGTACAGTTGTGAAGAAACTTACCTCGATACGGTCCCAACGGATTCTATTTCAGAGGCGGCAGCGTTTTCAAGTCCGGACAATATGGAACTTGTATTAAATGGTCTTCATAGACAGATGTATTCGGCACAATTAGAAGGGTCTTCGGGGAGCAGGAACGGCGAAAGCCATTTTTTACCTTCTTTGGATTTTATTTCGGGAGAGGTCATTCACACCGGTCCCGGGTTTAATTGGATGAAAGCGGATGCACAATGGCTTTTGCACACCAATGCCAGTTCTACAACGGTTTTTAACTTTTGGTTTCAACGTTACCATTTTGTAGAAACTTCAAATGCATTAATTAACGGTGTTGCTGCTTCAGATTTTGCGGAAACACCACAACTGAACAATATCTTGGGTCAGGCACATGCATATCGTGCTTGGTCGTACTGGAGGTTGGTTACCACTTTTGCCAAAGGGTATCTTATCGGAAACCCATCAAGCGACCCAGGTGTGCCATTATTGTTAGAACAGGGTGCTCCATATGAAGGTGGCCCCCGTGCTACCGTTGAGGCGGTATATAACCAGATAGAATCGGATATAGATCAAGCTATTACTTATTTGACCAATGCCAGTGCTCCTGCTGATAAATCGCATATATCGTTAAATGCAGCTTACGGAATAAAAGCACGTATTGCATTATCTAAAGGCGATTGGGCAACCGCGGCGACAAATGCCGCTTTGGCCAGAGATGGTTTTCCGTTGTTGAACGAGGATGGTTGGCAATCTGGATTTAACTCTGTTGACTTGTCAGAAGTTATTTGGGGAAGTCGTATAATCGATACCGAATCAAATTTCTTTGCAGCATATTTTTACTATATTTCCTTTATGTTCAATGGTGGTGAATGCAGGGGCAATAACAAGATGATAAATAATGAGCTGTACGATGCTATTCCCGCAACCGATTATAGAAATAAAGCATGGTTGCCAATGGCACCAAATACAAACTCTGCCGCTTATAACGGTCAAGGAGGAAGTTATCTGACAGATCCAAATTATGATGATGCAGCTTCATTTAATGCCGCTAAAGCTGCAATCATAGCAGAATACGGGGCTACTCCCGCTCATAATACACATCCGTACATGAATGTGAAATTCAAACAAAGCAATCCGGGAACTAACAGTCCAGATGATGTACTTTATATGCGTTCCTCTGAAATGGTTTTGATAGAAGCAGAAGCAAAAGCGATGCTAAATGATATAACTGGTGCTCAAAATGCCCTAGATATCCTGGGTTCCGCTAGGGATACAGATTTCGATAAAACGGATTTTGCTACGCAACAAGCACTTATGGATCAAATTAAGTTTCAGAGACGCGTGGAATTATGGGGCGAAGGTTTTGGCTATCATGATAAAATTAGATGGGACGAGGGTATTGACCACACTAATTCCGGTGCTTCTCTGGTAATATACGGAGCCGGGTTTATGCAAGATAAACCTTCGGTTAATAATGATTGGATATATAAAATCCCGCAACAAGAAATTGACGCGAACCCATTTTTAACGGAAGCCGATCAAAACTAGATATTTATTAACTTAAAATTTTATTTATGAAAAATATAAAAAATATCTTTTTGATATTATTGTCAGTAGCATTGTTCAATAGCTGTGAGGAAGACCAGTTTGAATCTTCACTGGATTATGCGTCTTTTGCAAACTCCACATACTCAACTGGCGTAACTCCAGATGGAAGTTCGACCATAGACATAAATGTATATGCAACAAAAACCGCTACATCGGATAGAACTTTTAATATTACCGTTGACGGTTCCAGTGCTCCAACAGGATCCTATAGTGTTCCAAGTTCTGTAACTATTCCAAGTGGTACGAACAAAGGCACTTTTACAGTAGAGCTGAGCGATACGAACCTAGACTGTTTTAATGATGTTGTGATGAGCTTAGACCCGCCAGAGGGTATAACGGCCAATTCGGAAACCACGTTAACCTACTTTCAAACCCCAAGCGGTGCATGCTCCACTGAGGTTTCTGGTACTTTGGACTTTGATTTTGATGATTGGGCAAGTGAGGTTTCTTATGAAATACGTGATGTATTGGGCGGGGTTGTCGTATCTGGACCCAGTTCTCCATGGATTGACGGAGAACCATCTGCTAGTATCCCTGTTACTTTATGTGCTGGTAGATGCTATACATTAATAGTAAATGATGCATTTGGAGATGGATTAAGTTCTCCTGGAGGCTCTTTTACGTTGACGGTAGGAGGAAATGTTTACGCATCGGCCCAAGGTAATTATGGTGCTTCCAGTTCTACTGGCTTTCAAATTAATTAGATTAAGCAATTTATACTTGACTCTAAGCCAAACCACCTCTCGCAGGTGGTTTTTTTTATGCCTAAATTTCTTACCTTTGTCTCATGCAAGAAACCTCGAACATCTTTGGTATTAGAGCCATCATTGAAGCCATTAATGCTGGACAAACCTTAGAGAAAATTTATATTCAAAAAGGATTGACAGGACATCTATTTTCTGAATTGAATACATTAATTAAGCAACATAATATATCGTCAAGTTATGTGCCTATTGAAAAATTAAACCATCTTTCTAAAAATAAAAATCACCAAGGTGTTGTTGGTAAAATTTCGGCTGTTGATTTTTACAGTTTAGAAGATATTATTGCTTCCAATACAAAAGAGAATCCTTTATATCTTTTATTAGATCAAATTACCGATGTAAGAAATTTTGGTGCAATTTTACGAACCTCTGAATGTACTGGAGTGGATGCTGTTATTATTCCTAATCAGAGTAGTGCTCCTTTAAATGCGGATGCCATTAAAACATCTGCTGGTGCTGCATTTAAAATACCTATTTGTAAAGTGAATCATTTATTAGATGCTATTTACTTTTTACAAGCTGAAGGAATTCAAATTGTTGCTATTACCGAAAAAACAGATGGTACCATTTATGAAGTCGAACTTAATAAACCTACAGCATTAATTCTGGGTTCTGAACATAAAGGCATATCTCCCTCAATTTTAAAGATAGCCGATGCTAAAGCAAAATTACCTTTGCTCGGTGATATTGCTTCATTAAATGTTTCTGTAGCATGTGGAGTGGCGTTGTATGAGGTTGTTAGACAACGGATAAGTTTGCAGGAGTAATCCTTAATAGACATTATTAAAACTGCGGAAAGGAAAATGAAGAACTTATTCTTCTTCATAGTCTTCATCATAAATAAAAAAATCGCCATTTTCTTCCAAACTTTCTTCTTCCCATTCGTATTTCAAAGGTTGCGGTCCGTGCTTTCTATAAATAATTGAAAACAATATTCCTACTAAAAATCCTGACAAATGTCCTTCCCAAGAAATACCATCTTTTATAGGCAGAACATACCAAATCATACTTCCATAAAGAAAAATTACAATTAGCGATACTGCAATTAATCGATAATATTTGCGAATCATCCCGCTAAATAAAATAAAACTGAACAGTAAATAAACAATACCGCTAGCTCCTATGTGATACGATGGCCTGGCAATAATCCATGTTAATAATCCACTTAATAATACTCCATAAATAAGCACTTTAAAAGCTATTTCTCTATAAAAATAGAAGAGGGCGGTCATTAAAATAAAAAGAGGAATTGAATTATTGAACAAATGCTTTACACCACTATGAATAAAGGGCGAGAATATTATGCCTCGTAATCCTTTTAACGTTTGTGGATATAAACCATATTTTGTGAAGTATAAATTGTAATTACCTTCAACCCAAAAGACAATCCACAAAAACAAGACAAAATACAATGGAATGGCAATTACCATTGGCGAAAATTTGAATTGTGTATGTTCTTCCTTTAAATCCATAATGAAGCCCCTCCCCAACCCTCCCCAAAGGAGAGGGAACTGATTCGGATATTAAATTGTGTTTATTCTATATTCAAAAATATGTCCAATTAAAGATAAAGGTACAAATTGTCAGGGTAAAAGCTGGTGTTGTAGTTATCAATTGGTTTTATCAATAGAATCAGTAGTAATATAAATTAGATTGCGACGTCGCATATAAAATTAAAATAATCCTATAGTATTTTGTTTATGCTCCTCACAATGACCCTCATTCGCCAAGGCTATGGAGGGCAAACAAGAACTAATGACCAAAGACTAAAAAACAAATAACCCATTAACTAATAACTTAATAACTCCTTTTCACTAAATTTGTATTATGAATGCACCGCTGGCAGAACGTATAAGACCAAAAACTCTAGACGATTATATAAGTCAACAACATTTGGTCGGTAAAAACGGAGCTTTAACCGCTCATATTAAAAGAGGTGTCATTCCGTCACTTATCTTATGGGGACCCCCAGGTATTGGTAAAACCACATTGGCGAATATAATTGCAGAAGAATCTAAACGGCCTTTTTACACGCTTAGTGCGATAAATTCTGGAGTTAAAGATGTACGTGAAGTTATTGACAAAGCTAAACAAAGTGGCGGTTTATTTACTACGAAAAATCCTATTTTATTCATTGATGAAATACATCGCTTTAGCAAATCACAACAAGATTCTTTGTTAGGGGCGGTTGAAAAAGGTTGGGTTACATTAATTGGAGCTACTACTGAAAACCCAAGTTTTGAAGTCATTCCTGCACTACTCTCTCGATGTCAGGTTTATATTTTAAATTCTTTTGATAAAGTTGATTTAATTGCTTTATTGGATAGGGCAATTGCTGAAGATGAAATTATCTCTAAAAAGAAAATAAAGTTAAAAGAAACTGATGCACTATTACAACTATCAGGTGGTGATGCAAGAAAATTGTTGAATATTTTTGAGTTGATCGTCAATACAGAAGATGATCCCGTAGTAATTACAAACGATAAAGTGCTGGAGAAAGTCCAAAATAATACGGTTCGTTATGATAAAACGGGCGAACAACATTATGACATTATTTCCGCTTTTATAAAATCCATTCGTGGCAGTGACCCCAACGCAGCGGTTTATTGGTTGGCAAGAATGATTGAGGGCGGCGAAGATGTAAAATTCATTGCCCGACGATTGGTCATTTTAGCATCCGAAGATATTGGGAACGCCAACCCAAATGCCTTGATGCTGGCAACTTCTACTTTTCAAGCTGTTTCGGTAATCGGCAACCCTGAATCGAGAATTATATTAAGTCAATGTGCGGTCTATCTGGCAAATTCCCCAAAAAGTAATGCTTCTTATATGGCCATAGGCAACGCCCAACAATTGGTAAAACAAACTGGAGATTTATCCGTACCATTACATTTGAGAAATGCCCCAACCAAATTAATGAAAGATCTGGATTATGGTAAAGACTATCAATATGCCCATAATTATGATAATAATTTTATTGATCAAGAATTTTTACCTGATGAAATTAAAAATACAAAACTCTACGACCCGGGTAATAACAGTAGAGAAAATAGCTTTAGGGAATTTCTAAAAAAACGTTGGAAAGATAAATATGGTTATTAGACCGTTCTATTTGTTAGAAAAAATCTAATTATGGTTGCTAAAACTTTATATTCAACGACTCTTTTACCAATTCAGTTCCATTAAAGTACTCCGCCACCCAAGTTCCATTTTGTTTATAAACCATTCCGTTCTTATTCTTGAGTATATAAACATTTTTTATGCTCGATGTTAACAATATAAAAACCACTTTTGGTGAACTGTCCACCAATTGGTATCCCAGTTTATTTGCCTGGGCATACAATATTGTTAACTCTGGCTCAGCCTTATTATTGATATTGGTCTCTTCCGTCTCAATGGTTTCTTCAACTTCTACCATCTCGGTAATACCAATTTCGTCAGTAGTTTCATCTTCAGAAGTTTCTATTATTTCAATTACTTCTGGCTCTTCTTCAACTACTTGTTCTTCTGCAGGTCGAAGCATATTACTCTTGGAAAAACTATAATTTTGAGCTATTACATCCTCAAATGCCTCACGTAATGCTTCTTGATAGCCCTTTTTGTATTCTTTCTCTTTACTTTTACCCTCATCGGTAACCAATACTTTTTGGTTTTTACAATTAACCAACTCAATAACCAATTTGGTCGTAAACATATTGGATTCGTTATTAACCTTTGCCGTTAATGCAGAACAAGGGTTGTTTGAAATCTCAGCCGGTAATTCAAGATTTGCATAAACAGTTTCAAACCCTTCTTTTTCAAATAAAAACTTGGTCAAAGAATTTAACTGATATTGATCTTCCGACTTTTGAAAATCATATTTTGAAGGTATAATTACATACTTGTATTCATTTAACGATTGCCCGATAAGGCCATTTGAAATAAAAAGTACTAGGACAAATAATAACGATTTCATCTTCATAGTATAAAATTTAGTTGATAAATATAAGGATAATTTTAGTCAAAAATTAAATTTGCCCCTAAACTGAGCGACATTTTTTTTGAATTGTAAAAATCAGCATAACCCAAAAGATTATCGGCGGAAGCATAAAAATTAAATTTATTAATTCTTGTAGAAAATCCTAGACCTATGTTAGAAAAAGAATAACTATCAACAGTATATGTTATTTTAGCCCGTAAAAAATTATTTACCCTTCTGGCATAAAACAATGTAGCCGCAGTTTGGGGCAATTTAGGTCTGAATATACTGTATAATTGAACACCAACTTCATTTTGATAATTGTACAATGAAAATCCATTATTGGCATGACAATCTATAATTGGTGGCAATTTTCTTATTTTTTTGCCAAAACCATATTGTAAACCTGCATTTAATTTTGCAGATGGTAAAGAAACATACGTTTTACTGTTCCCTTCTCTTTTAATTTGCTCATCAAAATCTACGATTAAATTCTCCCAATATGGAACGGGATCGTTTTCAGGAAAAAGCAGACCAATACCTTCAAATGAATAATCGCCTTTGTTTGTATAAGTGGTAACATTATTTGAATAGGCAATAAAACCAACATCTAAAATACTGGCTGAAATTTTCGTTTTTTCGTTTAAATTATAGGTGAACCCCAAGTCAAAACCCAAACCTAAGTTGCCCCCTAGAAATAAATTACTTAAAATATTATTTGCAGAAATACTTAGTTGGTCATCTTCAAGTAATCCTGATGACTGAAATCTATAATCTAGGTTTTGTAATTGATGTCTGTAGATATTATCAGTACCCAACATAGTAGTAAAACTTCCTTTGTTTTTAATTGATTGAGCATTAAAAATTCCCGAATATAATTTTACCCTAGCTCCGATATTGAGTTGGTTGTTTATCTTTCTTGAAATACCTGCATGGAATACACCAAAAGCTTCCCCTTTAAAATTAAGATGTTTAATATTTCTATTGGTATTTAACTCAATATTTCCGTTAATGTCGGTATTTCCTTGATAAAATAGTACTGCCAGATCTTTGGGAAAATAAGCTATAAAATCGAATTCCTGATAAAAGCCAAAATTTAAATAATCTCTATTATTTTCTAATTTATATCCTATATTAATTACATCAATTTGTTCGTTAGCCGTAAAAAAATCAGTTGATTTCATTCTAAAAAGATGATTCCTTATTTTGTCATTTATATCTATGCCATCATCAGCAAATATATCTTTAACGGTCAAATTATTTGAGCCTACATTTAGGTATAAACCAGACAGCAAAGGAATGCCGATATGTTTTTTATAGTCCACCTCCGCTCCAGGATTTAACAATAGAGACTGTGGTATCTCAATATTTCCGTAAAGAAATTTTTTATTTTGAGCATAACTTTGAAATATAATAAAACTTAAAAAGCACACTATATATTTCTGTAATTGCATCAATTTACTTTAAATATAAGGTTAGCAGATGATTTTATTATGAGCTTCATTTCAGCATCTTCAGAAAGCATACTTGAATTTGAACTTGGTTGCAAATTAACGGACACTCTCAGCTTTTGAGAAAATTTTAAAGAAAGTAAATCCAAACCCTCAAAAACCTGAAGGTGCGTAACTTTACTGTTATTTGGAACATTTATTACAAAACTGTTTGTAATGGCATTGTCTGCATTTAAAAACGAAAGTTCCAGTTCAAAATTCCGATTAAAAGTGTTTTCAATTTCAAAATTAAAATTTGCCTTTACCAGATTATCTTGAACATAATCGGTATCAAAAATATCGAAAACACTAATGTCCGTTATTGTAGGTATTTCGGAACTGCCATTAGCATTCAAAAACCTGTTTTGATCAATATTAAAATAGATAAAAGGTGAAGAAAAATTTTGATTGATTTCTATATTATTAATCTGGTCGAAGTCAACATTGCTGGTACATGACAATATTGTTGTAATTACGATGCTACTTAGAAAGTATGTTATATACCGCTTCATTCAATTGGAATTAAAACGATAAAGATAACTGATTTAAAGATATTGCTTAATTTCTAGAAGATCCGTTATATTTATTGTACCATCGCAAGTAGTTTCATTGCAATCTCTAAAATGAATAGTTTGCATACCTACCCGTTGTGCACCTAAGATATCTGCTTCGTAGTTGTCACCTATCATAATACTATTTGCAGCGTCGGTTTCAGCTAGTTGCAACGCATAATTAAAAATTTTAGGATTTGGCTTTTTTACACCTACACTTTCCGAAGTAATAATCTTGTCAAAAAAGTGTAAGATACCTGAAGTTTTCATTTTCTTGGTTTGCACTTCTTCAAACCCATTGGTAATAATATGTAATTTGTATTTGGGCAATAAATAGTTTAAAATCTCGGTTGTTCCATCAAAAAGTACATTATAATTTGGTAAATTATCTATGTACGTTGTACTTAAATGATTAATGTGGTCATCGGAAATTTTATAGGACATTAAATCAAATGTTTCCTTTAAACGATTGTACCGTAGTACTTTTTTACTTACCCGTTCTTCCCTATACATTTTCCAATACCTAAAATTAATAGGTTTATAATGGAATAAAAAGTCCTCAATATTTATATTTACATTACTCTCTTTAAAAATAAATTCAAATGCCTGAGCAGAATTTGTTTCAAAATCCCATAAAGTATGATCTAAATCGAAAAAAACGTGTTTAATATTTGAGTTCAATATGATACTTTTAAAAATCCAAAGATAAAAATTTGTGGCTCGTAATTTGAAAATTCAATTTAATGTTTTGTGAATTCTTTAATTTATCTTTGAACACAAAGAAAAACATTAGTGAAACTAAATTATAAAACTTTTTTTTCAACATCTTTTCAAAAAAATATAGCAACACTATTTAGCGGAACTGTTATTGCCCAGATTGTGAATGTTATTGGAGCCTTATTTTTAGCAAAAATTTATGCACCTGAACTTTATGGCACCTATAGTGTTTTTTTAAGTTTTGTAAGTATTTTAACCATTATAAACAGCCTTAAATTAGAATACATAGTTATTACAGATAAATCTGATAAAAAAAGTGAAAATATGGTAAATGCCATATTGGTCATTATTGCATTAATTAGTTTTTTTTATCTCATATTTTTTATTTTTTTCAGAGCTTTTTTTCTAGAACATGCCATAACTTACACTATTTTACTATACAGTAGTGTTAGTTCCTTGTTTTTATCAAATTCTAAGTTGTTAGAGTCTTATGCCACAAGGAAATCAAAATTTAAAAATATTGCCAATGCCCGTGTTTTACTTTCTATTTGTACAGTTTTATTTCAGTTCTTTTTATTTTATATTAGCGAAAACGGACTTATATACGGTTATTCGGGTGCGGTGTTTATAACTTTTTTGTTTTATTACCTAACTTCAAAGAAAATCATTGGAAAACCTAACATGAAACTTTTTAAAGAAACTATAAAAAACCATAAAAATATTTTACGTTTTGCTTTTCCATCTGGTGTAATTAACAGCATTGCCAATTATATTCTGCCTATACTGATATTGGCATATTTTTCAGTTGCTCAATCAGGCGTTTATGCTTTAAGTTTAAAAGTAGTATCTGTACCTCTATTTATTATTTCATCGTCAATTTCGCAGGTATATTTTCAAAAAGCATCTGAATATTTTAATCATGCAAAACATAAATTACATAATTTTACGAAAAAAGTTGCCTTCACCAACATTTTAATCATGTTGGGTATTTTATTAATTATTAATACTCTAGGTATTTATTTATTAGATATTTTTTTTAATAAAGATTGGGATAATTTGACTATGTATATTCTTATACTTTCCTTTTTTGTATTGGGGCAGGCAGCTTTTTCACCTATTAGTTCATTGATTGTTATTATTAATAAAATGCATGTTGGACTATTCTTTAATATTGCTTTGGCATTGGTTAACTTTATTGCTATTTATATTGGCAGTATATATAACAACATCATTTATACAGTCCTTATTTTTTCAATTATTGGCGGTGTAGGTTATTTCGCATTGTTAATTTATTTTTTAGGATTGCTTAAAACATATAAAGATGAAACAAACATTAACTAAAATTAAACGAGTGAAAGCTAAAGTTTCTTTTAAACAAAGATTAGACTTTTTCCTTTTTGGGTGGATAATAAATTTGGTATACGGCGAATATTACAGACCCAAATTTAATTATATACCTTATTATAAATTGTTTTTTCATTTTTTAATTCCCCAAAAAATACTCAGACTAAATGCTAAGGTCAAATGGCCAGTACATTTTACCTCAGTAATCATTAATGGGCAGAATATAAAAAAAGGGATTTTGTGTGACCCTGGAGACAACCCCAATATTTACATTGAAGCCAATAATGGTATAGTTTTTGGATCTAATGTGGGTATAGGTTCAGGAGCTAGGGTGTTATCATCAATTCATTCGCATGACGATCATTCCAAACATGATTTTGCACTTCCAATTATAATAGGTAATAATGTCTTTATTGGTTCTAATAGTGTTATTTTACCCGGTGTATCGATTGGTGACAATGTAGTAATAGGTGCAGGGAGCATTGTAGCTAAAAATATTCCGAAAAATTCTATTGCATTAGGCAATCCCTGCAAAGTCATAAAACCAAAAGGTATGTATATTGAAGATTTTTCCAAAATCACTTTTAATAAAAAAATTCCAGAAAAATATATCCAACTCTTGAATCAAAATATAGTTAACTAATGTGTGGAATTGCTGGAATTATAGAATTTAATGGTGAATCAAATCAAGTTTTGGCCATTAAAAACATGACCAATAGTTTACAGAATAGAGGACCAGACAATGAAGGTTTCTTGCTCAAGAGCGATTCTACAGTACCTTATTACGGAAGTCATACCAATCTTAAAATCAAGAATAAAGATTTACCATATGCTCCTAAATTCCATATAGATACTGCAATAAATAAAAAAAGTAATATTGCTCTAGGGTTTAAAAGATTATCAATTATTGATTTATCTTATAATGCACATCAACCTATGTCTGACAAAAGTGGAAAATATTGGATTATTTTTAATGGGGAAATATATAACTATAAAGAGATTAGAAGCGAATTAAGATTATTAGGCAATAGTTTTATTTCAAATTCCGATACAGAAGTGGTATTAAAAGCTTATTTAACATGGGGGGGGGAAGCGTTACAGAAATTTAATGGTATGTTCGCTTTTTCAATCCTGGATACAGTAAATAATGAATTTTTTTTGGCTAGGGATAGGATGGGAATTAAACCCTTGTATTATTTTCATGATAATACAAGGTTCATTTTTAGTAGTACTATAAAATCAATTATAGACTCAAAATTATATAAACCTGAAATTAATTGGAATGGTCTTTCTCAAAATTATACTTATTCAATTGCCCAACGTCCCAATACTTGCTTTTTAAATATAACAGCATTAGAACCTGCTAATTACATCAGAATAAATTTGCATACCGGTAAAACCACTAAAAAAAAGTATTGGAATATTCCAATTGGTATCCAAGACTTTTCTATGACCGAAAAAAAAGCAATTGATTTATTAGATGAAAGTTTATATAATTCTATTAAATATAGGTTAAACGCTGATGTTGAGGTAGGTACATTTATGAGCGGTGGAATAGACTCAACAACGATATCTTCCATTGCTTCTAAATTACAACCTAATATTAAAGCTTTTACACTTGGATTTCACAACAACTATTTCGAATATGACGAAATAAACCAGGCAAAAGACACTGCAAGAATAAATAACATTAATCATATAATTCATTATGAGAATCCAGATATAGTTATAGATAACATAGAAACCATAATTACTTGTTATGAAGAACCCTATCATCATTTACCTGCGAATTATGCATTATCAAAAGTGGTTTCAGAGAATCACGTCAAGGTTGTTTTAAACGGATTAGGGGGTGATGAACTTTTTGCTGGTTATCATTTTTATGATAAATTAAATGGATGGAAAATCTTGAAAAGATTTAATCCGATATTCAAATTAATTCCTAAAAATATAAACAAGCGTTTGGATTTAGCTAAAAAAATTGCATCCTATAATGCCATTGCTGATTTTTACACCCACTTTCATAGTACTTTCAATGAATTAGAAAAACGAAAGCTTTTTAATAATAAAAACCTTAAACCTATAAATTCTTTGGAAAATATATATCCAAATCATAGAGTTTTTACAGATGATATTGAAGCTTTAAGTTATTACAACTTAAAATCATATATAAGCAATCACCAAACAAGAACTATAGATCAATTTACTATGAATTTTTCAATTGAAGGAAGGTTTCCTTTTTTAGATCATCATTTAATTGAGTTAGCTTTTAAAATACCCTCTAAGTATAAAATTAAAAATCATTCCCATAAATACATTTTAAAGGAAGTTGCTAAAAAGTATATAGCAACAAGTTGCTTTAAAATGGAAAAGAAAGGTTTTGGCCTGCCGTTAGAATATTGGTATAAAAGTGAGTTAAAAGATTTTGTACAAGAAAATATTTCATTATTAAAAAAAAGAAACTTCTTTGACAATAAAGAAATTGATTTAATAATAAAAACGAATAATGTTAGAAAAATTTGGCATTTGGTTATGACAGAACTTTGGATTCAAAAATTTTTTAAACCATTTTAATAAAGTCGATATTTCTTGTAGTGAAAATACATTTCCTTCTCTGCACCAAAACTTTTGTAAAACGAGGCTATATCTAGTATCATGGAACCCTCAAAATCTAAAATAATCGACTGATTTGCATATTTTATGATTATAAAATCCATCAAATAAGACATGGCTTGTTTTTCTCGACCTTCGTCGTTTAAAGCTGAAAACAAATAAGTAATCCGATTCGTATCTTTTAAAAAAACCGCTCCACCAATCAGTTTGCCTTTTTTGTTCAACACTTCATAAACAAATATTTTTCCGAGTTGAAGTCCTTTTAAAACAAGATTGCTCAATGCTGAATATTCATGTTCCGTTTTTTTTACGGTTGTCCCTTTATTTTCTTTAAATAGCTCAATAAGTGTATTTGCTGTGGTTGTAGTCCGTATGCACAATCCATGTTTCTGGGCTTGTTTTATACTACTTTTCCTACCTTTGGAATATCCTTTTTGTAATGATTTATGATTTTTATTTTCGAGCGATAGCACAAAATTATCTCTTGGAGTTATATGTTTACTAGAAAAACCATTAGACGTGTTCAACATTATATCGATCAATTTAAACTTTCTGGGGATTTTTTGAATGAATTCTTCACACAAATTTGATTCTATTTTGTTTTTTGAAAACAATCCCAATTGCTGAATCCAAGGAGCTTGATAAATATAATTTACACCATACTTTTTACGCTTTGGTAGTGGCATAACCGTAGTATAATCACCTAAAATCAAGGCATCCCAATCATTACAAACTGCATTTAAATACCAACTATGTGCATAAATACGGCTATTAATTGACTTTGAAATACAGCTATCATATTTATCAATATCTATTTGATTTCTAGTTAAATATTTAATCATCGAGATACGTTTTTATGTTAATGGTGACAACTTTTTAAACATATCAATGTAAATTTTTCTCCAACGTCTCCATCTGTATCTATTGCTCAACGTATCGTTATGAAAAAGGGTAATAAATGTTCCGTCCACTTTTTTTACCTGATTGGCCAAATCAATAATTATTTCAAATGATTTTTTATTGGGCAGTTTTAAATAATCTTTTAGGGTGCCATCCATAACAGCAAAAGGAAAAACTTTCAATGGTGTTTGGATTTCGTACTCTAAATCGTAAAAATAAAATGGTGTACAGGTACTGGCTCTAAATCCATAATGTCCTGCATAACCCATTGTATAATCTTCATTAATTTCTAAGTTGACTAAATTTTGGTAGGTCTCCGGCAAATCAAATCGCAAATAATGTTGTCTAGATTTTTCAATAGGCCTGTTTACAATAGATTCTAATCGCAATTTTTCTTTTTGCAATATACTTTCATCTTTTGACGAAAAATAGGATGGATGCAAACCAACTTGAGCATAATCGGCAACCGATTTTATCAATGATTGATAACTTGAATTTCTTGAAGATGTATTTTTATCGAAAGTTGTATAACCTCCCACTGAAAAGAAAAAAGTAGTTTTGATACCATATTGTTTCTGAAAGCTGATCAGTTCTTCAAAAGTATCAAATGGATCTTTTGTAAATCCAAATATTACCATAGTTCTATACCATAAATCTAGCAATCTAAATCTGGACAAATCTCTAAAATAACCCGCAAATGTTCTAATCACACCTTTATGTTTAAAGCAATAAGCTATATCTACATCTATTGTGGAAATAAATTCAAAACTTCTTTGTTTTAGCTCAGTTTCAGGAAATTTTTCCAATAAAATATCTTTAAATTTATACGCCCAGATATCTATTAATGGTTTGTGTAAAAATTGATGTTTAAACGCTAAACTTTCTTCTGCTGGGTAACGTTCATGTTCATCTTTCCGATGTGGTAGATATTCTTCATATCTGCTTAACAAGTAAAAAGTTGCAGCAAAAACATCAAACGGGATAGAAGCTTCTTGCCTTGTTTGAAAAAAACATTCAACACCACTCCACTTGCCCATATTAACATCTACATCGTTAATGCCCTGCTCAAACAAAAGGTTTGTACTTTTAATGAATATTTCATTTCCCAAAGGCTGTTTACCATAGGTTAATTTAAGTCCGTCATGTGCAATAAAATCCTCAACTTTGGTTGTAAAATCTACTTGAATTTGTAAAATTCTGGTAAAAAAGTGCTTAAAAGTATAGGTTAATCTGGGTGTTAATTTATGTGTATAAACTAGTAGCATTTTTTTAGTTTGTAGTGGTTAGTGAAAAATAAAATTCCAAATCCCAAAACCTCTTTCTTCCGTGTTCTATCTTAAAAAACACTCAACTGACCACTCTGAACTGGATTAGAAATTACATCAAATTGTTATCTGCAAAGCTAAAGTAATCTTTTTCGGTTATTATTAAATGATCCAGCACTTTTATATCTAAAGTTTTACCGGCATTTTGTATTTTCTTAGTTAAATCTGTATCCGCCTTGCTCGGCTTTAAGTTACCCGATGGGTGATTATGGCTAAGAATAACCGCAACGGCGGAAAGTTCCAATGCTTTTTTAAATAGCATTCTAACATCTACCAAAGTACCCGTTATACCACCGCTGCTCAATTTATTCTTATAAATAATTTTATTGGAATTGTTTAAATATAATAACCAAAATTCCTCATGTTGCAAGTCGCCTATAATAGGTTGCATAATTTCAAAAACGGCTTTACTGCTAGAAATTTTTGGCTTTACCAAAGCCTCTTCCAAACGTCTTCTTTTTCCTAATTCTAAAGCGGTTATTATCGTTATAGCCTTTGCTTCGCCTATTCCCTTAAATTGCATAAGATCGTTTACGGATAATTTACCCAATTCGCTCAAATTATTATTTGCATAAGTTAATATCCGTTTTGACAGATCAACGGCACTTTCCTGCCTATTGCCCGAGCCTATTAAAATAGCGACCAATTCTGCATCTGACAAAGCATCTTTACCTTTAATAAGCAATTTTTCCCTTGGTCTGTCATCTTCTTTCCAATTTTTAATTGAAGTGGCTTTCTGTTCTGAATTCATTAATTAAAATTTCTCTAAAGATATAAAAGAAAAAACAATACTTTTGTTACTCTTTTAATATGATTAACAATGAGAATTATTATTGCAGGAGCTGGTGAAGTCGGATTTCATTTAGCAAAATTACTCTCTTTTGAATCTCACGACATTACACTTATTGATGAAAAAAGAGATCGCTTAAACTATGCCGATCTGCGTTTAGACATTAAAGTATTAAAGGGCAATGCAACTTCAATTAGAATTCTAAAACAGGCTGACGTAAAACATACGGATTTGTTAATTGCAGTAACTTCGAATGAAACTGTTAATATTACCATAAGTGCACTTGCCAAAAGGCTGGGAGCAAAACAAACTATTGCCAGGGTAAGCAACTCTGAATTTATAGATAACAAAAACGAAATTAATTTTTCCGAATTTGGTATTGATGAATTGATTTCTACGGAAGAATTGGCCACCAATGAGATAAGAATGCTTCTAGATCAGGCAGCGTTTAACCACATGCACGAATTTGAAGATGGACAATTAAGCCTATTGGGCATCATACTATCTAAAACCGCACCTTTTGTGGGTATGTCCGTTAAGGAAGCTGCAGCCACTTTTCCAGAAATTCATTTTATGCCTCTTGCCATTCAGACCGACAATTCCAACAATAGTATTATTCCCCGTGGTGACACTGTTTTTAAAAGTGGAGATTTGGCTTATTTTATAACCGTTAAAGAAGGTGTTAACGGTTTGTACAAACTGACCGGAAAAATAAAGGAGCCCGTTAAAAACGTAATGATATTGGGTGGGAGCTCAGTTGGCAGGAGAGCGGCCAAACAATTGTGTAGCAAGCATTTAAACGTTAAGATTATAGAAAAAAACAAAAACAGGGCTTTAGAACTTGCCGATAGATTACCAAATGCCCTTGTGGTACACGGAGATGGTAGAGATATTGAATTATTAATGGAAGAAAGTATAGAAAGGATGGATGTTTTTATAGGTGCCACCGATAGTTCAGAGGCAAATATTATGGCATGTCTAATTGCTAAATCCAAAGGAGTGAAAAAAACAATTGCATTGGCAGAAATTATAGATTATTCCAAATTGTCCCACTCAATTGGTATCCATAGCATTATCAATAAAAAGTTATTGGCGGCCAATAGTATTTTTAAGCATGTCAGAAAAGGCGATGTATTGGAAATTGCTACACTTAATAATTTGGATGTTGAAATAATGGAATTTCAGGTTCGTGAAGGTTCTAAAATAACTACAAAAGACATACGTGATTTAAACTTCCCGAGAGAAGCTACCATTGGTGGAGTAATTAGGGATGGAAAGGGTATGATCGCTTTGGGTGATTTTAGGATTAGAACCAATGACAAAGTAGTTGTCAGCTGTTTGTCAGAGATAGTTAACAAAGTTGAGAAATTTTTTGCATAAGATTACGTTACATCAACAATGAAAAACTTAAATATAAAGATCATTTTTCAAATGATGGGGTTTCTTCTCATTTTCAATGGTCTTTTTATGTTAATTTCTGCTGGCATAAGTTATTTTTATGAGGATGGAGCTACTCAAGGAATATTTTTCGCAGGTGTAATAACAATATTAGCGGGTGTTATTTCCAGATTCACAACTAAGAATTTTACAAAAAAAATCAATAAACAGGAAGGTTACATTATAGTTACTCTTGGATGGGTTTTAATGTCGTTATCTGGTTCTCTCCCTTATCTATTTTCTGAATCTATCCCTACCTTTACCAATGCTTTTTTTGAGACAATTTCAGGCTACACCACAACTGGAGCTTCCATTTTAAATGATATAGAAAGTATGCCCGAAGGCATACTATTTTGGCGAAGCACCACCCATTGGATTGGTGGTATGGGTATTATCGTTTTAACAATTGCCGTTTTACCGTTGTTAGGTATTGGCGGCATGCAACTCTTTGCTGCCGAAGCACCAGGCCCTTCAGCTGATAAATTACATCCACGGATTACTGATACTGCTAAAAGATTGTGGTATATTTATTTAGGACTTACAGTTACAGAAGCTGTACTATTAAAAATAGCAGGAATGAGTGTTTTTGATGCCGCAAATCATGCTATGAGCACACTTTCTACGGGTGGATTTTCTACTAAAAATGCTAGTATTGCCCATTGGAACGACCAACCATCCATACAGTACATAATAACAATATTCATGATTTTAGCGGGGACAAATTTCGTGTTGAGCTATTTTGCATTTACTGGAAAAATTAAAAAGATAATAAAAGACGAAGAATTTAAAACCTATATATTCAACGTTATAATAATCGGTATTATAGTTGGTCTCATCGTTTTTTTCAGGGCAGACGTCTCTAAAGTTGCCACGGAAACACAATTAATAGCTCACCCCATGGTAAACGGAGAATTGGAAAGTGCGTTCAGACATGCTTTCTTTCAAGTTGTAGCAATTATTACCACTACGGGTTTTGTTTCTGCTGATTTTACTACATGGACACCTTTTTTAACCACTTTATTTTTTATATTGATGTTTTTCGGTGCATCCGCTGGATCAACCTCTGGTGGGGTTAAATTTGTTCGCCATATTATAATGATTAAGAATGGCATAATAGAATTTAAGCGTTCTATGCACCCAAGTGCCATAATACCTGTACGTTACAATGGCAAAACGGTTTCTCAAGATATTGTTTTCAACATAATGGCGTTTTTTATTTTATATCTTATTTTATTTGCCCTCGGTGCAGTCGTATTTGGAATTATGGGATTGGATTTTGTAACTGCTTTAGGCGGTTCTGCCTCATCATTGGGTAATGTTGGCCCAGCTTTTGGTCAGCTGAGTCCAGTTAATAATTTTAACGCTTTACCTACAGCGGGTAAATGGTGGTCTGCATTTTTAATGTTACTGGGTAGGCTCGAATTATTTACCGTATTAATACTTTTTACACCTTATTTTTGGAAAACAGGTAAATTTTAAAATAAAAAATCCACCTTAAATTAATAAGATGGATTTTTGTAAAATTGGGGAATATAAATTATTGAGGGTTTTGAACCATATTAGGATTGGCGTCCAACTCTTCACGAGGTATTAACCATTCCCAACGAATATCACCAGCAGGGATTTCTAAATTATTGTCTGCCAACGCTGCACTATGATTAGCACCGGTTCTATCTAATGGTAGGTTCAATCTTTTTAGATCTAAAAATCGGAATCCTTCGCCCCAAAGTTCAATTCTTCTTTGGATCATAATCTCATCAATCAATGCTTGACCTGTATTGGTTGATAAAGTATAAGCATCATCTCTAGTAGTTACCAAGTCAAAAAGTGCTTGAGCAGCGTCACCATCATTTCCACTTCTCGCCTGAGCTTCAGCTTCGATTAAATACATTTCCGCAGCTCTCATATGAGGCACATCCATACTACTATCACCATTACTTGCAGCCAAAAACTTTTGATTGGTATATGGAAATCTTTGATGAGAATCTAATAATGATTTTCCTGATGGAAGATTCAAATGCTCCCCAGTTGGGTCAAACAAACTTTTTCTAACATCGGTATCGGAAATCATGTCGTACAACTTTGAGTTTATGGATCTAGGATTGCCGCGAATGGCGGAAGAACTAAAATTTCTGGAAATATAAGCACCATAAGTACCGAACCCATCATTTTGATCTGATTGAACTTGACTGGCCCACATAAACTCCGGATTACTTTCAGATGAACTTTGAAATCCTAAAGCATAAGTAGCTTGATCCATCAAGCTAAAATCAGCTCTTGCTTCTTGAGCCATTTGAATAGCGGTAGCCCAATTACCCATTGTCAGAGCTACTCTTGCTTTTACGCCTTTTGCTACTGCTTGATTTATATGAGACTTATTAGCCCTAGATAATCCGTCTAAGGCCACTATAGCAGCATCTAAATCGTTATTAATTTCGGTATAAACTTCCTCAACTGTATTCCTAGCTAATTGTTCTTCCAATTCACTTTTTTTATAAGGTACGCCTAATTGAGAATTTCCACCACCAGGTACATATCTACCGCCATAAGTTTGCACCAACTGATAGTGGGACCACGCTCTATATACCAATGCTTGACCCAAAATTTCGTTTTTTTCTTCTTCAGGTCCTTCAGCATCTACTATACCGTTAATCAAAACATTAGCGTTTGCTATGATTATATAGTATGATCTCCATGGAAATTCGGCATAAAAATCAGTATCACTTCTTCCAGCTGTCCACTTATACACTCTATTGTGCCATTGCTCCCTGTGCACTACTTGGTCTTCGCCCAGTAAATCCATATGTATATAAATACCTCCTATACCACAATTTCCTTGAATATCGTTCCAACGTGTGTATAGCGACCTATGTATTCCATTCACCACCGATTTTGCCGTGGCTGTGGTTGCTACAGCTTCACTTGCAGATACTTGATCTGTAGGAACCGTCTCTAAAAAATCTTCTTTACAAGAATTAAGAACAAAAATTCCTAAAACCAGTATTAAAATAAACTTTAATTTTTTCATTCTTTTATAATTTTAAATTTAAACCAAATGACACTATCCTTGACGGAGTATATACATTTGTAGTATTACCATTAAACTGTTGTTGAACATTAAGCCCTTTACGAGCATTAATAGAGAAAACATTTTCTGCCGTAGCATATAGTCTCAAATAGGATAATCCTATTTTCTCTGCTACATCATCATTAAATGTATAAGCAAGGTTTGCTTGTCTTAAATTCAAGTTTGAAGCGTCCGTTAACCATCTATCCGAAGTAACATCCCACTGCGATGCGGAAGAAGCATCCATCCTTGGCACGTTGGTAATATCTCCCGGTTGCTGCCAACGATCCAAAATATCAACATGTTTTGCCTCTCCATACGTTCCAGCACTCATAATACCTTGATAATTTCCATCTAAGGTTTCACCTCCCAGTTGATATGTAAACAAAGTTGACAAAGAGAAGTTCTTATACTTAAATTCATTGGTTATAGATCCTGTTAAGTCAGGAATGGCAGAACCCGCATAATGAAATTTAGCATTGCTGGAAGAGGTTGTTACCGTTACACCATTTACCGTTCTAACATTAGACCCAGTTGGGTCATCAGCAACAAATAAACCTGCACCATCACTTGGGTCAACACCATACCAGTCTCTCAACCAATAATCAAATAGGCCTTTACCAACTTGCAGTTTTTTAGTACCGTTGATAATTTCTCCTTGAGGTAATTCTGTAAATTCATTTTGAATAGTAGCTGCATTTATATTAATATTCCAAGAAAAATTTTCGCTCTTAACGATATCGGCCGACAAACTAACTTCAATACCTCTATTAAATAAAGTACCAATGTTTTGTAGCTTGCTGTCCGCACCATCAGAAAAAGCAACTGGAACATTAAATATCAAGTTTTGCGACTCTTTGTTATAATATTCCACAGAACCCCTGATTCTATTAAATAGACCAAATTCCAAAGCAACATCAAAATTTGCACTAGTTTCCCATTCTAAATCTGGTGCTCCTAAGCTTGACCTTATTATACCAGGCTCATTTTGGTTATTATTATCTAAAGCAAAAGTGGCCTGAGCCGGATAATAATCAGCTACAAAAACATTGTTAACCTCTTTTAGAATTCTGCTATTGCCCAACTCACCATAAGAAGCTCTTAATTTCAATTGATTTATCCATGAAACATCACTTATAAAATTTTCCTTATCTATACTCCAAGAACCTCCTAAAGACCAAAACGTACCCCATCTTTTTTCATCTGTAAAACGAGATGAACCATCGGTACGGATAGAACTACTTATAAAATATTTGTTATCGTAATTATAATTTAATCGTCCAAAATAACTATCATCGGTAGCCTCATCTCTTTGAGATACTAAATCAGTAGTTTCTACAAAATTGATTAGCTCTAAATTGCCTGCTGCAATTTGCGTTCTGCGTGTTCCGTTCAAATCGTCAATCTCTAATCTTTGACTTTCATGACCACCCAGTACTTCAAAATTATGCACATCATTAAAAGACTTTGTATAATTTAACAATTGATTGAAACCTACTGTTCTGGTTCTTACAAATTGTCTAAACCCTAAACCAGTAGGTGCACCGTCACCTATTATTGTATTCCAGAAAAATGTGTTGTAGAAGTTATCTTCTTCATAACTAAGGTTAGTTCTGAATGTTAAACCTTCAGCCAATGTTATATCTGCATAGGTTTTTAAGTTGATGGTTGTTATTTCATCAAAATCTACATCTAACTTTCTTTCGAGAACAACATGCCTACCTGTACTTGCCCCACTTGGTCTATTATCATTAATGTCAAACTTTCTATTTCCATTTTCATCGAGTATAAATGCACCGGTAACAGGGTCATGTTCATAAATAGGATAAATAGGTCCCATTTGTCTTGTAAAACGAAAAGCATTTCTAAAACTGGTATTCGTTCCCAAATTACTTTGATTACTATCCGATTTACCCCCAGCAAAGTTACCTCCTACTTTTAACCATTTTTTTGCTTGATAATTTACATTGACTCTAGCCGTAAATCTTTCAAAATCAGATTTTGTTATATAACCTTCTTCATCTAAATAACCAAAAGACGCAAAATAATCTGCATTTTCTGTTCTACCTTGATAACTTATATCTGCTGTTCTTCTAATACCTGTTCTGGTTATGGCACCTTCCCAATCAAAATCATCATATAACAATGATGCATTTGGATTTAATTGTCCGTTGGTTCCTACTATCTGATCATTTGGAACGTTGTAAGGGTTGTATCCTAAAATTCCGAAAATACCATCACTAGCAGCTTGATTTGCCGCATCCAAATCCGCCTGACTACTTACTCCAGGTATTGCGGAAGTATTTCTTAATGCCTCCCACATAACTGGATAATAATCATCTGCATCAATTCTATCGTATTCAGGAATAGATCTATCTACAATACTTGTAGATATATTTACAGAAAGTTGCCCTTTACCTGTCTTACCTCTTTTAGTAGTAACCAATACTACACCATTTGTTGCTTTATTTCCGTATAAAGCGGTTGAAGAAGCATCCTTTAAAATTGTAATATTGTCAATATCATTTGGATTTATACTAGACAAATTACCATTAATAGGAATACCGTCAACAACATATAAAGGTGCATTTGTGGCTGTAAAAGAGCCAAAACCTCTAATTCTAATACTTTGTCCTGAACCTGGTTCTCCGCTAGCAGTAGCGATTACACCTGGCGAAGCACCTTCAATAGCGGTAGAAAGGTTCGTAATAGACCTTTTTTCAATGTCTTCCGTTTTAATTTGGGTAACAGCACCAGTTAAAGCTTCCTTACTAGATGTACCATAAGCAACAACAACAACTTCTTCTAAAAGATTATTGTTTTGCATTGTTACGTTAATGGTGTTGGATGATCCTACTGTTTTTTCTTGAGTTAGCATACCTGCAAAACTAAAGACAAGTACATCGCCTGTTTCCGCCTGTATGGCATAATTACCATCAAAATCGGTTTCGGTACCCGTAGTGGTGCCCTTAATAATAATACTTACTCCAGGTAAAGGTCCAGATTCATCCGTTACGTTACCAGTAATTGTTCTTCCTTGAGCATAAAGTAGCGAACTACTCAGCAT
Organism: Aureibaculum koreense; assembly: GCF_034296135.1. Classification (NCBI taxonomy): domain Bacteria; kingdom Pseudomonadati; phylum Bacteroidota; class Flavobacteriia; order Flavobacteriales; family Flavobacteriaceae; genus Aureibaculum; species Aureibaculum koreense. Next base: position 90,177 of record NZ_JAXKVV010000003.1, read on the forward strand.
AGCAAGAAAGAAACATAAATTGTAAAACTTACATTTCATAAATTGAATATTTGAGTTAATAAAAAATTAAAGAATGCCAAACGAAAAAGAATCAGGAAAACAATTAATTCAAATAATCTTCTTTACATGAAAACAAAGTTTAGTGGATTCTTTATTTTTTTAAGAAGTAAGTTATCCATCAACTAGATGTTCAGCATTCAGTCGCAAATGAAGTTAAAATGTTAAATTTTGAAGGAAAGGCTTATAATATTTTTCTTAGCCGAAGTATTATTACTTAAAATTTACTTTAAAAATTGTATTTGGCTTGTTTTCGTTAAAGTTGTTAATGAATTGTGAAGGTGTGGTACCGGTAACATCTTTAAAAGCTTTGTTGAAAGTAACTTTATTATTATAGCCTACATCATAAGCCACATCAATAATATTCAAATTATTATTCTTGTCATTTTTAAAAATCTCTACTGCTTCTTGTATTCTAAATTTATTGATTAGATTAAAAAAATTCATATTAAAATGCTCATTAATTACTTGTGACGCACTGTGCCTATTTGTTTCCAACCGCTCTGATAATATTTCTAAACTAATATTGTTTATTTTATAGATTTTTTCCTCATATAGCAATTTTAATAATTGCCCTTTAAGTTCATTCGAAAAGCTTTCTGTTAATCCTGATTTTTGATATTTTAATACGTCATAGAACAAATGCTTTTTACTGAAAACACTAGGTTGTACATATGCTATATAGCCTACATACAATACCGTAATTGACAATAAGAATGTTTGAGGGTATATAAAAACAAATGCCGATTTAAATATTAAAAACACGCCATAAGCAGCATAAACAAGAGCATATGCCGAATTCAAAATCATTAAATTTCTTTGCCATTTTAAAATTTCTGTTCTGGGTTTTGATTTTTTATTAAAATTTTTATGGTATAACCTAAACACCAGATATCCATAACCAATCAATGAAATTGACTTGATAATTATTACAATAACCAATGTTGAGTGAAAAATACTATTTCTATTTAATAAAATGTGTAATTTTTCTTCCGCTGTCAGCAAATAGTTCGGTAATAAAAATAGAAGTAAGATAAGAGTTGGCAATAAATGTAATATGTCTAAAGGTTTAAAGATATACCTTTGTGATATTCTTTTATAATAGAAATAAAGCAGAGGACCATATAAAAATGAAAATGAAAGTGTTATTGAAAACAGATTTGGAAAATTATAAACATAGTTTGATAAAAATAAGCATAAATTTATCATAAATAAAGAATGCATTAATACAAACAAACTGATAAGAATATTAGCTGTTATATCTCCTTTCTTTCTTAAATTTAAAACTATTGATATAAATACTCCTATTAATCCTGTAGCAAAAAAGAATAAAATCCATACATTTAGTTTAGGTCTATATTTACCAATTGTATGTTGATATTCATCAGACTCAAATATCTTTTCAAAAGAATCATTATCCAAAATTTTTAAGTCATGAGATTTTTTAATATATTTTTCTACATAATGGCTGGCTTTAGTTGAATTATTTAAATGACTATAGCTTATTGCTAATATTTTTAAATCTTCTGCCGATAAAATTGAATCACTCTTATTCTTATTATTATAGGTCTCGATTATTTTTTGAGCATTTTGCTGATTAACAGGAGACTGGTTATAGCCAAAATACAAACTATCAATCAGTTTTTTTTCTTTTGAATAATTTAAATTTTGATCTTCAAAATTTAAAGAAAAACTACTGACATAAATAAACAAAAATATTATTTTAACCATCTTAGATATGGTCATAAGACAAGATAGATTATTTGAATAATTAATAGTTAGTCTAAAATTAAAATTTAACTAGGCATAAATTTGTTAATGCCTAGTTAAAAAAAAGCCAAAAAAGTAAGTGCCGATAATCTTTTACTTAAGACGAGCCATTTTAACTGTTAACTTCTTGTTTATAAGTTAAAAATACTTAAAAGGCTGAAAAATAATTATTTAGTAATTTTAACGTTATAAAAAGTAGGCAATCCCCTAAATAAAAAAATTTTAATGATATTATTTTCAAGATTCTTAATTCCTAAAAATTATACTGGTTTGGCCATATATCCTTTTATTTTTTTAAAGAATAGATCATTATCAAACAACTGGGTACTGATAAATCACGAACGTATTCACTTGAAACAACAGTTGGAATTATTATGGGTATTCTTTTTTATATGGTATACCTTGGAGTTTTTATTTCATTTAATCCGATTAAGAAATTGGACCGCTGCCTATAAAAATATAAGTTTCGAAAAAGAAGCTTATGAAAATGAAGGAAACCCTAACTATTTAAATGAACGTAAATTCTGGTCTTTTATAAATTATTTATAAAAACTTCTTGAAAGTCCTAAAATATCGACTTTTCACTTCCCCTTTCATCTCTGTTTTAATTAAAAATATTTGTAAATTGCCATATAAAACATCAAATTTTTCATGGAGCAAGTTCCCGTTTATAAACCCAAAAATAAAATTAGAATTGTAACAGCCGCTTCTCTTTTTGATGGGCATGATGCTGCCATTAATATTATGCGTAGAATAATTCAAGCTACTGGCGTTGAGGTTATTCATTTGGGGCACGATAGAAGTGTAGAAGAGGTTGTAAATACTGCTATTCAAGAAGATGCAAATGCCATTGCGATGACTTCTTATCAAGGCGGTCATAACGAGTATTTCAAATACATGTTTGACCTTTTACAAGAAAAAAATGCTCCACAGATTAAAATTTTTGGCGGCGGCGGGGGTGTTATTTTACCTGAAGAAATTAAAGAATTGATGGATTACGGCATTGCCAGGATTTACTCACCTGACGATGGTAGAAAAATGGGATTGCAAGGTATGATTAACGATATGGTGGAGAGGTGTGATAGAAGCCCCCACCTAGCCTCCCCCTCAGGGGGAGGGACGTTAGAACTACTGAAAAACAAGGATATAAATACTATTGCTCGGTTGATTACATTAGCGGAAAATGACTACGACAACTACAAAATTTTATTCGATAGTCTTTCCCCTGAGGGGAAATGCCCAAAGGGCAAAGGGGCTATTTTAGGAATTACAGGAACTGGTGGTGCTGGAAAATCATCTTTGGTTGATGAATTGGTACGACGGTTTTTAGCAGATTTTAAGAATAAAACATTGGGAATTATCTCTGTTGACCCTTCGAAAAGAAAAACAGGCGGAGCGTTGTTGGGTGATAGAATTAGAATGAACTCCATTAAAAATGACCGTGTATATATGCGTTCATTGGCCACAAGGCAATCCAATCTATCACTTTCAAAAAACGTTTCAGATGCTATCGAAATCCTTAAAATGGCGGAATTTGATCTCATCATTTTAGAAACTTCTGGAATTGGGCAATCTGGAACGGAGATTATCGAGCATTCAGATATGTCGTTGTATGTTATGACTCCCGAATACGGTGCGGCTACACAATTGGAAAAAATAGACATGATAGATTATGCCGATGTTATCGCTCTTAATAAATTCGATAAACGTGGGGCTTTGGATGCTTTACGCGATGTAAAAAAGCAATATCAGCGGAATCATAATCTGTGGGATGAAAATCCTGATTATATGCCTGTTTTTGGTACTATTGCTTCTCAATTTAATGATCCAGGTACAAATTCGCTTTATAAAGCAATTATCGACAAACTCAATGAAAAAGTAGATGTTAAACTTAAAAGTACTTTTAAAATAACCGACGAAATGTCGGAAAAACAGTTTATAATCCCACCAAATAGAACGCGTTATCTTTCTGAGATTACTGATAATAATCGGAATTATAATCAGCGGTGTCTAGAACAAAAAGATGTTGCTCAAAAATTATATGGGATTTATAAAACCATTTGTTCGGTTTGCAATGTTGATTCATTAAATAATCAAAAGGGATTTCTTACTGAGAATGGTCTTGATGAGAAGAAGATTTTGGAAGAAACTAACAATGATAAGGATATTAGTTCTCAACTGTTAAAGCTACTTTTTAAAGAATTTTCTAGAATAAAAACAGACCTAAATCCTCAGAATTGGAAAACAATTTTAAATTGGGAAAAGAAAAAGCAAACCTATAAAAATCCTATTTATTCTTTTAATGTAAGAGATAAAGAAATAAAAATTGAAACCCATTCAGAATCCTTATCTCATTTACAAATTCCGAAAATAGCCTTACCAAAATATGAAGCTTGGGGCGATATACTACTTTGGAATTTACAAGAAAATGTGCCAGGAGAATTTCCTTATACTGCAGGAATTTATCCCTTTAAGAGAACTGGCGAAGACCCTACAAGAATGTTCGCTGGCGAAGGTGGTCCAGAACGCACCAACAGACGGTTTCATTATGTGAGTTTAGACATGGACGCTAAGCGTCTTTCAACCGCTTTTGATTCAGTTACTTTATATGGAAATGATCCCGATTTACGCCCGGATATTTACGGTAAAATTGGCAATGCAGGAGTTTCCATTTGCTGTTTAGATGATGCTAAAAAGTTGTACTCAGGCTTTGAATTGACCAACCCAATGACTTCCGTTTCTATGACCATTAATGGCCCAGCACCTATGTTGCTAGGATTTTTTATGAATGCCGCAATTGACCAAGAATGTGAAAAATATATAAAAGCCAAAGGTTTAGAAAAAGAAGTGGAGAAAAAAATTGAATCTATTTATAAAAAGAAAGGTGTAAAACGTCCAGCTTATCAAGGCGAATTACCTCAGGGCAATAATGGTTTAGGGTTAATGTTGCTTGGTGTTACTGGAGATGAGGTGTTGCCAAACGAGGTTTATCAAAAAATTAAATTAGAAACCATCTCTAAAGTTCGAGGTACAGTTCAGGCGGATATTTTAAAAGAAGATCAAGCTCAAAATACTTGTATATTTTCAACAGAATTCGCCCTGCGATTGATGGGCGATGTACAAGAATATTTTATAGAAAACAAGGTTCGGAATTTTTATTCTGTTTCTATTTCAGGGTATCATATTGCGGAGGCAGGTGCCAATCCAATTTCACAATTGGCATTTACCTTGTCCAATGGTTTTACTTATGTGGAATATTATTTGTCGAGAGGTATGGACATTGACAAATTTGGCCCAAACCTTTCCTTCTTTTTCTCAAACGGAATTGATCCAGAATATGCCGTAATCGGTAGAGTTGCCCGTAAAATTTGGGCTAAAGCTATGAAATTAAAATATGGTGCTAATCCTAGAGCACAAATGTTGAAATACCATATTCAAACTTCTGGACGCTCATTGCACGCCCAAGAAATTGACTTTAACGATATAAGAACTACGCTCCAAGCATTGTATGCCATTTATGATAATTGCAACAGTTTGCACACCAATGCTTATGACGAAGCCATCACAACACCAACCGAAGAATCGGTACGTAGGGCAATGGCAATTCAATTGATTATCAATAAAGAATTAGGTTTGGCAAAAAATGAAAACCCAATTCAAGGGGCGTTTATTATTGAAGAATTAACAGATTTAGTAGAGGAAGCCGTGTATGCAGAATTCGATAGAATTACTGATAGAGGGGGCGTTTTAGGAGCAATGGAAACCATGTACCAACGTTCTAAAATTCAAGAAGAAAGTTTGCATTATGAAACGCTGAAACACAATGGTGATTTCCCCATTATTGGTGTAAATACTTTTTTAAGTAGCAAAGGTTCGCCAACTATTTTACCGCAAGAGGTAATAAGAGCTACAGAAAAAGAGAAGAAAAATCAAATTGAGGTGGTTAACAATCTGAATAAAGGTAATACCGAAAAATCGACAGAACAACTCAAATTATTACAAGAAAAGGCAGTCAAAAACGAAAATATTTTTGAACAATTAATGGAGGCTACCAAAGTTTGTTCTTTAGGTCAGATTACACGTGCTTTGTTTGAAGTTGGCGGAGAATATCGAAGAAATATGTGAGTAGAGAACCACTTTTCGCTTTTTGCGAAAAGTGCGTAAATCAATCATCCCGATGAGGAACTACATCGGGATCTCGAATTTTTCACTACGGCACTTCATGAAAAAACTTAGAGGTCGCTTATCCCGAACGACTGACAAGGAGATTCGGGGTCTAATAATTTAGTCTGGAAATTCTAACTTCACCAACCGCTCTTGCCTCGCTACAACTTTTAACCAATATAACAAGAGCAAGCATCCTAACGTTAATACCGTCATAATATACCACGTATTTTCATAACCAACATTATCCACAAATTGTAGCCCCATATTATGACCGAATATGTGGGCTATGGAGAATGAAACGGTATATAAACCCATATATTCACCTTGCTTACCCCCTTTGGCCCTTTGCATTACAAAGGCGTTAGAGAAGGGAAACAATATCATTTCACCAATAGTCATCAACACCATCCCGAAAACTACAATACCTACCCAATTGCTAAAATTCAATATCAAGAGACTACCACCCATTAAGGCTGCACCAAAAATCATTAACCCAACTATATTTAAATTGCGATTTTCCAACTTTTTAATTAATGGCATTTCCAATACAAAAATCAAAAAACCGTTGAGCCCCATCAATAAACCAATATGATATTCAGACAATTGTTGCACATCTTTATAGTAAAGCGGGATAGTTGAAAAATATTGTAAGAATACAAATCCGAACAGCACCATAGCTGCAAAAAAGATAAAAAACAATTTATCACTATATACCGACTTTGGGTTTTCTACAATCAAATTATCCAAAATTCTCGAAGCTTTAGGCTGTAAAACAATAACCAACAATATTGCGGCCAAGACACACGTAACACCATCAATCCAAAAAAGAAAACCATAGCCAATTTTTGTTATAATCAACCCACCGATTGCTGGCCCGCCTGAAAAACCCAAATTAATTGCCAATCGAATTAAAGTAACTGAACGTGCTTTATTTTGGGGTTTACTGTATGCATTTAACGCAACGAACATAGCAGGTCTAAAAGTATCTGCAACCAGCATAACCAAAAAGACACCTATACAGATTGAATAAAAAGTATCTAAATATTGTAATCCTATAAATAGAAATCCAGTACCAATTAAACTAAAAAGCATTACTTTATAATAACCTACTAAATCAGTAAGTTTACCTCCTATCCATGAACCAAGGACAGAACCTAAACCAAAAGCAGTCATTACCCAGCCCACTTTACTCAATGTAAAACCCATATGCTTGGTTAAATACAAAGACAAAAACGGAATAACCATTGTACCCGCCCTGTTTATAAACGTTATAAGTGCCAACCACCAAACTTCTGTTGACAAACCTTTAAAGGTATCAACATAGGGTTGAATAATTTTTTTATTTAAGTAGGTTAGTAGATTCATTAATCTAAATATTTAACCCGAGTTTGAATCGGGTTTCCTTTTCACCTCTCCTTCGGAGAGGTCAAAACTGCATTTTTCTTGCGGTTCTGGGTGAGGAAAAAACAAAAAACCCGGCAGCTTGCCGGGTTTTTAAAATATGATTTTTTTATACCAATCAATTTATAACACACCCGTAATTGCTCATTCTTGAACAAATAAACTGGACATATTTAATTGAGGTGTACATTATTCTTATTTTGTGATTTGTCAAAGCTACAAAATATTTTTAATAATCATTATATTTACAACAAATTCCAGTTTTTATGCAAAGGCATATTTTATTATTTCTATTGATAATCTCGTCAGTTGCTTGTTCCCAAAAAAAAGTCATATTTAATGATTATGTTGCCTCCATCAAGGACTATCAGCAAAATCAGAATCTGGAATTTAGAGATAAAAATAAATCACCGTTAACAGAAGAGGACAGAAAAAAATTTAAAGGCTTGGATTTTTTCCCAATCGATTCTACTTACAAAGTAACGGCAGAATTCAAATTATACGAAAATCCAAAAACCTTTGCTATGCCAACTACTACAGATAGATTACCTTTATATAGAACCTATGGTGTAGCTGTTTTTACCTTAAACGGGCAAAAATTGGCCTTGCATGTCTATCAAAATCAAGATATAATACAACAACACGATTTTGAAAATCATTTATTTATACCCTTTAATGATGAAACCAATGGGAAAGAAACTTATGGTGGCGGACGTTTTTTAGATGTTGAAATTCCTAAAGGGGATACTCTTATTATAGATTTTAATACAGCCTATAATCCGTATTGTGCTTATAACCAAAAATACTCCTGCCCTATTCCACCCAAAGAAAATGACTTGGCTATTGCTATAAAGGCAGGTGTAAAAAATTATAACTATGGAAATTAAAGAAGACATTTTAGAAAGTTACAACAGAATTCTCCCCTACATACATAATACGCCAATAATAACTTCAAAGACCATAGATAAAATGGCAGGAGCTGAATTGTATTTTAAATGTGAGAATTTCCAAAAAATGGGGGCTTTTAAAATGCGAGGGGCAACCAACGCTATTTTACAATTATCTCCTGAGCAAAAACAAAAAGGTGTGGTTACGCATTCGTCGGGTAATTTTGCACAAGCCCTGGCATTGGCAGCAAAAAATTTAGGGGTTAAATCTTATATTGTGATGCCCGGCAATGCCCCCGAAGTAAAAAAAAGTGCCGTTAGGGGTTATGGTGGAGAAATTACGGAATGTGAACCAACTTTAGAAGCCCGAGAAACAACAGCCTCAAAAATCCAGCAAGAAAAAGGAGCAACTTTTGTCCACCCGTTCAATGATTTTAATGTTGTACTTGGTAACGCTTCCGCAGGAAAAGAATTATTGGAAAAACATCCAGATTTGGATTTTATAATTTCCCCAGTTGGCGGCGGCGGATTGGTTTCCGGTACTGTTTTAAGTGCCATGGCGTTTGGCAATAATTGCAAAGTAATTGGTGCAGAACCTTTTGCAGTTGACGATGCTTACCGCTCTATGGAAAGTGGAAAAATAGAACACAATTCAACTACCGATACTATTGGTGATGGACTTAAAACTTCATTAGGCGACATTACTTTTAATCTCATCAATAACCATGTTGAAAAAATTATCCGGGTTATTGAAGAAGAAATTGTTGCTGCCATGCGATTGATTTGGGAACGTATGAAAATTATTGTTGAACCTTCCAGTGCTGTGGCATTGGCAGCGGTGTTAAATTCAAAGTCTGAATTTACCAATAAAAAAGTTGGCGTTATCCTTTCTGGTGGAAATTTTGATTTGAAGAAGTTGCCTTTTTAATTAATTTGTAGCTCAAAATTTTACTTCATCTTCATCATAGCTTCCAAATAATTATGTGTATTTAAATATTCTTTTTTGAGAGCTTTTAAGTAATTTAATATTCCTTTTCTTGAAGGGTAATCTGACTTAAGACAATCTTTCATATTTGCATCATAAACAAAAAGTGCTAAATACCAATTGCCTTTACGTGTGAATTGAGAACCTTGTAGCATGGGGTCAAGTCCCTTATTTTTAAGGGTAGCATCAACAGCAATAGGTAGTAAATTTATAGTTTTAGTTGGAATTTCTACTTCGTAAAATGACATGTAAAACTCTCCGCCTTCAACATGAATAGGTACATTATACTCAACCGTTTTATGGTTTAATGAATATTTTGTATTGATAAAATTATAAAATTCACTGGCATCTTTTGGGTCTTCAAATACAAATGCCTCATCTCTGGGTAAATGTTTCTTAAACTTTTTCCCAGTAGTCAACTTATAATCTTCAATTGTTGGGGCAATCCGTAAAGGAATACAAGAGGAAATTAAAAATAAAATAAGGGAAAAACAGATGTATTTCATGGGTATTAAACTTTGATTAATTGTATCAAATTTTATACCATGGATCTAGCTTCTAAGTTAAAAGTTTTTTTAATTATTAAACACCTAAAATCTTGGCATCTACAAAAAATTCTGAATGAATATCAATATGGTGGTCGGTTGTAATAACTTCATCCGTAACCGCTTTAACACGCAAAGAAAATTTATCTTTTTTGATGTAGTCTTTAATATCAACATCTATGGTTTTTAAGTCGAGGACTTTACCTGCCGATGAGGCTACGTCTTCATTATATGCAATTTCCAATTCTTGAAGACCATCTGCTACAATAAATATTTTAATGGATTCCAAAAAACTAAAATCCTCATTTTCAGGTGAAGTCAACGTAAGTTTTAATACTCTAAGTCGAATATCTTCTATTAAATCTTTATGCGTATTGTTAGATTCAAATTCTGATTCTGAGTTACTTTCCATTTCTGGAGTATTCAATACAAATGGTAAATTAATTCCAGTTGATGAAGGTATGGTCATGGAAGAATCATAATCCATCGTGAATTTAGTGAGATTATCAATTTGATCGCATGAAATTACACTAACAACCGCCAATATTAAAATGAAAAAATGCCTTTGCATAGTTTAAGAATTACTGTTCTATTGGATAAACGTAATTCTGTGTAGATTATTTCAAAAGATTCTTGGCTTCACTGTGTTTAGTTCTGAATGACAAATACTGTTTAATTCAACTCTTAACTAAATACATTCCTAAAAAAACAGCAGCAAGACCCAAAACAAAACTACCAACAGCATACATAAAAAAACTGGCAAAATCACCCGCTTTTAAAAATACATAATTTTCATAGGCAAATGTAGAAAAAGTAGTAAAACCGCCACAAAAACCCGTTGCTAATAACAATGTTTGGTTTTGAGACAAGGTGTCATTTTTTAATGCCAATCCTAAGATAAGACCAATTAACAAGCTGCCAAGCACATTGGCCAAAAAGGTACCATAAGGAATTCCGGTAGTTTCACTGTTGAAGTATTTGGCCAACAAGAAACGAGCAATGCTACCAAAACCTCCACCAATAAATACCAGTACTAGTTGTTTCATAGTATCATAGCTTTACATTATCGGCATCATTGGCATTCCATTTTCCGGTGATTGTACCTTTATCTAAAATCATAATTCCAGGATTGGCCCGTATCATTGTTTTTAAAGTAATATCATCACAAAACAATACATCAAAGTCTAAATTATACTCATTTTTTAGTTTTAAAAAATCCTCTTCTTTGCTGGAAGACATGGCATAAACGTCATAACCTTCTTGCAATGCTTTGGTAGAAAATTCCTTAATTTTTGGCAATAAGGTTTTATCCGTTTTGTTTAAATTATGCATTATAATTAAAACCAATTTTTCCTTTTGCATTAAAAATTCAGTAAAATCAACACCATCACGTTCCATAGTAAAATCGTGAATGGGTACTTCATAACCTTTTTCAATTAATACTGTCTTTCTATCCACGAAAGTGGCACCTTCAATTTCCCAAGGTTTTTCAGCAGTAGTATATTCTTTATCCTCACCGTTAACGTTGTAAATCCAAGTGTCTTCATAAACATCCTGTTTTGCCCCTTCGGGAATTACCATTCCGTCAGGAATATTGTTTCCAATAGCATAAGGTCTAAAATCAATCAACGGTAAATGTTGTAATACATAATACGCTATGTACATAAATACCATAAGTGACCCAAAAGAAATCCATTTTACTATATTTTTACTAAATATTGGCTTGATGTTTTTTAAATTGAATATTAACAGAACAATTAGTCCGATAAGAACAACATTTTTATAAAAAGTTTCCCAAGGTGTTAATTTAACGGCATCGCCAAAGCAACCACAATCGGTTACTTTATTGTAATAGGCGGAATACCACGTTAAAAATAAAAATACGAGGGTCAGAATTAACAAACTCCATACGGTGATTTTGGGCTTGAAACCTATTAACAACGTAACACCCAACATAATTTCAGCAAGAATTAAAATTACCGAAAAAGGTAAAGCATAAGGGCTTAAAAATTCCAAATTTAAAACACCAGCTGCAAAATAATCTTGAAATTTATAAGCGGAACCCAGCGGGTCTATCAATTTTACAAATCCTGAAAATATAAAAGTTGCTGCTACTAAAAATCTTGCGATGTGGGTTATAAATTTCATTTTTTATCTGTGTCTTTTTCACTCATTAAAATCAATGCAAAAACCGAATAATTAATCATGTCTTGATAGTTGGCATCTAAACCTTCAGAAACCAATAATTTTCCTTTGTTATTTTCAATAGACTTTACGCGAAGTAATTTTTGCAGAATCAAATCGGTTAAAGAACTTACACGCATATCACGCCAAGCCTCACCATAATCGTGATTCTTATTCTCCATCAAAGATTTTGTAATGGCGATATGCTTGTCATAAAGCTCTTCTGTTTCCTTTGCGGATAAATCAGGTTGATCTGCGACTCCTTTTTCTAATTGAATCAACGCCATTACACAGTAATTTATAATACCCATAAATTCCGACATTTCTCCCTCATCAACCTTTTTAACCTCATTTTCTTGTAGATTTCGAATACGTTGTGCCTTAATAAAAATTTGATCTGTTAACGATGGTAATCGTAAAATACGCCAAGACCTGCCATAATCTGTCATTTTATTTATAAAAAGTTCACGACATTTTGCAATTACGGCATCGTATTTTTCTGAAGTTTGGTGCATATTGTGTTACTGTTCGTTCTAAGTAGCGAATTTATCAATTTCTATTGAAATTTTTAGTTATTAGGTTAATAAGTTATTAAGTTAACCGTCATTTTAACGCGTAGAATTTCAAAATATATAATTTATTACCTTTGAACAAATTCAAAAATATGAAGAGAATAGCCGTTTTTTGCGGATCGAGTATTGGTCACAGTTCTATTTATGCCGATGAAGCCAATAAACTAGGTGTTTATATGGCAAAAAACAATATCGGTTTGGTTTATGGCGGTGGTAAAATTGGCATGATGGGCGTAATTGCAGATGCTGTAATGGAAAACAAAGGCGAAGTAATTGGTGTTATTCCACATTTATTGAGACATGAGGAAGTTGCCCATGCGGCTATTACTAAAATGTATTTTTCCAAGAAAATGTCAAAACGTAAAGTAAAAATAAGTCGTTTGGTTGATGGATATATTGCGATGCCTGGAGGATTTGGCACTTTAGATGAAATTTTTGAGGTACTTACTCTTGGTCAATTAGGCATTGAAACCAAACCCATCGGAATTTTAAACACTAATGGTTATTTTGATCACACTTTACAACAATTAGATGTAATGGTAAAAGAGGGATTTTTAAAACAGGAAAATAAAAATATGCTTTTAATCAGTGATAAAGTTGAAGAATTAATTAAAATAATGGATAATTATAAAGCACCTAAAATGACCAAGGTAATCAACAAAATTGTTAAAGCTAATATCCTAAATAAATGAATATAAACTGCAAAGGCAAACTTATTGATTTATCTACCCCGAAGGTAATGGGAATTTTAAACATGACCCCAGATTCTTTTTACGATGGTGGAACTTTAAAGAGCGATAGAGACGTTATTGGCAGAACAGAGAAAATGCTCACGGAAGGTGCTACTTTTATTGACGTTGGTGGATATTCTTCAAAGCCCAATGCAAAAGATGTGAGTGAAGTTGAAGAATCACAAAGAGTGATTCCCATTATTAAATTGTTGGTCAAAAATTTTCCTGAAATATTGGTTTCTATTGATACGTTTAGGAGCGTAGTTGCTAAAAAGGCAATAGAAGCTGGAGCGTCTATGGTCAATGACATTTCTGCTGGTAACTTAGATGAAAATATGTTTACAACGGTCAGAAATTTACAAGTCCCTTATATAATTATGCACATGCAAGGCACACCAAAAACCATGCAGATTGACCCAACTTATGCTGATGTTACCAAAGACATTGTCTATTATTTCTCCGACAAACTAAATACGTTGCGAAAACTAGGGCTTAATGATATAATTATTGATGTTGGCTTTGGGTTTGGAAAAACCTTAGAACAAAATTATGAGTTGCTGAATAATCTTGAACTATTTAAAAATTTAGAAGTCCCCATACTAGCTGGAGTTTCCCGCAAATCTATGCTCTATAATCTATTAGGCACAACACCTCAAAAAGCATTAAATGCGACTACCGTGGCAAACACAATTGCTGTATTATATGGTAGCAATATTTTGCGAGTGCATGATGTGAACGAAGCCTTGGAGGCTATCAAAGTTGTTGAAGCACTCCGTGAATAAAACTATACCCTAATAAACATTTCGGCACTATTTTTGTTAATATTTTGTTAACCTTTCCTTATTCCTCACCCAGAAATATGTAGAAAATGTATTTCTGACCTCTCCAAAGGAGAGGTAAGTCAGCACCTTAAACAAGGTTGTTTCGTCGAGGAAACAATTAGATTAAATTGAATTTAACCTCTAAAACTACAATTATGAGCGAAAGGAACAACCCCGAAATCAATGCCGGATCTATGGCAGACATTGCATTTTTATTATTAATCTTCTTTTTAGTTACGACTACTATGGATACCGAAATTGGTATTTATAAAAAATTACCAGAAAAACAAACTGATATTTCAAGAATTAATGTGAATGAAAAAAATGTGTTGGAAATTAACCTGAATGCTAATGATGAAATTCTCATTGAAGGAGATCAAACTATTGATATTAGAGAACTTAAACAAATAGTTGTCGATTTTATAGATAATGGAGCCGGAACAAATGCTAACGGCGAGAAATGTACTTGGTGCAACGGTAAAAAAAATGAGACCTCATCAGATCATCCTGAAAAAGCAATGATTCAATTTCAAACACAGCGAAATTCAACCTATTCAATATATATTTCAGTACAAAATGAAATCTTAAGTGCTTACGCGGAACTGAGAAATAAATTGTCACAATCTCTTTATGGAAAAAATTTTAATGAACTGAAAAACGAAATAGAAATTGATTTAGTCAGGAAAAGCTATCCGCAACTTTTAACCGAGGAGACCCCACTTAAATAGCTCTACATTATGGTTTCAAAGCCTTTTTTGCAATAAATATTCTAATAACATATGAGAGTGCTACAGGCATTTAAAATTGCTATTTAATGCTAGTGTTTTGGCTAATACCATGGCAATGACAATGGTATTAATAATGTTATCAGTTGAGGTAACGCCAAGCACACAATCAAATTTTAAATTTTAAATCTTCAATCTTTTTACTACATTTACCAAAACCTTATTTTTTGGATGCATTCAAATTTTTAGACCTTAGTATTTTAGATATTTTAGATATTGTCTTGGTTGCAATACTGCTCTATTATGTTTACAAACTAATTAGAGGCACTGTTGCTATCAACATTTTTTTGGGTATCGCTATCGTCTATTTGATTTGGAAACTAACCGTTGCCTTACAAATGGAACTGCTAAGTGATATTTTGGGCAAATTTTTAGGTGGCGGATTTATCGCGTTAATTATTGTATTTCAACAAGAAATAAGAAAGTTTTTATTAATGGTTGGCTCTACCAATTTTACAAGAAAAAAGGGTTTCTTAAAGAGATTCAAGCTATTCACCAATCTGCGTGGTACTGAAGACTTTATTACAACTGATGTTGACAGCATTATTAATTCTTGTGATGAAATGTCAAAGACCAAAACTGGTGCTTTGATTATTATTCAGCGAAACAACAATTTAGATTTGGTTAAACAAACTGGCGATAAAATGTACGCTGAGGTTAATAAGCCACTTTTAACCAGTATTTTTTATAAAAACAGTCCTTTACATGATGGTGCCGTTATTATTGAAGATAATTTTATTACCGCCACAAGAGTAATTTTACCTATTGAAAAAGACATTTCAATTCCCGCTCGTTTTGGACTAAGACACAGAGCCGCTTTAGGAATTACCATGCGTTCCGATGCTTTAGCTCTGGCTGTTTCTGAAGAAACTGGACAAATATCCTATATTAAAGATGGTGAGTTTATTTTATTTAATGACTTAAGCAGTTTAAAGGAAATGATTAAGGAGGATCTGGAATAATAGTTATGAGTTCGGAGTTTTGAGTTCAGAGTTTAAAAAACAAATTTCAAATAGCAAAATCCAAATTTCAACAAATCATTTTCATTCCTCTAGTAACTAATAACTCAATAACCATTAACTTAACAACTAACTCGCTTGAGCGGTTTCAAATTGGATTTCATATAATTTACTGTAATATCCTTTTTGTTTGAGCAATTCTTTATGTGTGCCTTGCTCTACAATTTTACCCTTTTCCATTACAATAATTTTATCCGCTTTTTTAATAGTTGCCAATCGGTGTGCGATAATTATTGAGGTTCTGTTTAAGGTTATTGTATTTGTTGCTTTTTGGATCAACCTTTCGGATTGTGCATCAATAGAAGAGGTCGCTTCATCTAAAACCAAAATTGCGGGTTTACTTACATATGCCCTTAGAAAAGCGATGAGCTGGCGTTGCCCAACGGATAACATACCTCCTCTTTCCTTTACATTATAATGGTAGTTATTTGGAAGTGTCATTATAAAATCATGAATACCAATTACTTTAGCCGCTTCCGTTACCTCTTCCAAACTAATATCCTTATTATTCAAGGTAATATTATTTAAAATAGAATCTGAAAACAGAAAAACATCTTGCAGCACCACACTTATTTGATTTCGTAATGATTCTAATTTGATTTTATTTAATTCTATGCCATCAATAGTGATACTACCTGAATTTATCCTATAAAACCTACTCAATAAATTGATTATTGTCGATTTTCCCGCTCCCGTAGCACCGACAACGGCAACGGTTTCGCCTTGTTTTACCTCAAAAGATATTCCTCGCAATACCGGCTCATCCTCAAGATATCTGAAGTGAACATCATCAAATTTAATATTACCTTTAAAGTGTTTAATTTCTAAAATTCCGGTATCAACCTCGGTAGCATTTTCGTCCAACACTACAAACACCCTTTCAGCGGCTACCATTCCCATTTGAAGGGTATTAAACTTGTCGGCGATTTGACGCAAAGGTCTGAAAAGCATATTGGTCATATAAATAAAACTTGTAATAACCCCAAAAGAAGTAGCTCCTTCAACCGCAGCGGTAAGTCCACCATACCAAACAATTACCGCCAATGTAAGTGAAGATAAAATTTCAACTACCGGAAAGAAAATAGAATAATACCAAATAGTTCTGATATGGGCTTTTTTATGTTTATCATTAATATTTAAGAATTTTTTATGTTCAATCTTTTCGCGAGTAAATAATTGCACGATTTTCATCCCTGAAATCCTTTCTTGAACAAAACTATTAAGATTGGATACTTGATCTCGTACATCTTGAAAAGTGCCTTTAATTTTTATTTGGAAAAGCTTAGTGGCATACACCATAATAGGTAAAACGGCCACTACAATCAATCCTAACCGCCAATTCATAACCATCATAATTATTATGACCACTAACATCTGCAACAAATCGCTTATAATTGGAAACAGACCTTGTCCAAAAATACTTGCAATGGTTTCAATATCGGAGACTACTCTTGTTACCAACTTGCCGACCGGTGTTTTATTAAAATATTGCATTCTAAATTTGAGCACCTTGTCAAACAGTTTTGCACGGATATCTTTTATAATATTTTGACCCAACCAGTTTGTGAAATATATAAACAAAAACTGAAATACAACCTCTAACAATAGTACCCCCAGCATTATTAAACTAAAAGTCAATAATAATTTGACTTCCTTACCGAGGATATATTCATCTACTATCCATTGCAACAAAATGGGTCTAGCTGCGGCTAGTGCCGCTAATAAAAGTACTGCAATTGTTGAAAATATAAATTGAGACCGATACGCCTTGGCATAAGACATTAACCTTCTAAAAATTTTAAAATCAAAAGCGTTACCTGTAACTTTGTTACTCATTTATAATTTATTTATTATAGATTTAGGGTAGTTAACTTCAGACAAAAACAAGCCTTGTGGTGGAGCTGAAACACCCGCTTTACGCCTATCTTCACTTTTGAGTATTTCAATAAAATCTTCTATTGATTTTTTACCGGAACCTACTTCAATTAAAGTACCCACAATTGCCCTAACCATATTTCTTAAAAACCTATCTGCTGTTATACAAAACGTCAATTCATTATTGATTTTCACCCATTTTGCATCCATAACTTTACAGTTATAAGTTCTAACGTCTGTTTTAGATTTAGAAAAACATTTAAAATTAGTATTTTCTAACAATATAGCTGCAGCTTGGTTCATTTTATTCAAATCAAGTTTTTTTTGATACAATTGCCAAGTAGTATCGATCAAAAAAGGATTTCTGCCCAACCAAATTCTATATTCATAACTTCTGCTAGTAGCACTAAATCTGGCATGTGCATCATCTTCTACACTAAAAACATTTTTTACCACGATATCTTCTGGCAAAAAAGCATTAATTTTTCTCGTTATATCTTCTCCATCTAAAATGCTGTCAACATCAAAATGGGCAAATAATTGCAGTGCGTGTACACCTGTATCTGTTCTTCCGGCACCAACAATGTCAACATCAATCCTTAAAATGGTTGAAAAGGCTTTTGTCAAAACTTCTTGAACCGAAATTGCATTGGGCTGTATTTGCCAACCATGATAATTTTTACCGTTATATGAAAGTTCAATAAAATACCTCAAGAAATATTATTTTTGCTAAAAAAGCAAAGATAGGTATTCCTAATTTTAACTCCCTAGTAATTATTGAAAATGAAAAAGATACTGTTACTTTCTGATACGCATAGTTATATTGATGACCAAATCTTAAAATTTGTAAAGCAAGCAGATGAAGTTTGGCATGCGGGCGATATTGGTGATGTAAATGTAAGTGACACCATTAAAAATTTAAAACCGCTTAGAGCAGTTTATGGCAATATTGACAATACTGAAATCAGAAAAGAATTCCCTTTAGATAATAGGTTTACCATTGAAAATGTGGATGTTTGGATTACCCATATTGGTGGCTATCCTAATAGGTACAATATCAGGATTAAAGAGGAGATTAAAAAAAATCCGCCAAGGATCTTTATTTCTGGACATTCGCATATTTTAAAAGTAATGAACGATAAAAAACTAAACCTTTTGCATTTCAATCCTGGAGCCGCTGGAAAACATGGGTTTCATAAAATTAGAACAATGTTACGGTTTGAAGTTGATGGTTCTAAAATTGAAAATCTAGAAGTTATTGAGCTAGGTAAAAAAGCTTAAATTATTGACCGTAAACCATTCGATTTTAACTGAATAGGCACTAAAATAAAAATACTGGTGCCTTTTCCTTTAGAGGATACTATATTAAAAATACCGTTCATTACCTTAACTCTGGCATTTATATGGCTTAAACCCAACCCATCTTTATTTTTTATGGTTTTAATATCAAAACCAATACCATCATCGCTCAATCTTACACTAAGCATATTATCTTCTCTATGCACTAACATTATGGTGGCATTTGAAGCTTTACTATGCTTTAGAATGTTATTGATCAATTCTTCAATAATATTATAAATTTTAATTTCAAAATCTTGATCGTACCTTTTTATACCTTTATCGTCACTACGCAATGTAATTTCAGAATTAGAATATTTTTGACAAAGGTCATGGACGGCAAAAGCCAACCCAAATTTTAGTAGTACCGATGAGATCAGTTCATGTGACAGATCTCTAATTTTAACGGAAGCCTCGTTAACGATACGTTGGGCTTTTGTTATTTCTTGAGGAGCACCTGTTTTTAACTGTGATTTAGTGGCTTGCAAATGTAAATTGGCGGATGATAACAAAGCACTAACACTATCGTGCAAAATTCCAGCTATTGATTTTCTTTCTTTTTCCTTGGCATCAATAGTTGCATTTATTATTCTAGTTTGTGTTTCATTTTCCAATTGCTCTATCTTGCTTTTCTGCTTTAGCCTATAGTTTCTATAAAAAATATAACCTAATATTATAAACGCCAATAAGGCTAATGCGGAGCCATAAAATAAAAATTGGGCTCTTAAACGCAACGATTTTTCCTCTTCTATTTTTTGAGCTTGTTTTGCAGCATTGTATTTAGCTTCAATTTCAGAAATATTTTCGGCAACACTTGCTTCGTTAATGCTATCGGTTAAATATGTAGCTTCTTCTAAATAACTGTATGCTTTTTCAAAGTCACCCAATTGTTCGTTGGTGTACGCCAAATTGTAAAGTGCATATTCCTGAACTTTTACAGCCCGTTCCGATTTTAATCTTTTAACGGCTTGGTAAGCTTTATAATAATTTTCCTTAGCTTTAACAAACTCTTCTTTATCATAATAAATACCCCCTAAATTCATTACCGCGGTTGCCAGCCCCACAGTATCTTTTTGTTTTTCTTTTATTTCGAACGATTTATTATAATAATCTTCTGCCAATTCCAGATCTGTTTCACTTGCGATAATGCCAAGATTATTATAACTAAAAGAAATGAAATTTTCAGTTTTAGCTGTAACCGGAAAACCCAACATTTTGGTGAAACTTATAACTGCACTATCCTTTACCTCTTTGTTATAATAGTTTTTGCCCAATGATAAATATGCATCTAAAATGTTTAGGGTATCTTTCAATACCAAGGCATTGTCCAAAACCTCTTTATAATATTCTATTGATTTATTATAATTTTGAGCCTCGTTAAATATCTTACCCAGATACTTTGCATATTTTATGTACAAAGCTTTTTGGGAAGTATTATCCGCTAATTCTGAAAATCCTTTTAAGAGCAGATTAATAGCCCTTTCGTGCTGATTAGTGTCATATAAAAACTTAGCTTTTAATAAATGTAAGTTTAATTTATTGCTATCTGATTTTAGATATTTTGAATTACTTTCTAATTTTTCAATATTACTTAGTGCCAGTTCGTATTCCTTATTCTGAAGATTTATTTCAATTACTTTTTCAAGAGGGTCGGTTTGCGGGTAAAGCCAAAAACCACTTAACATGCAAAAAATGAAAAGCACTATCTTATATTTAGCTATTTGGGTTTGAACCGGTAACATAATTGTTAAGCTTAGTTAGCTAAAAGTAGCAATACTATTATACTATTTCGTTTTTCATGGCGAAAATAGCCAAGCCAACCGTATTTTTTACGTTAACTTTCTTAATCAGGTTTTTACGATGTGTTTCAACTGTACTTTCGCTTATACCTAAAGTATCGCCAATTTCTCTTGTAGTATATTGTTGGGCGATAAGTTTCAATATCTGATATTCCCTTCTGGTCAATGAATTGATTAGCACACCTTCTGGGTTATCTGCTTTGTGCATCGGTTTGCCCATAAGTGTTTTCATCATTTTCTCTTTAACCTCATCACTAAAATATTGTTTGCCTTTATGAACTTCTCTAATAGCTTTAACGATATGTTCCCCCGCAGATTTTTTAGGGACAAAGCCCATAGCCCCCATGCCCAAAACTTCTTTTATCAGCTTTATATCATCATAACTTGACAGTATAATTATTTTAGGAACATCTTCCATGCCCTGAAATTTCTTAAGCACTTCCAGCCCATCTAAAATAGGCATATTAATGTCTAATACTAAAACATCCGATGAATTTTCTTCAAACCATTCTATAACCTGTTCGCCATTTAAAGAATATCCAACAACATCAATATCTCGTTCTAAACCAAGCACGGCCATAACGCCATCAATCAAGATTTGATGATCGTCTGCAATATGAACGGTAATCTTATCGTTTAAAAACTCTTTTAAATCTTCATCAACCATACTTAAAATAGGAGGTTTATTATTTATAGTATTAAACTGAATATATGGCTTTATATTGTGTGTGGTATATCATAAAATGATAAAAAAAAATCCGAAGTAAAACTTCGGATTTAAATAATAGATAATTGGTAAACTATTCCATTAATTTTTTTGGTTTGCCTTTTCTAATTCTTCTTGCAGGTGCGTCATCTTCATTTGAAGCTACATCAAAATTACTTTCAAAAAAATTATTAAAATCAACACTTGATGTACTAAAAGTTATAGTGTGCGTAACGATTTTATTCGAAAAACCATTTTCAACCAAATTGATATGTGTTTGGTTGTCAACAACATTTGAGGTTACGATAGTGTTAGCATTAACCGCGAAAGTAATTTTATGATTACCATCAATTGTTTCAATTACAGGATAAGATTGTAATAATGTGCCGTCAATGTCTTTTAAAATAGTTGTTTTGTTTGTACTGTTGGTAAAAGATGCCAATACCAAAACAGCACTCAGTGCGAGTACTAATTTTCTCATGATAGGGGATTTTAGAGTTATTAATTAAATTTTTAATGTCAAGATCTATAACTTATAGTGTAATTGGGTATTTTAAAAACTACCCAAAAACCACTAGTTTTTATTTAAAAATATAAAAATTGACATTTTGTGAGTGTAATATAATAAAAAATTGTTAATAAGTAAGCTAAAAATTGTTAACAATTTAATTATTAATGTTGTAAAAATTTGTTTATCAACAATTTAAGTAGTTGTAAAAAAAAATTACCGAATAAAGTCAACAAAACAAATAATTAGTATATTAGTACCAGAGAAAAGAAAACTCCTATTATAAATGGTGAGTGGTTTTAACCTCTCTCCTTTCTCCCCTTTCTTTTCTCCCCTTATTACAAGGAGTATTTATTATATATAAGTGTTTAGCGACAACGAAATACTCCAATTAGATACAGTCACGCTTTTAGTGTGACTGTTTTTTTATACAAAAAAAGCTTACCGTTTCCGATAAGCTTTTCGCACAATATAACTAAGATGTTAGGTCTATCGCAATCTATCTACAGATTTTACAAGGTCTTCATCCTTCTTAATAGCTTTGTTCGCAATGGCTAGCAAAACAATAACCACAATAGGTAAAAATGCCCCAATACCCTTCTCAGAAACTTGACTTTCTCCAGATAAAGTTAGTAGATGATAAATCAACACACCTAATAAAATAAAATTTACCAGAATGTTTAAACGATTTACAACAAACTGATTTTTTCTTTTTTTAAACATAAAAACACTTACAATACTCAATAGCCCAGATATTATAAATAATATAGGGATTATTTTTAAAGTAAGGTCGTTCTCGTTAAATAAATCTAAAGCATAATAAGTATTGCCAACTTTATTAGCCCATAAATTAAACGTATGTATTAGACCTAACGAGCATACAGCCGCAAAAAGCAAATACAGTGATTGAATACGTTGAATCATGTTTTTTAATTAAAATAACTTTGCAAAAATAAGTTAAACTTTTTAAGAAATAAACTTATATATTAAATTTAATTTGTATAATTGCATCACAAATACCGCATATTGTAGATTTTCTTCTTTTTGCAATATTCATTAATTTTAAAATATCATACAATTTATTTTACAACTCTTAGTTATAGGAAGTTCCTTCTTTATATTAATTAATTACATTACTATTCAATGTTTGAAATCGAATCTTTAAAAGAGAAAAAATTACCCGAATTACACGAAATTGCCGAAAAAATAGGTGTGCCAAAATACAAACAACTCAAAAAGTTGGATTTAGTTTACCAAATTTTAGATGTTCAGGCTACAAAACCAGTAGCTTCAGAGCCAATAACAGAGCGTAAACCTGCTAACAAAAAACCACGTAAGCGAATTGGGAAACCCGTACCTGTTAAACCTCTACATAACGACGCAAATGAAGCTGAACCTCAATCTCCTGTAACTGAAAAATCAGAGAAAATAAATAAACCTGAACCAAAATCATCTCCTAAGAAAGTAGAAAAAGATGACACCGTTGCAGAAGATAAAACTAAAGAGAATAAGCCAAAAAACCATAGAAACTCTCGTAAAGAACATAATCAAAATGGTTCTAATCAAAGAAATTCCAATAAGCAAAGTAAACCACAGCCTGGGGTAAACAGAAGACAGGGAAAATATAGAGATCCTGATTTTGAATTTGACGGCATAATTGAAAGCGAAGGTGTATTGGAAATTATGCAAGATGGCTATGGGTTTTTAAGATCATCAGATTATAATTACCTATCATCACCTGATGATATCTATGTTTCGCAATCACAAATTAAATTATTTGGTTTAAAAACCGGCGATACGGTAAGAGGGATTGTACGTCCTCCAAAAGAAGGCGAAAAATATTTTCCACTGATCAGGGTTTCATTAATAAACGGATTAAACCCTAGTATTGTTAGAGATAGAGTTGCATTTGAACATCTTACACCTTTATTTCCCAAAGAAAAATTTAATCTCGCAGAAAAAGGAAGCTCAACATCTACTAGGATAATCGATTTATTTTCACCAATAGGTAAAGGACAAAGAGGTATGATCGTATCTCAACCCAAGACCGGTAAAACAATGTTACTAAAGGATATTGCCAATGCTATTGCCGCAAATCATCCTGAAGTTTATCAAATTGTTCTGTTAATTGATGAAAGACCCGAAGAGGTAAC
This sequence comes from Aureibaculum koreense, assembly GCF_034296135.1. Lineage (NCBI taxonomy): Bacteria > Pseudomonadati > Bacteroidota > Flavobacteriia > Flavobacteriales > Flavobacteriaceae > Aureibaculum > Aureibaculum koreense. The sequence continues at coordinate 114,480 of NZ_JAXKVV010000003.1, forward strand.
AGATATGCAACGTAACGTAAAAGGGGAAGTTGTTGCTTCTACCTTTGATGAACCTGCCGAAAAGCATGTTAGAGTTGCCAATATAGTCTTAGACAAAGCAAAAAGACTAGTTGAGTGCGGACATGATGTTGTTGTTTTATTAGATTCAATAACACGTTTGGCAAGAGCTTACAACACTGTTGCTCCAGCCTCCGGAAAAATATTATCTGGTGGTATTGACGCTAATGCCCTGCACAAGCCTAAACGATTTTTTGGAGCGGCCCGTAAAATTGAAAATGGTGGGTCTTTAACCATTATTGCAACTGCGTTGACCGATACTGGTTCTAAAATGGACGAAGTAATCTTTGAAGAGTTTAAAGGTACAGGTAACATGGAATTACAGCTAGATAGAAATATTGCTAACCGTAGAATTTACCCTGCTGTTGACTTGGTAAAATCAAGTACTCGTAGAGACGATTTATTGTTAGATGAAAAAACCGTACAGCGTATGTGGGTTATGCGTAAATATTTAGCGGATATGAACCCTATTGAAGCAATGGAATTTATTAGCGAAAAAATTAAATTCTCTAAAAACAATCAAGAGTTTTTAATTTCAATGAACGGTTAAACTTCTCTACCTTCGGCATCTCCCATTAAGGGAGTATTTAAAAATAACTAACTCAAGTAATTAAAAGTCAAGCATTTCTTTGTTTGACTTTTTTTTGTGTAAAATAATTTTCTAATGAATTAAAAATATGTATCTTTGCCGTCCATATCGCGGGGTAGAGCAGTAGGTAGCTCGTTGGGCTCATAACCCAAAGGTCGCTGGTTCGAGTCCAGTCCCCGCTACTAGCAATAAAAGCTCCCAAGAAATTGGGAGCTTTTTCTTTACAAAACATTCAACTTTTTTTAAACTTTTCTTAATTACGTCAACCAATCTTAAATAAAACTCCAATAACATTTAATCAATAATAATAGCATTACAATCTTTTAACTTGAGGAACCTTTCTGAGTTAATTTTAATTTCAAAAACATTAATATCTCTGCACCTATTTTATCATATTTATTGAAACTTAAAAATATAATTATGGACAATACACAAACTTTAAGCCGAGATGAAAAAATAAATAAAATCAGTAGTATAGTTAGAGACAATCCCGTTTGTATGATGGCAACAAACTTGCAGAAAACACCTTTTTCTGTTTACCCGATGACAACATTAGAATTAGATGATAAAGGTGACCTCATCTTTTTTACCAGCAAAAAAGCTTCTCCTTTTAAGGAAATAGAAAAGGACAACCGTGTTCAGCTACTTTACGCAAATCATGATAAGCAAGATTATTTATCGGTATTCGCACATGCTACACATATTTTAGATGATGTGAAATTAGAGAAGTTATGGAAACCTATTATGAACAACTGGTTTGATGGCAAGCACGATCCTAATCTAGTAATTTTATCAGTAAGTATTGTAAGTGCCGACTATTGGATTACCGAAAATAATATTTGGGATTCCTATCTTCAAACGGATAATGTAGGTTCAGGAGAATCAGGTTCTATAAACTTACAAAACTATGGAGATGTGGCATATAAGGCTGAAAAATAAACTAAAAAAAAAATTAATTGGTATACTTTTTATTATAATAGAAAAGCCGAAGAATAAATGCCTTGGGCTTTTCTATTATTTAAAATTATTTTTTCTGTGTTTTATCTGTTTCAATTTGCAAATTATTTTTCCCAAAATCCAACGTTCTGATGGGGAAAGGAATATTTATATTTTCTTCGTTGAACTTGCTTCTTATAAGTTTTATGGCTTTATGCCTCGCATCGTGTTCTTGTTTACTTTTTGTCATGTCAATCCAAAATCTTACCATAAAATTAATGGAACTATCGCCAAATTCGGTAAAGAAAAATTCTACTTCTTCATTCCCTTTTTGTTCAAAACTGCCTCCAATTAATTTTACAACCATGTTTTCAACCGTTTGTAAATCGCATTCGTAACCGACACCGCATGTTACTGTAATTCTAGTTCTTTCAGTGAGGGAATAATTGGTAAAAGAATCAGTAACAAATTTAGAGTTTGGAATAATAACATAATTATTATCTGGTTTTCTTAACACAATATTTCTCAAACTAATTTCTGACACAAAGCCAGACATATCATTGGTTTCTATGTAATCGTTAATACGAATTCTTGGCATAAATGAAAGTACCACACCACCAACGGTATTACTTAATGTACCTTGCAAGGCCAAGCCCACTGCCAGACCAACAACGCCCGCACCTGCCAGAATACTTGTCAAAACTTTATCTAGCTCTAGCACACCAAGTGCAATAAAAAATCCGATCATCACTATGGTCAGAAAAATAGTTTTCGCAATTATATCTTGAATAGAAACCTGACTAATTTTGTTCAACAAATATTTTCTGGAAAGGTTACGAATGCCTTTGGCTAAAAAATAAAATGCTATTATCACAATTATTGCCATTGCGATATTTGGCAACTTGAGTATGACGGCATCTAACCAACCATCTAATTTGTCCCATAATTTACTTATTGCTTCTTCTATAGAAAATTTTGTCGTCATTTTAATAATATTTAGTTAATAATAATGTGGCTGTTATCCATAAAATTAAGGACAACAAACCTCCAATTAAAAAAAAGTGTTTGAATTTATAGTCGCCAATACCATAAACTAAGGTATTGGTCTGATACCCAACGGGTGTAAAAAAACTGAAATTAGCTGCAAACATAATTGCCAAAATAAATGCTTTAAAATCCATATTAAGACCTTGTGCCACAGATATAGCAATGGGTGTCATTATTATGGCAGTTGCGTTATTGCTTATTACACCGCTCATAACCATAGTTGCCAAAAAAAGCGTACCTATAACCATTATTTTAGACTGACCTGACAAAAAGCCCAGTAGTTTTTCGGAAATCCAGGTATCAGCTCCGCTATTGTGCATTGCTATTCCTAGCGGAATCATACCAGCCAACAAGAAAAATATTTGCCAATTCACCTTTTTATAAACATTGTTCAGGTCTAAGGTGTTGGTAAGTAGCAACACAGCAACACCGGTTAAGGCACTTACTAAAATAGTAAGTATGCCCGTTGCAGCCAATGTTATAACTCCTAGCAATACAATTAAAGAAAAATATTTTTTAAAAGGCTTAACCACTTGTAAAGACTCCAGTTCTTTTAAAACCACAATGTTTTCAATTTCTTCTAAAGACTGAACATTTTCCCTTTCCAGTTGCACCAACAATCTATCGCCTGCTTCTAAAGTAATATTATCTTTATTTCTATCTAAGAACAACCTTTCGTTTATATTGAAAGTTTTTCGCTTTTTTATGGCAATGGGAATTGCATCTGTAATCATAAAGTTATATAATTCACCTATTTTTTTTCCTAATAACAAGGCTCCAGGTAACATTAGCAATTCTACAAATACTTTATCGTCATCTTTAGGTTTTTCTGTGTTATCATTTAGTTTTTCACCATTTCTTTGAATAAATTTTTCTTGATGAATGGTTAAGTGTTTCGAATCGTTAAGCTTTGTTAAATTTTCTAAATCGGTAGTTATCAAAAGCTCATCGTTTTCCTTTAAAGTGATATATTTACCTGGTGAGTTATGTGCTTTTTTATTTCTGGTCAATTTTAACAATGAGATGTCCTCCTCATTATAAATAAAAGTTTCGTCAATAGTTTTTCCTATTAAATCTGAATCTTTGTTTATTTTTATTTGGGTTATATAACTGTTGATTTTATAATCTTCGCTGAAGTTTTTTTGTTTGTCCCAAGGTAACCAGCGTATAATTATGGTAAGATAGATAATCGATATTCCTAAAAAAATCAGTCCCAACATAGAAAATTCAAAAAAACCTAATCTGGTTGCCCCTAAATCAATAGCTACAGAGTTTACCAAAAGATTTGTAGAAGTACCCATTAACGTACACGAGCCTCCTAAAATACCAGCAAAAGAAATAGGCAACAACAATTTAGATTGCGAAATATTATATTTTTCGGAGAGTGATTTATTATCTTAATAAATACAATTACAACAGCGGTAGTACTTATAAAAGCCGAAATACCAGCGGTTACCATCATAAAAATAGGTGCCATAAAATAAAGTGGTAATGATTTTACCCTGCTCATACCAGAAGTGAGCCAATTAATAACTCCATTTTCTTCCATAGCAATGGCTAATATCATTAATGCCAATACCGCAATGGTAGCACTATTGGAAAAACCGCTAATAGCCTCTTCTGGTGTAACCAGACTTGAAAGCACTAAAGAAACTATAATAAAAAACGCTATTTTATCAACAGAAAAAATCTCGAAGGCAAACAGCACCACCGTAATCAATAAAATAACAAATACTAAAATAATTTCTGTTGCCATTTTTTATTGTTGACATGAAAAGATAAAACAAAACTGTTACTCTTGAAACTGTGATATTATTTCAATTTTTCCATATTATGTATAATTGACTAAGTTAGGAAAATGATAGACTCTAACAAAACGAATATACTTTACCTTAAAAAACAGATTAGCTTAAACAATAAAATTTTTAACGGAAAAAAGTATTTGGTTAATTTTAATCTTGTACCAGATTTTGTTCCAATAAAACAATTTCATTATTAGAATCAATAATTACCTTACCATTCTCAACTTTAACAATTTGATTTGAATAGGCATCTTTTAATTCAATGCCATCATCGAAAACAGACGAGACTTCCATTACTTTTTTTCCATTTTTAAGACCCAAACCAATGATAACTTTATCGGTATAATTTCCTTTAGCAAAAGTTCTAGAAAATACATAAGGATAATCTGATATTTTTTGATGACGACCCGCACCCACAGCTGGATGATGATTTCTGAATTTGCCTAGTTTTTGCCAATGGGTTAAGACTTCTTTGGTTTCTGAACTATTTTGAATAGAATCCCAATTCATAAAAGAACGTAGGGTGGCGTCACCTTGAGTGCCCTCAATTGTTAAATCACGAGCTGATTCATCGCCGTAATAGGTTTGTGAAGCACCAGGAGTTAATAACAAAGTCGTGGCTGTTTGATAAGGTCTAGTCCTTTCAGCGTCAAATGGCCGACCATCATCATGTGACGTTAAATAATTTAAAACACTGTGCCCTTTTAAGTTCGTGTTCAACAGTGAATCGTATTTTACAAAAATGCTATCGTAGGTTTTTGTGGCGTCATATTTTATTTCAAAGTTGATTAATGCATTAAAACTATCGTCAAAATAATTAACTTTTTTATCGCCAAAATCAAAAAATTTACCGCCACTTATACCGTAATTATATACTTCACCAACCAAATAAAAATTATTGTCGTCCAACACTTTTTCAGGATGGTTTTTCTTCCATTCGGCAAAAGCAAAATCACATTCGGTTCTGAATTCTTGCCAAACGCTTTCTTCGGTATGTTTAACCGTATCTACACGGTAGCCATCTATACCAAATTCGGTAATATAATCCGTTAACCATTTTATGATGTAAAACCTTGGTGCTCTTGGATAACCTGTCCGTTTAAAAAAAGCATCTAATTCAGCTACTTCTTGTTCGTAACGTCCTTCTTTTTTCCATTTTTCGACCAATTGTGGCGGTAAATCAACTTCTTCGTCACTTTCGGTCTTGATGTCTGGAAGGTTTTCAACCAAGGTACAAGCAATGGTACTTTCGTAATCTTGATAGGTGCACGCTGGTTCTGTTCGCACCCATTCCGAAGGCCAAACAGGGTCTTTTTCAGTAACTGGTCCAGTATGATTTATCACCGCATCCAATAAAATTCTAATACCGTTTTTATGAGCGGTTTCCACCAATTCCTTTACATCTTCTTTTGTGCCGAAATTTGGGTCAATAGCCGTCCAATCTTTTGTCCAATAGCCATGAAATCCGTAGGTTACACCTGTGCCTTCGTCTGTACCACCGTGAATTTGTTCTACAATGGGTGTCATCCAAATAGCGTTAATACCTAATTCAGTAAAGTATCCTTCATTAATTTTTTGAGTTACACCTTTAATATCGCCCCCTTTAAAGCCTCTTAATTTTGCAGTTTCTTTGGTGCGATCAAAGTTGATATCGTTCGTTGTGTCACCATTATTAAAGCGATCTGTCAACAGGAAATAAAGGTTGGCAGATTCCCAGACAAATGGGATTTCTGGCCGTATTGTTTCTACATCTTTATTTTCTTTTTTATCTGTACAGTTAAAAAGTAGTATGGCCAATAAAATTGGGAATAGGTATTTTTTCATTTTTTTATGATTTTAAATTTTGGGTGGATTTAGTGATTCGCGTAAACACCCCCAAGGTCCCCTCATGGGGACAATATATGCGATTAAATTTGTAATATATTTTTTAACTTTCTTCCAACTTTAAAAATATAAGTATTTTTCATATAATTTTTTTACCATGAGTGTTGTCCCCTTGAGGGGACACCTTGGGTGTGTTCATGCAATCTTCAATCCTTCAACAAAACTAATTCTTCAACTTTTTGCTCAATTACCAAAAAACTACCCCGTCCTAAAAAATCCTCCTAAAATTTAAACTAGCGTTAGGCATCCCTCCCTGCCCGACAAAGGCAGACGGGCTTGAAAAAAGGAGAGGAATTTTACTGTTATCATTCTAATTTTAGGATAACAGATTCCAACGTATCTAACTCAATCCTTATATAACCAACACCATCTCTAACTTCTAAAGTAGGTTTATGTTTATGATATATTTGATCTTCGGTTGAGTATGAGCCATCTTTTAAATTCCATTTTTCAATGACATCTTTTGGGATTTGCAAATCAAATCCGTAGTGATTACTGTCGTTGAAATTAGAAACGATAATTAGTTTATCATCACCCCTCCAACGCACAAAAGAATACACTTTGTCGTTATACCATTCCGTATGTTCTCTGTTATGATGGTGTATATCTTGATACTCGCCCATCAAAGCAGAATTCTTGATTGTGAAGTTTAACAATCGCTTATAAAAATCACGTAATGCTTTTTCTTCAGGTGTGGATTGCCCTCCGTCAAATTTTTTATCATTAACCCAACGTTGTAAATGAGGAACACCAACATAATCAAAAATGGAAGTTCGTGATGGGCTACCGAATCCTGCATGTTCAGCTCCGGGTTCACCCAATTCTTGACCAAAATACACCAATGTTGGTGATGAGCTTATTGTTGCAGAAACCACCATTGCAGGTTTACCTTTTTCAGCATTTCCAGCAAATTCAGGACTAGCAATTCGTTGCTCATCATGATTTTCTAAAAAGTGCAACATATTATGCTCTATATCATGTTTCCAGTTTTGAATTCCTGAAATGTGATCCGTTGAACCATGCCCTTGCATAATGTTTTTAATTGTATCATACAACTGAACTTTATCATATAAATAGTCCATTTTACCATTGCGGATATATTCTCGGTACAGATCTGGATTGTAAACCTCAGCCATTAAAAAAGCGTCCTTATTTTTCATTTTTATGTCAGAATTCATATAGCTCCAAAATTCGACTGGCACCATTTCAGCCATATCGTAACGGAATCCATCAACGCCCATTTCTATCCAATACAAAGCAATATCTTTAAATTTTACCCAAGAATTAGGTATTGTCTTGTCCTTCCAAAAATGGTAGTGTTTTTTATAATCTTCGTTTTCAAAACCCTCGGGCAACTCATTAAAATCTTTTCTACCATCTGGACTTACACCATAATTTATTTTTACCGTTTCGTACCAATCATTCATACCGGGTTGAGATGCCCTTGATCCGTTACCCGTCCATTTTGCCGGATATTCTTCAAACTTGCCATCAATTTTAGGGTTCTTTTCACCTCCCAACGGTTGATAACCATTTTTCCATTCTGGAACTTTAAATGCCTCACCCGTAACATAGTAAAAATTGTTGTTTACATCATAAACCACAGATTTAATATCTTTAGCACCAAAATCATCAACTCCTTTTGGGTTTGTTAACCCTTGATAATTTCTTGCTACGTGATTGGGAACGATATCGATAATTAATTTTAGTCCTGCGTTATGTGTCCGTTCAATCAGGGCTTTAAATTCTTCCAGTCTGTTCGCTGGATTTTCAGCTAAATCGGGATTCACATTATAATAGTCTTTAACTGCATACGGCGATCCCGCACGACCTTTCACCACATCAGGATCGTCGTTAGAAATTCCGAATTCTGTATAATCTCTAATGACATCATGGTGTGGGACACCAGTGTACCAGATATGTGTAATACCCAACTCTTTAATTTCTTTTAGGGCTTTATCCGTAAAGTCAATGAATTTTCCAACCCCATTTTCTTCAATAGTTCCCCAAGGTTTATTGGTAGTGTTGGTGTTGCCAAATAGGCGTGTAAAAACCTGATAAATTACTTTTTTATGGGCTTTATTTTCTACTTTCATATGTTGTTTTTCTTTCGTTTTCTTCTCTTTATTACACGCAAATAATAGTGAAACTACTAAAAAAAGATATAAATATTTCTTCATAATCTGTATTATTTATCAAATAGCCATAAAATGGCTTCTTCAAATTCGTTTCTCCATAGAGCTTCATTGTGTTTGCCGCCCAATACAATTTTTTTTATGAAATTTTTCTTTTTATAACCACTTTTTTTTAGGGTAGTTACTACTTTTTCCATGGCTTCAATAGCACTATTTCCTTCTTCGCTTCCCATTAAAAAATAAGCCTTAACCTTAGTGCCTTTACTTTGCTTTTTAGTAAAATCAATCACTTTGTCCGAAAACCAGAACGAAGGTGAAAACACACCAACTTTACCAAATGTTTTTGGATATTTTAATGCTCCATAATACGAAATCAATCCGCCCATAGAGCTTCCCATAATTGCAGTATGTTTACTTTGAGGTTTAGTTCTAAAACTACTATCTATTTTTGGTTTTAGTGTTTCTACAATAAATTTGATATAAGCATCTCCTTTTCCGCCACCATAGATTTTATTTTTCCAAGGGGAATATTCATCCATTCTGTGTTTTGAACCGTTATCAATACCAACCACAATCATTTTTAAATTTTTCTCTTTTGCCAATCTGTTCATTGTTTCGTCAACAGCCCATTCTCCAGCAAAAGCGGTAGCAGCATCAAACAAATTTTGTCCGTCCTGCATGTATAATACAGGGTATTTTTCTTTAGAAGTTTCATAATCAGGAGGTAAATACACCCAAATTCGTCGTTTCCTTTTGAGCTGTGGAATGTGCATCGCTTTGTAAAATAATTTTACATTTTCTGATGCCGTTGAATTTGGAACTTTCCCTTTCGACCAATTTTTTATCTCAATATTTACAGTGTCGTTCGGCATATTAAAAGTGTATTGACGATTTTCAATTTGATTAAAATTTTTTTCGGTTTCAACAGTCTCCCATGTACCTTTGGTAAACTTAAAATTGATTGTTCCTTCGTATTGTGGCAACGTGATAAAATAATGATTTTTTATTTGTTGGAGTTTATAATCTTTTTGACCACCTGTCCATCTTTCAAAGTCACCTGAAATATAGATGTCGGTTAAAACCGTATCGGCAGGAAACTTATTTACAACAAAAGTTACTTGAGTAAAAGATATGTTTGCTAAAAACAAAAATACCCAAGTTGATATGAACTTTACTTTGGTCATCTATTGATACTTCCTTTATCTATTTGAGTTAACAAAAACACTCCCCTAACCCCTCTCAAGAGGGGAACTATTACTTGTAATATCACATTTTTGTAGTTAACAGAACCACTCCTTTTTCCATCATTACAAAAGGACTGTTCCATGTTATTTCTTCTTCAGAAATTATATTTTTCATCGGTTTTTTATCCAAGCCCATTTCTTTAAAACGGTTCAGGTTTAATTGAACCTGTTGGTCATTTTTATTCAAAATCATCGCAACGGTTTCATCTTTTCCTACTCTAAACAATACATAGATTCCATTTTCAGGAGCAAAATGTATGGTTTTCCCGTTGTGAATAGCTTCACTACTTTTACGATAATTCAATACTTTTTTAAGAAAATTTTGCATGTCTTTTTGGTCGTTGCTCAATCCTTCTCCTGTAAATGCATTTACAGAGTCGCCTGGCCAACCTCCAGGAAAATCTGTACGGATCAGACCATGGTCGCCCGGTTTTTCAACATCACTAATCAACACTTCCGTTCCATAATAAATTTGTGGAATTCTCGGCAATAGTAAAACAGTTGCCAATGCCATTTTGGTGTTGGTAAAATCCTCACCTAATTGGGTGTAAATTCGGCTCATATCGTGATTATCAGGGAAAATCATAATATTTTCTGGACTCGGGTAATGAAAATCATTTGCCAATCCTTCATAAAGTTTTACTAAACCTTGATCCCAAGATTCTTCTTCATTTAGTGCTTGCACAATATTATTTTGCATAGGAAAATCCATAGTCGAAGTTAAATTGGATTCGTATCCATCTTTATTTTTTGCTCCAGCTTGCCAGTATCCAACCAACAATGGATTTAAACTCCACTCCTCACCTACGATACTAAAGTTGGGATATTCTTTCATAATCGCCCCAGCCCAATCCGACATAAAATCTTTATCAGGATAGGGATAGGTATCTTGGCGGATTCCGCCTAATTCCAATGTTTCAATCCACCAAATACTGTTTTGAATAATGTAGGTCGCCATAAATGGATTTTTCTGATTCAAATCGGGCATTGAATCCACAAACCAACCATCGTTCAATTGTTCTTTATCAATTTTACTAGCATATAAATCTTGATTCGCCGTTCTTCTGTGATTGGATTTTAGAACCGTTTCGTTGTTCTTATACTTTTCCTGCTGATTTATCCAATCGTCAAATGGTAAATCTTTCATCCACCAATGTTCAATTCCGCAATGGTTAGCCACTTGATCCATTACTAATTTCATTCCTTTTTCTTTCATCTTTTCGGCTAACTCTACATAAGCTTCTAATTTCCCAAAACGAGGATCGACTTGATAAAAATCGGTAATGGCATAACCGTGATAAGAAGATTCGGACATATCATTGGTCAATAATGGTGTTGGCCATATAGCCGTAAAACCCATATCTTTAATATAATCGAGATGATTGATCATTCCTCTAATATCGCCACCATGTCTATTATAATCTTCAGCCCTGTTCAACGTTTGATCTTTTAAGCCCGTAACCTTATCATTAACAGCATTTCCATTGGCAAAACGGTCTGGTGTAATTAAATAAATAGCATCAGAGCTATCAAAACCAACATAATCATTAGCATTTTTTTTACGAGCTTTTAACTCATAGGAATACTTTAAATCTTTATTATTTTCTTGACGAAATACTATATCAAATTTTCCGGGTTTGGCATCCCTGTTTATTTTTAAATTTAAAAATAAATAATTTGTACTCGTCCCTTTATTAACACTCATCAAGTTAACACCATCATGAGAAATGCTTGGAATAGCTTTGCCGATATTCTCACCTTTTACCAATAGTTGTAAGTTGTTATTTTCAAAACCCGCCCACCAATTGAGTGGTTCTATGCGTTCTATTTGGGCAAAATTTAGGTTTGAGCCAAGTGCAATCATTATAAATAAGAATTTTTTCATTGTTATAAATTTAAGCAGTCAACTACTCGTTAGGAGCTAGTTTGATCGATTTATTATTTGCAATAATTGTTATAGTTTCATCTCCTTGCAAATTAAAACTCGTTTCATTATGACTTACATTTACCTTAACAATACTGTTCCTAAAATTCACTTTAAAAGTATACGATTTCCATTGTTTCGGAATTTTTGTTTCGAACGTTAACATGTTATCTTTAACACGCATTCCACCAAAACCTTCTACAATACTCATCCATGTACCTGCCATAGAAGTAATGTGCAACCCCTCTTCCACTTCATGATTGTAGTCGTCAAGGTCCAATCGTGATGTCCGTAAATAAAATTGATACGCCTTATCCATCCTGCCTAATTTTGCCGCTTGAATACTATGTACGCATGGCGACAATGAACTTTCGTGAACCGTAAACGGCTCGTAAAAATCGAAATGACGTTCCAGTTCTTCCCTGGTAAAATACTCTTCAAAAAAGTAGAATCCTTGCAAGACATCTGCCTGTTTGATATATGGCGAACGGAGAATCCTATCCCAAGACCATTTTTGATTTATGGGACGTTGAGATTTATCTAAATTGGAAACTGTAATCAATTCTTTATCTAAAAACCCATCTTGTTGTAGATAGACATTATATTCTTCAGAAAATGGAAAATACATATTGTCAGCAACCTTTTTCCATTGCTGTAACTCATCATTAGAGATTTTGGTTTTGTTAGAAATTCTATTATAATCAGAAGAAAATTCTTTCTCAACTATAGCAATATTTTCCAATGTATAATTGATACACCATTGAGCTATATAGTTGGTATAAAAATTATTATTTACATTATTTTCATATTCATTAGGACCTGTAACACCTAGAATAACGTACTTCTTTTTTTCCTTAGAAAAATTGGCACGTTGGTACCAAAATCTTGCAATAGCAATGAGTACTTCCAAGCCTTTTTCAGGAATATAGCTATAATCTCCAGTGTAGCGATGATAATTAAAAATAGCGAAAGCTATTGCACCGTTTCTATGAATTTCTTCAAAAGTAATTTCCCATTCGTTATGGCATTCCTCACCGTTCATCGTTACCATTGGATAAAGTGCCGCTCCATTTTTAAACCCTAATTTTTCTGCATTTTCTATGGCTTTTTCTAAATGATTGTATCTGTACTTTAACAGATTACGAGCCACTTGTTGATCTTTTGTCGCCATATAAAATGGAATACAATAGGCTTCAGTATCCCAATAAGTGCTACCACCGTATTTTTCACCGGTAAAACCTTTAGGGCCGATATTTAATCGCGAATCTTTACCTAAATAGGTTTGATTCAATTGAAAAATATTAAAACGAATGCCTTGTTGTGCCTTAACATCGCCATCAATGGTAATGTCCGCCATATCCCAAATCGCGTTCCACGACTCTTTTTGCAAGTCTAACAGTTGGTCAAAACCTAATTTACTGGCTTTAGCCAATGTTTTTTTTGCATAAGCAATGAGTTCGTTTTTAGGATGATTTCTATCTACTGTATAGCCACCAAATTTGTGAATGGTAAAAGTCTCGTTTTGTTTTACATTTTGCTCGTACATTAGAGCAATAAACTGTGGTTTTTTCCTAGCAACCGGTTTTAATTTTAAAGGATTGCCATCCAAAAAAAATTGCGACTCCATAAAAGTGCAGGTATGAAATTTTGTTTTCATAGTGTGTGCTTCTATAAATGCTTTTTGACCACTTTTAGAAACTTTAGTCGTATGCCAAAATTTATCATCCCAATTAGAATCTTCGTTTGTGATACTACTATCCAAATAAGGTTCGAATAAAATATTTACATCCTGGTTGAGGGGAGTAACACCATAAGAAATAGCACCGACCTCATCCAATTCCAAACTTAAAAAACGTTTAACATCTACTTGAATTTCAATACCACTTTTCAAAGTAGCTTTAAAATTACGCGACAACCACCCCTCTTTCATGTTGAGTTCACGTCTAAAATTCTCAACTTTTTTGCACTTGCAAAGATCCAACTGCTCACCGTTTATGGCAACATTAATACCGATCCAACTTGGAGCGTTCAATACTTTGGCAAAATATTCAGGATACCCGTTTTTCCACCAACCCACTTTAGTTTTATCTGGATAATATACACCTGCAATATAACTTCCCTGAAAAGTTGCACCCGAATAGGCTTCTTCAAAATTGGCACGTTGCCCCATGGCTCCATTACCGATACTGAACAAACTTTCGGATGCCTTTACGTTTTCAGGGTCAAATCCTTCTTCTAAAATTGACCATGGATTGGGTTTTATATAATCTTGGTTCATTGGTTTACTAGATATTAGATGCTAGACGTTAGACGCTAGGCTTATTTTTTGTAATTCTACTATTATTAAATTATTCTTTGTCCAAAAAACACACCCCTAACCCCTCTCAAGAGGGGAACTATTGAAGTGCTATTGTATTTTTCACTTTAGACTTTGGTCTTCTGACTTTTTTCAACTCCCAATAGTTTTGTTATAAAATCAATATTTATTTTCGAGGTGTCAGCATAAATATAGTCTGCTTCATGCAACGTTTCTTTTTCTCCAATTCCTATGGAGATCATACCTGCTGCGTTTGCTGCTTGTACCCCAGCAATAGCGTCTTCAAATACAATACAGTCTTTAGGATCTGCATTTAATTTTTTTGCTGCAATTAAAAAAACTTCTGGATCGGGCTTTGCTTTAATGACATCGTTTCCATCTACTATAGCTGCAAACCTATTGTACAATCCCACTTTTTTTAAAATTAATGGTGCATTTTTACTGGCAGAACCTAACGCATATTTTATATTGCTTTTATCTAAAAAATTCAGCAACTCTAAAATTCCAGGTAAAACTTCATCATCGGTCATTTGATTGACTTCCTCTAGATATTCCTTATTTTTCTCGATTAAAAGTTTATCTTTTTTATCCTGACTTAAATTTACTTTACCTATTTCCAATAAAATTTCCAAAGATTTTACACGACTTACACCTTTTAAAAGTTCATTTTGGGTTTCTGTAAAATCGAACCCTAGTTCATTGGCCAAATTTTTCCAAGCTAAATAATGGTATTTAGCCGTATCTACGATTACGCCATCTAGGTCGAATATGATTGCTTTTTTATTCATTTGCTATTGATTTTCAGGTTGATAAGAAATTGCATTTTTATTTGTGATTAAACCTTAAAGTCCCCACCGCCTCATAAAAATCATCTTCATCTACACCCATATGTTGGCAAATCCATTTTATGCCTAACATATTTTTAATATCATTTTCATTTGTGATTTCCAAAGGTAATTTACCTTCGTTGGTGTCTAAAAAATAAATATCATCTTCTAAAGTGAAATTTGGAGATAGGTACGGATATTTCTTAATCGGATTTGTACTCGCTTCTACTATTAATTTAATCGCTGGAACATCTTCATTATAAACTAACATACCACCGTTTGTAATTGAATTGACAAATTTAACGGTTTGAATTTCAGGATTCACATCACTAATCAGAGCAATATTCCCTTTTAATTCGTTGGCGTTTTTTGCTACTTCAATTAGGATAAACTCATTATTCTCGGCAATATGGCTTTTGCCATTTGGCAATACATAATCCACACTTTTATCATGGTATTTCAATATATGAAGTAACATCGCCGTGATGTTATTGTTTGCTTTTGAAGCTAAAATTATAACTCTAGTTTTATGCTTTGTTTGCTGGTATAATTCTTGTGCAGAAATCATTGTATAGTTTAAACCACAAATATAGAATTTGAAATGTAACCGCTCAACCAAAAACCTACTTAACTTACCGAAATGTTTAGTTTACTCAATATTAATTGTAATTTTAGGTTATGTTATAGTTATTTGTTCTACAAATTAAAAAGTTATGAAAAAATCAATCACAATATTGACGATGATAATTCTATTTTCAACAACCCTAAAAGCTCAAACTCCCGACAATTATTCGGAAGATTGGTACAAAGTGGAATCCTTTGAAATTGAGGGTTTGCCCAAATCGGCGTTGGAAATCGTTGAAAAAATATATCAAAAAGCGAAAAAGGATAAGAATAATCCACAATTGATAAAAACTTTGCTCTACAAATCCAAATTTGCATTGACTCTTGAAGAAGATGCTCAATTGGAAATTATCAATAGGTTAAAAGAAGAAAAATCAAGTCTACCATTTCCTGCAAAAAACATGTTGGAAAGCATAATTGCCGATATTTATTGGCAGTATTTTCAACAAAACAGATGGAAATTTTATAATAGAACCAATACCGCTGAAAAAGTTGATTCTGTAGATTTTAGAACCTGGGATTTGCAAACCATTTTCGAAGAAACACACCTTCATTTTCAAGAATCTTTAGAGAATTCAATTGGCTTACAAGAAACAGATTTATCTGCGTTTAATGCTATTCTGCATCTTCAAGGAAACTCTAAAATATATAGGCCCACTTTATATGATTTTTTGGCCAACAGGGCTATTGATTTTTACAGAACAGACGAGCGAAACCTGAAAAGACCTGCTTATAAGTTTGAAATTGACAATCCTGAATTGTTAGCAATAAATACTGAGTTCACAAAAAACCAACTCTACGCAAAAGATAGTTTGTCACAACAATTACATGCCTTGAGATTGTATAAAAATCTGACTTTAGCCCACCTGAAAGACAAAGACCCTACCGCCTTGGTTACCTTAACTTTAGAACGATTGGATTTTGTCTATGCCAACGCCGTTTTTAACAATAAAGATGAGATTTATTTAAAAACGCTAAAGGCACTTAAAGAACAATATAACGAGTACGAAATTGTTACGGAAATTGATTATAAAATAGCCGCATATCTTGATGGTCAAGCAAATGCTTATGACTCAATAAAAAATACCAATCAGTGGAAACGCAAAGAAGCTTTAGAGGTTTGTGAAAAGGCAATAGCCCGTTTTCCTAAATCAACTGGAGCTGAAAAATGTAAAGCTTTGCAGAGTCAAATTTTGAATCCAAGTTTGCAAATTACGACGGAAAAATTTATCCCCATAAACAAACCTGCCCGTCTTTTTGTGAACTATAAAAACACAAATCATCTATATTTTACGGCATTAAAAATTTCTAGGAGTCAAGAAAAAAAATTCCAAGAACTTTATCAAGATGATGAGAAAATTGCTTTTATCAAAAAACTAAAAACGATTAAAACATGGAATGCCGAATTGAAAAATGAAAATGATTATCTCCAACATACCACTGAGGTACTTCTACCCGAATTGGAAGGTGGAAATTACATGATTTTTACTTCTACCAATGAAACTATTTCCGAAAAATTTACTTATGGACATACTTTTTTGCAGGTTACAGACATTGCTTTAATTGAAAACAAATTAGAGGGTAAAAATATCTATCAAGTGGTAGATAGAAATACGGGTAAACCCTTGCAAGATGCCAAAGTAAATATCAAAAATTATAACACGGGTAGATATAATAAACCTATTAATAAAACTTTTATTAGCGATAATAAAGGCCAAGTCCATTTTAAGAACGATGTCTATAGAAATAACGTAATCATTACTGTAAATTACAAAAATGATGAAGCTGTTTTTGGGGAGTATTATATGTATGAAGATCGTAAACCGACCGTAGGTGAAAATAAATCAGCACGTATTTTTCTATTTTCTGACAGAAGCATATATAGACCTGGGCAAACAGTTCATTTTAAAGGAATTGCGGTTTATTCCGAAAATAATAAATCTACCGCTATTGCTAATAATAATGTCGCCGTTCGTCTTTACGACGTTAACAACCAAGAAGTCAAAATGTTGAGTTTAAAAACCAACGAATTTGCTTCTTTTAGTGGTGAGTTTGTTTTACCCACAACTGGGTTAACTGGGAATTTTTATGTTTCTGCCTCCGGACATTGGCATTTAGGGCACAGTCTAGGTGGTAGTCTTGGTTTTTCTGTTGAAGAATATAAACGCCCTAAATTTGAAACCGAATTTGAAACCGTTACCGAAACGTTCAGGGTTAACGATACCGTTACACTTAATGGAATGGCAAACGCTTTTGCGGGAAGTAACATTACGGATGCCAAAGTCACATACAGGGTCTTTAGAACTGCTCAATTCCCAAGATGGTGCTGGTGGTATTATGATGACTATGGCTATAATTCAGAATCTCAAGAAATTACACATGGAGAAACTACAACTGACGCCAGTGGCAATTATAAGATTAAGTTTAAAGCCATTCCAGATATAAGCATTGACCCTAATAATCAGCCCACTTTTAATTATAGCGTCACGGCTGATGTTACAGATATTAATGGAGAAACACGTAGTACTTCAACTACGGTTAATGTGGGTTATCATGCGTTGACCTTGGCTATTTCTATGTCTGCTCCTTTGGAAAAATCTGATAAAAACCATGTCATTAATTTAGAATCTAACAACCTAAACGGTGAATTTGTACCTACGAAAGGGAGCTTAAAAATTTACAAATTAATTGCCCCTAAACACGTATTAAGAACAAGACCTTGGGAAGCTCCTGATTATCAATCTTTTTCGGAAGAAGAGTTCAGAAAACTGTTTCCCCATGAAGCGTATAAAAAAGAAAACGATCCCAATACATGGGAACAAGGAAAACTCGTTTTTGAAACCAAATTCAACACAGAAAAAGAGAAAGAAATTAAGTTGAAAAATATCAACAACTGGATTTCAGGTAAATACATCGTTGTCGCTGAAAGCGAAGATAAATTCAAGCAAACCGTAAGAGATGAGTTCCGTTTCGACGTATTTGGCAAAAATGAAAAAACGGTAGCCGATAATCAATTGCTATTTGTAAAAACAGATAAAAATGAATACGAACCCAATGAATTTGTAAAATTACAAATAGGCTCAGCATCTGAAAATGTATCCATTACACTTACTACTGTAAAAAAATACAACATCGTTGATACTAAAGTTATAAAATTATCCAATGAAATTAAAACTATTTCAATACCTGTAAAACCTGAAGACCTTGGTGGATTTTCAATACAGTACCAATTGGTAAACCATAACGCGTTCAGTAATGGAAACATCAATATAAATGTGCCCTACCCTAAAAATGAGCTTTCTATCGAAACCTCAACTTTCAGGGATAAATTACAACCAGGACAAAACGAAACATGGAGTTTTAAGATAAAAGGAGACAAAAAAGACAAAGTAGCTGCCGAAGTGTTGGCTTCTATGTATGACGCTTCTTTAGACCAATTTAGACCGCACAACTGGTACTTCAGCCCATTAAACCAAAGGTATTATTATAATTACAATCAGAGTACAGCCAATTATAGTTTTGGAAATATTAATTTTAATATCGATCAAAAAAATTATAATTATTATGGGTATTCCTCTCAAGGATATGATCAACTGAACTGGTTCGGGTTTAATTTAACCAACACTTGGTTTAATAATGACTACATCTATAGAATTAAGAGAAAACACAGCCCTTACTCATTTAGTTCACGTTATGATGATAAAAAAGAGAAAGGCTACATTTTTGGGACGGTTAAAGGTGATTCCGAAAATTTAGCTGGAGTGAATATATTTGTCAAAGGAACAACAAGAGGTGTGGTTACAGATTTTGATGGAAATTTTAAGATCAAAGCATCAAAAGGTGAAACATTGGTCTTCTCCATGTTAGGCTTTAATACTTCGGAGATACAACTAAAAGAAGATAATGTATTAAATATCACGTTGAGTGTTGATGCTCAAACCCTGGATGAAGTTGTAACGGTTGGTTATGGCATCCAATATGAAAATAAATCTGTATCTTCTGGTGCACTAGTTAGAGGTGAGATTAGTCGAAAAAAAGTTGCGGATGGAGTTGAAGCCGAAGAAATGGCAATGGAAGATAGTTTAGCAAAACCTGCGATGAGTCCGAGTGCTGTAAAAGATGCCGAAAAAAACAAAGAAGGTAGTCCAAGTGGCGGTAAAAGAGACCAAGACGGATTAGAACAGGCATCACCTTTAAAAGGCATCATAGCTCGTAAAAACTTACAAGAAACTGCTTTCTTTTACCCACATTTAAAAACAGATGCGGAGGGCAATGTGAGTTTTAATTTTACCATTCCTGAAAGTTTAACACGATGGAATTTGAACCTGTTAGCACATACTAAAGATATGGCCATGGCTCAAATGCAACTTTCTACAGTTACTCAGAAAGAGCTGATGGTAATGCCAAATCCACCACGATTTTTGCGTGAAGGAGATGAAATTGTTTTTGCTTCAAAAATTTCCAACTTAACAGATAAAAGTTTAGAGGGTATTGCACAATTAATAGTATATGATGCTTTAACGGATAAAGAAATTACTCCAAAGTTGATTTTGAGTTCCGATAATTCTCTCCCCAAGGGAGAGATGTCGCAAAGCGACAGAGTGGGCTTCACAGTAGATGCCAAAGGAAACGCTAATGTAAGTTGGACCTTAAAAATTCCTTTTGACGTACAAGCAGTTAAATATAAAATAGTGGCTAAAGCGGGCGACTTTACCGATGGCGAAGAAAATGCGTTACCCGTATTGTCAAATAGAATGTTGGTTACGGAAACCTTACCCATGTGGTTGCGTTCTAATGAAACGAGAACATTTACGTTAGACAAGTTGAAAAACAATGCTTCAACAAGTTTAAAACATCATAATTTGAGTTTAGAGATAACTTCAAATCCCGCTTGGTATGCGGTGCAAGCCTTACCGTATTTGATGGAATATCCTTATGAGTGTTCAGAGCAAACTTTTGCGAGGTATTATTCAAACGCACTAGCAAGTCATATTGCGAATTCTAATCCACGAATTCAGGAGGTGTTTAATCAGTGGAAGAATAGCGATGCATTGTTGAGTAATTTAGAGAAAAATCAAGAATTAAAATCAATCATTATTCAAGAAACACCTTGGTTACGTGATGCCCAATCGGAAACCGAGCAGAAAAAGCGAATCGCTTTGTTGTTCGATTTGAATAAAATGAAAAACGAATTCGCTTCGGCTGTTCGTAAATTAGAACAGGCTCAAATGAGCAATGGCGGATTCCCGTGGTTTAAAGGAGCAAGATATCCTAACCGTTATATTACACAGCACATTGCATCAGGATTTGGGCATTTAAACAAGTTAGGGGTTTCTAATCCAGAATCCGAGCAAATGATTAAAAAAGCCGTTAAATTTTTAGATGATGAAATTTTATCTGACTTTAATGAATTGAAAAAACAAGCTAACATCATTCGTAAAAAAGCCAAAACAAAAGCTGAAGGCGAACGAAAAGTAAAAGAGTTTTGGGCGAGTAACCACACGCATCATTTTCAAATCCAATATTTGTATATGCGTAGTTTTTATAAGGATATTGCTATCCGTAAAAATGTGCAAGTTGCGGTGGATTATTTTACTAATCAAGCCTATGAATTTTGGAAAGACAATAATTTGTATACCAAAGGAATGATCTCTTTAATTGCCAAAAGAAACGATAAATCGACTGTAGCAGATAAAATCATTGCTTCATTAAAAGAAAACTCTATTACAAGTAAAGAACTGGGAATGTATTGGAAAGAAAACACTTCAAGCTGGTATTGGTACCAAGCACCAATTGAAACACAAGCTTTATTAATTGAAGCATTTTCAGAAGTTGAAGGCGATATCAAAACCATTGACGAGCTTAAAGTTTGGTTGTTAAAAAACAAACAAACCAACCGGTGGAAAACAACCAAAGCCACGACAGAAGCCGTTTATGCTTTATTATTACAAGGCACAGATTGGTTAGAAGTAACCGAATTTGTAGGAATTACAATTGATGATAAAAAAATTGACCCATTACAATTGGAAGACACGAAAGTAGAAGCGGGAACGGGTTATTTTAAAACCTCATGGAAAGGTGAAGAAATAAATAATAATATGGCAACCGTAACATTGAGCAAGAAAACGGAAGGCGTGGCTTGGGGAGCCTTGTATTGGCAATATTTTGAGGATTTAGATAAAATTACCTCAGCAAAAACGCCATTGCAGTTGTCTAAAAAATTATTCCTAAAAAAGAATACTGACAAAGGCGAAGAGCTCACAGCAATAACCGAGAACACCGATTTAAAATTGGGTGATTTAGTAAGAGTTCGCATTGAATTAAAAGTAGATAGAAACATGGAGTTCGTTCACATGAAAGACATGCGTGCCGCTGGATTTGAACCTGTAAACGTATTGTCGCAATACAAATGGCAAGACAATTTAGGTTATTATGAAAGCACCAAAGATGCGGCCACCAATTTCTTTTTTGACTATCTACCAAAAGGGGTTTATGTTTTTGAATACGATTTACGTGTCAACAACAAAGGTGATTTCTCCAATGGCATTACTACGATTCAAAGCATGTATGCACCTGAGTTTAGTAGTCATAGTGAAGGGGTTAGGGTTCTTGTGAAGTAGAGAAGCCCCTCCCTAGCCCTCCCCGAAAAGGGGAGGGAACGTTGTGATGGATAAATTTGAAATCTCCACAAGGTTTCTTCTTTAAGTTTAACCTTGTAGGTGTAATAATGGTAAATTAAAGTTATGAAAAAAGTTTTTTCGATAATATTTTTTCAAATCATATCGATTTCTTGTTTTAGTCAAAATAAAATAATCGAATTAAATTCGGTTCTCAAAAAAATTGAGGTTGTGGATGATTTATCCTTATTGGATAAAAAGAAATTTCCAACATTAAGTATATTAACCATTCAAAACGAAATGGAAAGAGATATAGACTTTGGATACCGTCATTTCAGAAAACTTATTATGACCCACAGT
Organism: Aureibaculum koreense; assembly: GCF_034296135.1. NCBI lineage: Bacteria > Pseudomonadati > Bacteroidota > Flavobacteriia > Flavobacteriales > Flavobacteriaceae > Aureibaculum > Aureibaculum koreense. Next base: position 136,843 of record NZ_JAXKVV010000003.1, read on the forward strand.
GATGGCGATTTTAGAATAGATATCATTTCTTATGGTGATTCAATTAAATTAGGAATTACAACTGTTATAGATTGGAAAGATAATGAACCTAAAGAATATGAATTCTTTAGTGACTCAAATTCATTTATTACAAACTATTTAAAGAAACATAATGCTTTTTATGAAACTGATATACAGAAAGACCAATTAATTGAACAGTTAAATGATGAATATACGGTTGGATTTGGATGTGGAATTGTCGGAATGGATATTCCAAAATATTCACAACTGATGCAACGTTATACAAAACAAAAAAATAGAAAAAAGTTAAATGCTTGGCTTCGTTCATTTTCACCCGAACTTCAAACATTAGGCACAATAGGACTACTTAATCTAGGATCAGTAGGTAAAGATGAAATGAATATTATTAAACATCTAGAAAAAAGAAATTCTAAAATTAATACATGTTCAGGATGTTTATATGGTCTTGAAATTGAATTCAAGAGAGTGATTAAAATCAAAATTGATTACTAAACTCTTTTCAATCATTGCCATTAACACGACAAACTTTAACAAATAAATAAACCCGCCCGAAATACTACTTCCAAATTCAATTCGTTACTATAAGACAACAAAAAAGACTGCTTATGTTCGATGACTACGATGACGATGATTTCAAATCACATGAGGAAATAGAAAAAATGCCTATCTACAAAAAGGCTTGGGAAATAATGGTGCTGGGTAGAAAAATCGGTACGATTGCTTCTAATGAAGAACCACCAACTGCTGACGAGGCCGAATTGGAAATGTTAAAATCTTATGCCTCCTATATTGTGGAAAATTCCATGATTATTCCAGCAAAAATTGCAGGTGCCGAAGGTGGCGACCTATACGATATTCGTATGGAAAACGCATCTATCATCAGAAGGGCCGCACGCGAAATTATGACCAGCTGTACTGGGATGCAAATCTGCGGTTACCAAGATGATGACTATATAGAGTTATTGCGGAATGAAATTGAGGAATTTCGTATATTGTTTGCGGAATGGGTAAAAACCTTTGACCAAGAAAACTATATTATTGACCGTTGGGGATTGTTCAATCCGCCCGGTGTAAACTACGACGATCATGATCCGGATGATGATATTCCTTTTGATCCAGATGATTTTTTTGAATAAACAACCTAAACCTCATAGAATTAATAATTATGAGGTTTATTTTTTTCACTACATTTGATAAGAACTTCTTTTCAAATAGTATGCAATTTAAGAACACCTTATTCCTAGTTATATTATCCTTTTTCTTATTGAATTCAGAACTTTCGCTAAGCCAAACCAAAACTGAACCGCTTAAAATTGGTGTTGTGGGCTTATCTCATAGTCATGTCGGTTGGATATTGGGCAGACCAGATAAAGGCGATATAAAAATCGTGGGTATTGTAGAACCCAATAAAGACTTAGCTGAACGTTACTCCAAACATTTTGGTTACTCCATGAATATTGTTTTTACAACCATTGACGAAATGATTAAAGCTACAAAACCTGAAGCCGTTACCGCTTTTGGTTCTATTTACCAACATTTAGAAGTAGTTGAAACCTGTGCTCCTTTGGGCATTCATGTAATGGTAGAAAAACCTTTGGCAGTAAGTATGGAACACGCCAAAAAAATGGAAGCCCTTGCCAAAAAATACAACATACATCTATTGACCAATTATGAAACCACATGGTATGCCACCAATCATAAAGCATATAAAATGGTAGAAAACGGTGATATTGGTGAATTGAGAAAAATAGTAGTTCGTGATGGACATCAGGGGCCAAAAGAGATTGGTATCAACAAAGAATTTTTAGAATGGCTTACGGATCCTGTTCTAAATGGTGGTGGAGCTTTGGTCGATTTTGGTTGTTATGGTGCAAACCTAATCACTTGGCTTACAAAAGGTAAAAAACCTGAAGCTGTTATGGCAATGACCCAGACCAATAAACCAGATATTTACCCGAAAGTTGACGATGAAGCTACAATCGTATTAAAATATCCTAAAATGCAAGGAATTATTCAAGCTTCATGGAATTGGCCAATGTCTAGAAAAGACATGGAAGTTTACGGTAAAACAGGATATATTTATAGCGACAATGCAAAAGATTTGCGTTACCGTTTAAGTGAAAAAGAGGAAGAACAAAAAGAGGTTTTAACCGAAAAACCAAAACCTTATGATGACCCTTTTGCGATGTTTGAGGCGGTTATCAGAGATAGAATTATATTACCTCCTTACGACTTGCCCTCTTTAGAAAATAACATGATTGTGGTCGAAATTTTAGATGCTGCCAAAAAAAGTGCTAAAACTGGAGAGCAAGTGAAAATCAATGATTAATTAAAAAGGATTATTCTTTCTTATCCTTTTCTTCTACAGATTGTGTTAATGCAGATGAAATAATACCTGTGGGTATAGCTACAATACCTAGACCTATCATTAAAATAATAAAAGTAAAAACACGTCCACCAACGGTTATCGGATAAACATCTCCATAACCAACAGTTGTTAAAGTAATAATAGCCCACCATAAACTATCAAAAATGGAAGAAAACGCCTCGGGTTGTGCCGCATTTTCAAAATAGTAAATACCTACTGCTGACAAATAGATTAGTATGAGTGTAACAAATAGAAAAAGTAAAATCTGTTCTTTGGCATATACTACGGCACGTGTAAATTGATGGATAGCCTTATTGTACCTAATCATCTTGAAAATACTGAACAACCGTAAAAACCTTAAAGCCCTTAACGCTCGTAAATCAATGCCCGTTGATAGGTAAAAGGGTAATATGGCCAAGAGGTCTATTATTCCAAAAAAACTGGTCATAAACTTTAGCTTATTTTTTGCAACATAAATCCGCAATGCGTATTCTATCGAAAAAACAATTACACAAAAAACTTCGATAATTTGTAACCATTTCTTGGTCTCAGGCCGTAATCCAGGTTCGGTCTCTGCCGAAAACGAAATGATAGCAATGACAATTAAAGTTTGAATACCAATGGCAAAATATTTACCGTACTTAGAACTTGGATTATTAACTAAATTATCTAAAAAAACTTTGTTCATCAATTTAATTTATATCGAAGTTTTCTCACGTCTAATTCATTTAATAACTCTTGCGAAATTTTTACTTTTGCTGTTCTGCTCGGCATTTGCAATTTTAGTTTTTCTTCTCTATCAAACACCATAAAGTTTAGTGTATCCTTGCCTTTATGATCTTCTAATAGTTCTTCTAATGTATTTATTTTTTCGTCATTTAGTTCTAAAATATCCAATTGCAATGTCAATTTTTTAGCCAAAATTTCTAGCACATCCTGCAACATTTGAATATGATTGAATTGCATTCTCACATCACCTTCTCGCCATCCTTTACGTACGGAAATTTTTATGTGCAAAAAGGAATTGGGAATTAAAAAATGTTTGAACTTTAAATAATCTTCACCAAACATTCTAAATTCGTGTGCATCGGTATAATCCTCAACCGTAAAAGCAGCCCAACCTTTACCATTTTTAGAAATTCTATGTTGTACATCTGTGACAATTCCCGCAATGGTTAAATCCTTGTCCAACAATTGTTGCAAATCATTAAAAGCACTAATGGGTGCGTTACAAAAATATTTCATTTCGGTTTTGTAATCGTCAAGCGGATGACCCGAAATATAAATTCCAATTACTTCTTTTTCTTTAGCCAATTTTTCCATAACCCCCCAAGGTTCACAATTGGGAATAACTGGTTCTTCAAACTGTATTTCAGAGGTTTCGCCAAACATTGAAATTTGTGCAGAATTCTTATTTTCTTGATATTTATTCCCAAAACGGATGGCCCTTTCAATAAAGGTTTGTCCCCGTTCATCGAGTTCAAAATACTGTGCCCTATGGGTATCCGTAAACGAATCAAAAGCACCTGCTAATACTAATCCGTCAAAGGCCTTTTTATTGGTAGAACGTAAATCAACACGTTTTGCCATATCAAAAATAGAAGTAAAGGGACCATTTTCTTTACGCTCTGAAACAATGGCTGCAACAGCACTTGCTCCAACTCCTTTTACAGCTCCCATACCAAAACGGATGGCTCCTTCTTTATTTACCGCAAATTTGTAGAAAGATTCATTTACATCAGGACTCAATACTTCAATTCCTGCACGTTTACACTCATCCATAAAGAAGGATACCTGTTTGATATCGTTCATATTATTTGACAATACCGCCGCCATGTATTCGGCAGGATAATGGGCTTTTAAATAAGCCGTTTGATAGGCTATATATGCATAACAAGTAGAATGCGATTTATTAAAAGCATAAGCGGCAAAGGCTTCCCAGTCTTTCCAAATTTTTTCCAAGACCTCTGCTGGGTGTCCATTTTTATTACCACCCTCAATAAATTTAGGTTTTAGCTTTTCTAGTAATGCAAAAATCTTTTTCCCCATCGCTTTACGCAAAACATCTGCTTCGCCTTTAGTAAATCCTGCCAATTTTTGCGATAATAACATCACCTGCTCCTGGTAAACCGTAACACCATAAGTTTCCTTAAGATATTCCTCCATTTCTGGAAGATCATATTCAATAGCTTCAACACCATGTTTTCGCTGAATAAATAACGGAATGTATTCCATTGGCCCTGGACGATACAAAGCATTCATTGCAATTAAATCGGCAAATTCGGTCGGTTTTAAATGCTTCATGTGCTTTTGCATTCCCGGAGATTCGTACTGAAATATACCTACAGTTTCTCCACGTTGAAAAAGTTCGTAAGTTTTTTGATCGTCTAAGGGAAATTCATCAGGGTCTAAGGTTTTTCCATGTAATGCCTTAATAATTTTAACAGTATCTTTTATTAAGGTCAAGGTTTTTAAACCTAAAAAGTCCATTTTTAAAAGTCCAGCATCCTCAACCACATTATTATCAAATTGGGTGACATAAAGTTCGGAATCTTTTGCCGTAGCCACTGGAATCAAATTGGTAATATCTTCTGGTGTAATAATAACACCGCAAGCATGTGTTCCCGTATTCCTAACTGAACCTTCCAAAGCAACAGCTTGTGTAATTGTTTCTGCCTCTATGCCCTCACCTTCCGCTAAATTTCGTAATTCGTTTACGCGTAAAATTTCATCATTTCGTAAAGCTTTTATTTTAGAGATGCTTTTTTCATCTTCTCCAAAAATAGTTGCCAATTTGGTGTTGGGTATTAACTTCGCAATTCTATCCGCATCGGGCAATGGTAAATCCAATACCCTAGCGGTATCCCTGATTGATGATTTGGCCGCCATGGTACCATAGGTAATAATTTGTGCTACTTGATTTGCTCCATATTTATCTATTACATAATCAATTACTTTTTGTCTGCCCTCATCGTCAAAATCAATATCAATATCGGGCAACGAAACACGATCGGGATTTAAAAAACGCTCAAAAAGTAAATCGTACTTAATAGGGTCAATATTCGTAATTCCCAAACAATACGCCACAGCAGAACCAGCGGCAGAACCACGTCCTGGCCCTACCGAAACATCCATTTCCCTTGCTTTGGCAATAAAATCTTGCACAATTAAAAAATAACCGGGATAACCTGTATTTTCAATGACCTCTAACTCAAAATCGAGGCGTTCTTGAGTCTCATTGTCCAAAGTACCATAACGCTTTTTGGCACCTTCAAATGTCAAATGTTTTAGGTATGCGTTTTCACCACGTACACCTCCATCTTCGGCATCTTTCGGGTCGATAAATTCTTTTGGAATATCGAATTTTGGTAGCAAAACATCTCGTTGCAACGAGTACACTTCAACTTTATCGACAATTTCTTGAATATTGGCAATAGCTTCGGGAATATGCTGAAACAATTGTTTCATTTCGTCCTGACTTTTAAAGTAATACTCTTCATTGGGCATACCGTAACGAAACCCCCTACCTCTACCTTTAGGTGTTGCCATTTTTTCACCATCCTTAACACAGAGTAAAATATCATGTGAATCCGCATCTGATTTATTGATATAATATGTGTTGTTCGCCGCAACCATTTTAACATTGTGCTTTTTAGAAAATTCGATCAGCACATTATTGATATGTTGTTCGTTTTCTTGGTTGTGATTATTGATTTCTAAATAAAAATCATCCCCAAAAGTATCTTTCCACCAAACCAGGGCTTCCTCAGCTTGATTTTCACCCATATTGAGAATTTTAGAAGCGATTTCTCCATAAATACCACCACTCAAAACAATAATATCATCCTTATATTTTTCCACAATGGATTTATCTATTCGCGGCACATAATAAAATCCATCAACATAAGCAGTAGAAGACATCTTCGCTAAATTATGATAGCCCTTTTTGTTCTTGGCCAACAACACCATTTGATAACCGTTATCTTTAACCGATTTATTGGTATGGTCCTCACAAACAAAAAATTCGCAACCCACAATAGGCTTTATTTGATGTTCATTGTTTTTATTACTGTTTAGTGCCTCTTTTACAAAATAAAAAGCTCCCATCATATTTCCTGTATCCGTTAAGGCTATGGCTGGCATTTGCTGTTGTACGGCGGCTTCTACTAATTTATTGATACTTGAGGTTGACTGTAAAATAGAAAATTGAGAATGATTGTGTAAATGTGAAAACGAAAAATCATTCACGTTCAAGTTAGAAGATGAGCCTACAGTACTATCTGAAGCATCTGTTTTTTCTAACTTCTTTTTAAGCTTTTTGCTCTCCTTTTTTAAATTGATATGCTTGAGGCCTATTAGCTCTATCTCCTTTGGATTTTCTTTGGAAAATTCTTCAAAGTATTTTGCATCAACATCAAGTTCTTCTTTGGTGAAAACACGTTTTCTGATAAGTTCAAAAAAGCATCTGGTAGTAGCTTCAACATCCGCAGTTGCATTATGAGCTTCTGCAAATGGCTGATTGAACAAATGTTCATGTAATTCTGTTAGAGTAGGCAACTTGAATTTGCCGTAACGACCTCCCGGAATTTGACACAACGCAGCCGTTTTTTCGGTACAAGTATCTAAAATTGGTAAATCGTTAAGTTTTGTGTCGATGCTTTGTCGGTAGAATTCACTACCCATAATATTTAAATCGAACTCGACATTCTGCCCTACCACAAAAGTTGTTTTAGAAAGTGCTGTGTTAAACAGGTTTAATACCGTGTTTAAATCTTCCCCCTTCGCTTTGGCCAATTCGGTCGAAATGCCGTGAATTTGTTCAGCATCATAAGGTATATTAAATCCTTTAGGCTTTATTAAGAATTCCTGAGTCTCAATCAATTTTCCATACTTATCGTGCAGTTGCCATGCTATTTGCACACACCTAGGCCAATTATCGGTATCAGTAATTGGAGCATTCCATTTTTTTGGTAGTCCCGTGGTTTCGGTGTCAAATATTAAGTACATAAATTGATGTGTTTTTTTGGGGCAATTAGAGTTTATAAAAATAGGGTTTTTGGTTGGGATTTTGAGTTGGATATCTAGAGTTTTTATTAACACTGGGTTTATAAAATCATATGACTGATATTAGGGTTTCACGCAGAGAACGCAGAGAATTTCGGAAAGTAGTAAAGGTTAATTGGCACAAAATATTTTGCGGTCTTTGCGTTTTTTTTGTCTTGGTTAGCAGTGTGTAAAATCCTATCCCCAGCCCTTTCCCAAGGAAAGGGAGCTTGATACCTGTTATAACGAAAATTCGAAATCAATGAATAAATTAGTGGTAATTCGTGAAATTAACATCAAATCTTTATATTTGAACATCAACAAAAAACTAAACTATTCTCATGAAAAAATATCTACTTTTTTTAGCTTTTTTAATAATCTCTACTTCCATAATTTCTCAATCCATCGTTCAAAATGTACCTTTTACCAATATTGGCCCAACAGTTATGAGCGGTCGTGTGGTGGATTTTGATGTAAATCCTAATCAACCTACAGAGTTTTACGTAGCTTATGCTTCGGGTGGATTATGGTACACTAATAATAACGGAACATCTTTTTCAGCTGTAACCGAAAACGCCCCAACCCAAAACATGGGAGATGTTGCCGTGGATTGGAAATCGGGCATTATTTATATCGGTACGGGCGAAAGTAATTCTTCACGTTCATCTTATGCAGGAATCGGTATTCTAAAAAGTACAGACAAAGGTAAAACTTGGATAAATGTAGGCTTACCTGATTCGCATCACATTGGCAGAATGATACTTAATAAAAACAATCCTGACGAATTAATTGTTGGAGCAATTGGGCACCTTTATACTCCAAATACAGAACGTGGAATTTTTAAAACTACAGATGGTGGAAAAACATGGAAAAATGTATTGTTTATTAATGAAAACACAGGAGTAATTGATATTTCAGTTTCACCAACCAATCCTGATATTATGTATGCTGCCTCTTGGGAACGCATCAGAAAAGCATGGGATTTTGATGGTGATGGTCAAAATTCCGCTATTTATAAAAGTATGGATGGAGGATCAACTTGGGCAAAGTTAACCGATGCAAATAGCGGTTTTCCGTCAGATGATGGTGTTGGACGTATCGGTCTAGCGGCCTTTAACGACAACATAGTTTACGCTTTTTTAGACAATCAAAACAGAAGGCCAGATGAGAAAAAGGATAAATCGGAAGGTTTGAATAAAGATGATTTTGAAACGATGACCACTTCAACTTTTTTGGAACTGGACAACGAAAAATTGAACGATTTTTTAAAAGCCAACGGCTTCCCAAAAAAATACGAAGCTAAAAATGTAAAAGAAATGGTAAAAAATGGCAAGATAAAACCTGCCGATTTAAAAACCTATATAGTAGATGCCAACGCCTTGTTATTTGACTCACCCGTAATTGGTGCAGAACTTTACAAATCAACTGATGGTGGCAAAACCTGGACAAAAACGCATGATGGTTATTTAGATGGTGTTTATAGTTCTTACGGTTACTATTTCGGTACTATTGGTGTAAATACAGCTAACGAGAATAAAGTTTATATAGGTGGCGTACCCCTATTGAAAACAGATGATGGCGGTAAGACTTTCCAATCTATAGGTAAAGAAAATGTACATGCTGACCATCAAGCATTATGGATTAACCCTAAACAAGAAGGTCATGTTATCAATGGTAATGACGGCGGTGTAAACATAACTTATGACGATGGCGAAAATTGGATTAAAAATAACTCTCCCGCTGTTGGTCAGTACTACGCTGTAGCTGTTGACAATAAAAAACCCTACAATGTTTTTGGCGGATTTCAAGATAATGGTGTTTGGTATGGACCAAGTAATTATAAGGCATCTAAAAGTTGGGAAAGTAGCGGACAATATCCCTACAAGAGAATTGGGAGTGGTGACGGTATGCAAGTTCAAATAGACAGTCGTAATAATAATATTGTGTATTCTGGTTCGCAATTTGGATATTATTTCCGCCTAAATTTAGAAACTGGTGAGCGTTTGAGTATCCATCCAAAACATGAATTGGGCGATTCGCCATACCGATATAATTGGCAAACCCCTATTTTATTATCACCACACAATCAGGATATTTTGTACATGGGAGCCAATAAATTGTTGCGTTCTATGAATAAAGGCGAAAATTTTGATGTAATTTCCGATGATCTGACCACGGGCGGAAAAAAAGGAAATGTACCTTATGGAACATTAGCAACAATATCCGAAAGTCCATTTCAATTCGGTATGATTTATACGGGTTCTGATGATGGTCTAATTTATCTTACCAAGGATGGCGGGAATACTTGGGCAAAAATTTCAGATAATTTACCTCAAGATTTATGGGTATCTCGTGTAATTGCTTCGCAACACTATAAAAATAGAGTTTACGTGACCTTAAACGGTTATAGAAATGATGATTTTAAACCTTATGTTTACGTTAGTGAAGATATGGGCAACACATGGAAATCTATCATAAACGGATTGCCAGATTATTCTGTAAACGTAATAAAAGAAGACCCTTCGGATGAAAACATTTTGTATTTAGGTACTGATAACGAAGTATTCGTGAGTTTTGATAAGGGATCTAGTTGGAAAGTATTTTCGAATGGAATTCCAAAAGTTGCCGTACACGATTTGGTAATACAAGAAAGGGAAAAAGATTTGGTAATTGGCACACATGGACGCTCTATTTACAAAGCAAATATTAGCCCCTTACAACAATATAATAATATAAAAAGTAAGGCAATTGCACTATTTGAATTACCCGAAACCAGACATTCTTCGCGTTGGGGAAGTTCTTGGAGTCAATTCTCAGAACCTTACGAACCCAAGATTGATGTTTCTTATTTTGTTTCCAATGCGAGTGATGTCACACTGGAAGTTTTGGCCGATGATAAAAATGTATTGTATAGTAAAACGCTGAAAGCCGATAACGGATATAATTACACCGATTATGATTTTACCGTTTCTGAGAAAAGTCTAAAAAGCTATTTTGGTAAAAAGAAAATTGAGTTGAAAAAAGCGGATAATGAAAAATATTATTTGCCGAAAGGAGAATATATATTAAGAGTTTCTAGCGGCAAAGAGAGTGCCTCAAAAAAACTGATAATAAAATAATGCCCATACTAAAACAATCAAAAAGCCGACTCGAATCTATCAGTGATTCCATCTTTGCATTTGCCGCAACATTGGTAGTGGTTTCTTTAGACGTACCCGAAAGTTTTGAAGTTTTAAAAGAGAATTTATTTGGCTTTTTTAGTTTCGCTGTTAGTTTTTTAGGATTAATTCTAATTTGGAAAGTACACTATAATTTTTTTAGAAGAATTGAAAAAATTGACAATTGGATAATTGCCTTAAATATGGCTTTGCTATTTGTGATATTGTTCTTTGTTTATCCTTTAAAGTTCTTATCAAATCTGACCATAGGAAAAGGAACTATTAATTCAATGCAAGATTTATCAGAATTATTTCAATTATATGGTTTAGGATTCACTTTAGTTTTTCTTTTTATTTCTTTGATGTACCTCTACGCTTCTAGAAGTAAATCAGATATTTCTAACAGAGCCGAATTGAGATATTATTCTCGGCATTTTAGCATATTTGTAATTGTAGGTATTATTTCCATAATTATTGCCAAACTAAATTTAGGAATGAGTTTCGGTTTGCCTGGTTTTGCTTTTTTCCTCTTAGGTCCACTATGCTGGTGGTATGGAGTGAAGTTTGGGGTGAAGGAAAAGTGATTAATTTTTTTTCATAATTATATTTCTTACCCTTTCCAAGTCTTCCATCGTATCCACCGCTATAGTTTCAAATTCTGTTTTGGCTACTTTTATATTATTGCCATTTTCTAACCAACGGTTTTGTTCTAGAGATTCGGCAATTTCTAGAGTAGTTTGTGGTAAGTTGGCAAACTCTTGTAAAGCATTGGGTGTAAAGGCATACATCCCCACATGTTTATAAAAAATATGTTGTTGTTGCCAGTTGTTTTTGTCTGCATCACGTACAAAAGGAATCACGGAGCGACTAAAATACAGAGCGTTGTTGTTCTTATCTATTACCACAAAAACACCACCTTCAAATAAGTTTTCGGACGCATTTACGGGAATAACCAAAGTTGCCATTTCTGTTCTACTATCTTCAAAACAAGCAATGATTTGTTTTATCTGTTGAGGTTCTAACAACGGTTCATCTCCTTGTATATTAATAATCACATCAAAATCAATAAAAGCATTAGCCTTAAAAATTTCATAAGCCTCCAAGCATCTATTTGTACCAGTATTATGTTTATTGGAAGTCATTACCACATTACCGCCAAAATCTTTTACGGTTTTTTCAATACGTTTATCGTCCGTTGCCACAAGAACATCGGTCAAGGCTTTTTTAGCTTGTTCGTAAACATGTTGTATCATTGGCTTACCGCAAATATCCATCAAAGGTTTACCTTCTAGTCGCGTAGAGCCATATCTGGCAGGAATTATTCCTAAAACTTTCATGCTGGTTAGATTTTCTACAAATATAGAATTTATGTTTATCTTGGTGGAAATATTGAAACGAAACTAATTGGCAAAATCAAAACGCGAGCAAAATTCCCCTTCAAGCATGAAGGGGTGTCCGAAGGACGGGGTAGTTGACCATTTTATTATAAACGAAACCAAAATCCGAAAACACTACACCAAAGACCTCCCTTTCAACCCTACTTTAAAAGACCCTGCAAAACAATTACGCAAAGCAGGAAACCTAAGCGAAGTATTATTCTGGAAACAAGTACACAAGCATAAATTTCATCGGATAGATTTTGACAGACAGCGGATTATTGGAAATTATATTGTTGATTTTTATATCAAATCTCTTAGTCTAATCATTGAGATTGATGGTTCTAGCCATATGGGCAAGGAGGATTATGATGCTAAAAGGCAATTGTTTCTTGAAAATTTAGGATTGAAGTTTTATCGAATTGAGGATGTTATGGTTAAACGGGATTTAGGGAATGTGATGATGGGGTTGGAAGAATATATCATTAAAGAGTGTGGTATATCTAGTTTAGAATAATTGCAGGGCGTGATTGGCGATAAAAAGGCTACACCCCGCTCTTCGAGCACCCCTCTACAAGAGGGGAATTTACAATGCGTTAAAAAAATGACATCAATACAATATAAAACAAAAAAACATACTATATTTGCACCCCACTTCGAGAAAGTGAATAAATAATTAATAATCAAGGTCGTGTACCTTAAACAATTAACAACAAATGCCAGTAAAAATTAGATTACAAAGACACGGTAAAAAAGGGAAACCATTCTATTGGATAGTTGCCGCTGATGTACGTTCAAAAAGAGACGGTAAGTCTTTAGAAAAATTAGGAACTTACAACCCTAACACCAATCCTGCAACTATCGATTTAGATATTGATGGTGCTGTAAAATGGTTACAAAACGGAGCTCAACCTACCGATACTGCAAGGGCAATCTTGTCGTACAAAGGTGCTTTATTAAAAAACCATTTAGCGGGTGGTGTAAAAAAAGGTGCTTTAACAGAAGAGCAAGCTGATGAAAAATTCAACGCTTGGTTAGAAGACAAAGCAAAAAGAATTGATGCAAAAATTGAAGGCCTTTCAAAAGCTGAGAAAAAAGCAAAAGCGAAAGCCCTAGAAGCTGAAAAAGAAGCTAACGAAGCAAGAATCGCTAAAAATGCACCCGTTGCAGAAGTAACTGAAGAAGTTGCAGCTACCGAAGAGGTTGCTGAAGAGGCTCCTCAAACTATTGATGAAGCCGCTGCCGAAGCACAAGAAGCACCAGTTGCTGAAAAAGTAGAAGAAGTAAAAGAAGTGGAAGCCAAAAAAGAAGAGGCGGGAGCATCAAAAGAAGAAGAATAAATTTACTTTATAAATCTTATCTTTAAAGCCTGACAAATTTTGTCGGGCTTTTTTAATTTTATGGATTTCAATAATATAATGTGTTCGTCACCCTGAACTTGTTTCAGGGTCGCACCCAATTGTGATATGATGCTGAAATCGAAGATTCATGAATCCCATAAGAAAACGGTAGAAAATCTATGAATAAACGAGTTCAGCATGACGTTGTTCAATATTATTACTAATTACGGAAAATTAATTAATTTTCATCATGCAAAAAAAAGATTGTTTCTACTTAGGAAAAGTAGTCAGAAAGCATAGTTTTAGAGGTGAGGTAGTTATAAAACTTGATACCGATCAGCCTGATTTGTATCAAAATATGGATGCTGTCTTTTTAGAAGTTGGCAACAATTTTATTCCCTTTTTTATTGAAAATAGTCTATTGCAAAAAGGAAATCAGTTACGCGTAAAATTTGAAAATTTTACAACGGAAGAAGATGCCGATTCAATTATGAAATGCGATGTTTATCTGCCCTTAACGCTATTGCCAAAGCTAACTGGTAATAAATTTTATTACCATGAAATTATTGATTTTACAGTTGAAGATGTAAATTATGGCAATGTTGGAACAATAGTCGGAATAAATGACAAAACGGCCCAACCTCTTTTTGTTATTGAGAACGGAAATAAAGAAATTTTGATACCAATGATTGATGACTTTATAAAAAAAGTAGATAGAGCGAATAAAAAAATTGAGGTGGAAACGCCTGAAGGGTTGATTGAAATGTACTTGGGGTAAAAAATAAAAAGAAAATTTCAAGCACCAAATTTCAAAAAAGCATTCGATACTTTAGTTATACCACAGAGACACACGGAGTAAGCACATACGCGGAGAACTTTCAGTTTATCATAAATCTTAAATTTAATAATGCAACTTTTTAAATTCAAACAATTTTCGGTAAATCAAGACCGCTGTGCCATGAAAATTGGTACTGATGGGGTATTGCTTGGAGCTTGGACATCCTTACTTAACAATCCTAATTCCATTCTTGATATTGGGACAGGTACTGGCGTTATTGCCCTGCAATTGGCTCAGCGTTCAAATGCAGAAATTATTGACGCTTTAGAAATTGACGACAATGCTTTCGAACAAGCCGTAGAAAATTTTGAAAATTCAATTTGGGGCGATCGACTTTATTGCTACCATGCTTCATTAAAAGAGTTTACCATCGAAATTGATGATAATTATGATTTAATTGTTTCCAATCCACCATTTTATAGCGATGATTTTCATAGTGATGATAAAGCTAGAAATACGGCTCGTTTTACGGCCTCTTTGCCTTTTGAGGAATTATTAAAGTCAGTATCTGAACTATTGAGTAATGACGGTGTTTTCTCCATAATTATCCCTTTTAAAGAAGAAGAAAATTTTATCATCTTAGCTAAAAAATATAACCTCTTATTAAATAAAATCTGTAGGGTAAAAGGCACACCCGAAACAGAAACTATACGAAGTTTAATCGAATTTTCTTTTATGGAAAAAGATGCTATAATTGAAAATTTAGTAATTGAAACCGCTCGGCATCAATACACAAATGAATATATAGATTTGGTGCGAGACTTCTATCTAAATATGTAGTACTATTATGATTAGACCCTGAAACAATCCCGAAAGCTTTCGGGACAGGGTGATGTTATTAACAAGATTTCCAGTAGTCGAAAAATTTACCCGATAACTATATCAGGATTATACCCTAAATACGGTGTTTTTATTTCATTAAACACAATTCCATAGCTTTCTAACTCCTTTAAAATAGGATCGTAAACTTCTTTGGTTATTGGTATTTGAACGCCCGGCGTAGTAATTTTTTTATTCAGAATTAATAAAGTGGCAATTGCAACTGGCAAACCAACGGTTTTTGCCATGGCGGTATAAGTCTGATCTTCGCCTATAACCGTCATACTCGATTCTATTTGACGTTTTTCATTCTCATATTCATAACCAAACTTATGGTGCATTACAATCATATCTTTATCTTCTTTTTTCAAAGTCCAATTGTCCATGAGTATCTTTTGCAATACCTGAGCCGGAGTGGCGTTTTTCAATCCTACTTTTTTATTGGGATTAAAAATATCCAATTCAACCAGTTTTTCCCACATTACATCATCTTGGTCAATTTTAAGATACGAACGCAACTTCAATTCAACAGAATCATTAGGATTATAAGCTAAAAACAAATTTGTAAAATCACGATAGCTCATATTTTCAGAATCTTCTAGCGTATAGCTATCGTCTGTCATTCCCAACTGCACAAACATATTCCAAGCTCTAGAAAAACCAACACGTCTAATGGTACCTCTATACATAGTCAATATGTTTTCTAATCCGTAAGTTTTTATATATTTTAAAGAATCTCGGTTAGCGTAGGCCTCAAACTTACCAGCATCTGGCAGGTTTAAAATTTCGGTTCGTCGAAATAATTTGTGGTAAGGAATGTATTTATAAGTACCTTCTTGTATAAATTTCGCCGCACCTCCTTGCCCTGCTAACACCACATTTCTAGGATTCCATGTAAATTTATAGTTCCATAGGTTTGTATCACTTTCTGGAGCTACCAATCCGCCTGTAAAGGATTCGAATAACAACATTTTAGCATCGTTTCCCCTAATCCTATCAATTACTTTCATTGCACTCATATGGTCAATACCAGGGTCTAGGCCAATCTCATTCATAAAAATAAGTCCATTAGCATTCACCTCCTCATCAAGAGCTTTCATATCATCAGAAACATAAGACGCGGTGACCATGTTTTTTTTATAAGTAATACAGTCTTTTGCCACTTCTATATGAAATCTGGCAGGCAACATCGAAACCACAATATCAGTATTTTTAATAGCCTGAACTCTTGCCTTTTCATTAAAAATATCCAAAACCATAGTCTTAGCATTTTTGTGATTTTTAATAATTGATTTTGCCAAATCGGTTGAAATATCAGCAATAGTAATTTGCAATTTTTCAACTTCCGATTTTTCCAATAAATATTTGATGAGCGATGCCGACGAACGACCTGCACCGATGATTAAAATATTACGCATAGATTGTGTTAATTATAAAACGAAGGTATAAAATTTGATGATGTTTTCTAAACAAATACTATGTTTTATGTAAACTTAAAATAGATAGTGCATTGTCAAAATCCGTACTATCAACCATTAATTTATAATCTTCAATAAAAGCAGTACCGATGGTATAGGTCAAGTTTTCATCAACCAGATAGTTGTTGATGTCCTCACTTTCCAATTTCATCTTTGCAATTTGAACTTCGTGAAGATAAGGTGAACGAAATACCAATTTTAGGCTTTTATTTTTCAATTAAGTTTTGTTTAATTATTAAAATCCGGTCTTGTAAATATATGTTATTTTTGTAGTAGAACAAACTTGTTAAAATGAAAAAAAACTTATCAGTTACTGCTGCACTTGGAATACTCGCTATCATTCTTGGAGCTTTTGGTGCTCATGCTTTAAAAGAAAAATTAGGTCTTGATGCCTTGCAAAGTTTTGAAACTGGAGTGCGTTATCAAATGTACCATGTTTTGGCCTTACTTTTTGTCAATACTTATAACGGTTTTTCATCTAAAGCAAAAAACATAGTAAGTTGGTTGTTTTTTATTGGGATTTTATTTTTTTCAGGTTCAATTTACGCCATAACCGCTGGTGGTATTGACCCAAAACTAATTTGGTTTATCACACCTCTAGGTGGAATGTTATTTATTGCAGGATGGTCGGTCATACTCTTCAACTTTTTTAAGAAGTAAAAAAACTACGAAAACGTTTTCGTTAAATGTAATAATGTTTAATTTTGCAGTCCAAACTAACGAAAATATATGGAAGATTCTACTAAATCAGTTAATGCGATATTAAAAAATTACGGAATTACAGATGCCAAAGTACATTGGAACTCATCGCCCGAAGAACTTACCCAAATCTGTGTTGATAAAGGATTGGGGGAAATAGCAGATTCTGGTGCTTTAATGGTAAATACAGGCGAATTTACGGGTAGATCTCCTCAAGATAGATTTATAGTAAAAGATGAGCTAACTGCCGATAAAGTTTGGTGGGGCAACATTAACTTACCTTTTGACACTGATAAATTTGATAAACTTTATGATAAGGTAATCAATCATTTATCTGGACAAGAATTATATGCCCGTGATGCTTACGCTTGTGCCGACGAAAGGTACAGAATAAACATCAGAATAATTACCGAATTGCCTTGGTCAAACCTATTTGCTTACAATATGTTTTTAAGACCTAAGGAAAGCGAACTTGACATGTTTCAACCTGAATGGCTGATATTACAAGCCCCTAGTTTTATGGCAGTTGCTAAAGAAGATGGGACACGTCAACACAACTTCGCTATATTAAATTTTAAACGAAAAATAATTCTTATAGGCGGTACTGGTTACACTGGCGAGATCAAAAAAGGTATTTTTTCTGCGTTGAATTTTATACTCCCCGTTGAAAAAGAGACCTTGCCAATGCATTGCTCCGCAAATGTAGGTGAAGATGGTGAAACCGCAATTTTCTTCGGGTTGTCTGGAACAGGAAAAACCACGTTGTCTGCTGACCCAGACAGAAAACTGATTGGTGATGATGAACACGGCTGGACAAAAGACAATACCATTTTTAATTTTGAAGGTGGCTGTTACGCAAAAGTTATTAATCTTTCTGAAGAAAACGAACCTGATATTTTTAAAGCCATAAAACCTGGAGCTATATTAGAAAACGTTGTTTGCAAACCAGGCACCAATGAAGTAGATTTTTCTAACACTTCTATTACTCAAAATACAAGAGTTAGTTATCCCATACATCATATTAACAATATAAAAATTCCATCGTTAGCTGGCAATCCTAAAAATA
Organism: Aureibaculum koreense; assembly: GCF_034296135.1. Taxonomy (NCBI): domain Bacteria; kingdom Pseudomonadati; phylum Bacteroidota; class Flavobacteriia; order Flavobacteriales; family Flavobacteriaceae; genus Aureibaculum; species Aureibaculum koreense. The sequence goes on from NZ_JAXKVV010000003.1 coordinate 155,049, forward strand.
TATTCTTTTTAACTGCGGATGCATTTGGTGTTTTACCTCCGATTTCTAGATTGTTGCCAAACCAGGCCGCTTATCATTTTATTTCAGGATATACGGCAAAAGTTGCTGGTACTGAAGCTGGGGTTACAGAACCTGTGCCCTCTTTTTCTGCTTGTTTTGGAGCTCCATTTATGCCACTTCATCCTGCTAAATATGCAGAAATGCTAAGTAAAAAAATGAAAGATTCTGGTGTAAACGTTTGGTTGATAAATACTGGATGGACGGGTGGTCCTTATGGCGTGGGAACTCGTATGAAATTGAAATACACCAGAGCAATGATTAATGCGGCTCTAAATGGTGATTTAGGTCCTTACAATTACAAAGATTATCATATCCACTCGGTTTTTGGAGTAGCCCAACCTAGAAGTTGTCCAGGTGTGCCAACGGAAGTTTTAAGTCCGCGTGCCACATGGAACGACGACGAAGCGTATTACAAAATGGCCTTCAAACTTTCCAATGCGTTTAGAGAAAACTTCAATAAATTTGAAGATATAGCCAATGAGGAAATACGACGTGGCGGCCCACAGCGTTTTGCGTTTTAATCAACCCTAAAAGAGCTTAAACGCATACCATATTTTTTCTGTGCAAACTGAAAATATTGATAGAGTTTATAATTGACTTCCATTCCATAATCAATATTTGGCTGATAGTCAATTTCATTTTCATAAATGTTAGAATTATACTGTAGAGGACTTCTGAATCTATTATTCCATTCCATTACCATAACTCTATTTCTAGTTTCTAACGAACTTTGTGTATAATAACTCTCAGGTTTTGCAGTTGCTAAATAACTATTAAAACCAGGGTCTATTATGATAATTTCATATTCTAAACTATCATTGGCAATTCTTACAGGCTCTTCTTTTTCTTCATTAGTAGTTGTAGTTTGTTGCGTACCACAACCCACCATTAAAAAACCGAATATTCCTAATATATAAATTAAATTCTTCATCTTTAAATGTTTATCTTGTGTTTAAAGGTACAATAATTGTTCCAATTGCGGGTTTTAAAATTCCAATTTTAACTGAACTTCCATTGGTTCTTCTTTTATATCCGTATTAGTGTTTAAGTTAGACAGCGAAATGCCCAATAATCTTACAGATTCATGCAACTTTTCTTGATATAACAGTTCTTTTGACTGTTCTAACAACACACTTTTATTCTTTATAAAATACGGTAATGTTTTACTTCTTGTTTGTACCGAGAAATCGCTATACTTTATTTTAAGCGTAATGGTTTTACCTGCAATATTCTGTTTTTGGAGTCGTTTTTCTAATTCTACAGCTATTTGTTCTAACTTCTCCATCATATAGATTTCTGAAGTAAGATTGGTGTAGAATGTATGTTCCGCCGCAACCGATTTTCTAATTCGGTTGGGCTTTACCTTACTGTTATGAATTCCCCTTACGATATGATAATAATGGTTACCCGATTTTTTAAAGTGCTGTGTCAAAAACTCAAGTGATTTTTCTTTTAAATCCTTGCCAGTAAAAATTCCCAAATTATACATCTTAGAAGCCGTAACCTTACCAATTCCATAGAATTTTTTAACGTCTAAACCTTCTAGAAATTCGAGTACTTCTTCTGGTGGAACGGTTTTTTGCCCATTTGGTTTATTGACATCTGAAGCTATTTTAGCCACAAATTTATTGATTGATATTCCCGCAGAGGCATTTAAACCTACTTCATCAAAAATTTGTTGTCTAATTTCTTGGGCTAAAATTGTAGCTGAAGGAAAATTCTTTTTATTCTCGGTTACATCTAAATAGGCTTCATCTAACGATAAAGGTTCAACCAAATCTGTATATTGATTAAAAATGTTTCTAATTTGATTTGATATTTCTTTGTATCTGGCAAAGCGAGGTTTTACAAAAGTTAAATGTGGACAATTTTTACGGGCCAATACACCACTCATCGCTGACCGGACTCCATATTTTCGTGCCTCGTAACTTGCCGCCGATACCACACCCCTTTCTCCACCACCGCCAACAGCTAATGGTTTTCCTCTTAATTCGGGATTGTCCAATTGCTCAACCGAAGCGTAAAAAGCATCCATATCAATATGGATTATTTTTCGGTATGGAGGTAATAAAGTCATAACCAAAAATAATGAAAAAAGCCCACCCTAACCCTCCCAAAGGGAGGGAATAAAAAAACTCGCTTTTCAGCGAGTTTTTAATATATAAATTTGAATTCCTCCCCTTCGAGGAGGTTAGGAGGGGCTTACACCACTCCCAAATCCATCATGGCATCTGCAACTTTGATAAAGCCAGCGATATTAGCTCCTTTTACATAGTTAACATATCCGTCAGGTTCGGTACCATATTTTAAGCACGCTGTATGAATTGAAGTCATAATTTGACGCAATTTTTCGTCAACCTCTTCTATTGGCCAATTTAGTTTCATCGCGTTTTGTGACATTTCCAACCCTGAAACGGCAACACCACCAGCATTAACAGCCTTTCCTGGAGCGTAAAGTATTTTATTTTTATGAAACACATCAATCGCATCGGGCGTACAACCCATATTGGAAACCTCTGCTACATATTTAACACCATTAGCTACCAGTTTTTCAGCATCCTCGCCATTAAGTTCATTTTGAATTGCACAGGGCATCGCTATATCACATTTTACGTTCCAAGGTCGTTCTCCATGATAAAATTTGGCTTCTGGAAATTCTTGTACATATGGAGAAACGATATCGTTATTTGAAGCTCTTAGTGCCAATAGATAAGAAATTTTTTCTATATCGAGTCCTTTCTCGTCATGGACATAACCGTCAGGACCCGATATAGTTACAACTTTCCCGCCAAGTTCAGTAACTTTTAGAGCAACGCCCCAAGTTACATTACCAAAACCTGAAAGGGTAACTGTTTTACCTTTAAAACTATCATTTTTAGTGTCCAGCATTTCTTTGGTAAAATAAGTACCTCCAAAACCTGTGGCTTCTGGTCTGATTAAACTGCCGCCCCAATTCAATCCCTTACCGGTAAATACGCCCGTGTGTTCTTGTTGCAATTTTTTATACATACCGTACATAAACCCTATTTCTCGTCCACCTGTACCAATATCGCCAGCCGGCACATCGGTATTTGGCCCAACAACTCTCCACAATTCCAACATAAAGGCTTGGCAAAAACGCATAATTTCAGCATCTGATTTTCCTTTTGGGTTAAAATCTGAACCGCCTTTCCCACCACCCATAGGTAAAGTAGTTAAGGCATTTTTAAAAATCTGTTCAAATCCTAAAAACTTAAGAATACTCAGATTTACACTTGGGTGTAAACGAATTCCTCCTTTATAAGGACCAATAGCATTGTTAAATTGTATTCTATACCCTAAATTAACTTGTACGTCGCCATTATCATCAACCCAAGAAATTCTAAATGTAAAAACTCGATCTGGCTCTACCAATCTTTCAATAATTTTTGCCGCTTCATATTGTGGATTTTCATTATAGATGGTTTCGATAGATTCCAACACCTCATGAACCGCTTGTAAATACTCCTTTTCTCCGGGATGTTTGGTTTCTAAATTGGTCAATATTGCTTTTACGTTCATATTTTGAATTTTTTGGTGAATTTTTATGGTAAGAACAAGTTCTCGATACACCACACGAAAAAGCGTGGCATTCGAACTGACGTTAAGAAGAGAACAGGTTCGAACAAAATTGTAACACAAAAATAATATTATTAAATTCTATTTTCGACAAAATAACTGTAATTATTTTTCAATTTGATAATTTGAGCCCCAAGAACTAGCTCTAATCTATCATATCCTTAAAATTTACATAAATCCTTCTGGAGGTAGTTCGTCTAAAGTACTTTCTAAAGATATTTGTTCGTTATTAAATTTATAATCAGCTTTGAAAATAGCAGCTTTATTATTTTTGCCTTCAATAACAACGGACAATGGTGTTTTAAAAGTTATATGTCTTAGAAAATCGTCTTCATAAACAGCTTCTTGTTTGTTCAAGTAATCGACATCAAAAGAACCATCATCTAAAAATGGATTAATAGTTAAATAGCCTACGTTAAATGCGGTTAAATTCTGAAAGAAGTGGGTACCTTGACTAGGGTCTATCCTAAAATCGTTCAAGCCAGCTTCAACAATTACCTTTGCCGCAGAAATTTGAGGCCAAATTACAGGAATACCTAACCAAGGGTCGCTAGAACCCCACCTTCCAGGTCCAACTAAAATATAATTTTTGTTTTCTTCAACAAACTTCTTGTTTATCTTTTCCACAGCTGAGGCAATTTGCCTAGTGTTAGCCGCATTAAAAGTATCGGGTTTTACATAAACAAAATCGTAAATATGGTCGTATTTACCATTGCCTAAAGCAGATTCTGAATAAATAATTGTATCGGAAACATTAAAGTCTTTGGGTAGCTCGCTCAACGTTTCATTGCTTTCTACAATAGGTCTAATTTGCAAAAAACTAAATTGCTTGGGTTTACCTTCTGGAACATCTAACTTAACCGCAAACTCAATTTCTATGGGATTTCGCATCTCGCGTTGCCCAGTACGCAACAACTCTTGAAGTATTTCAGGCAACGGAAAAGTTCCGTATTTTAGAATATTATCAAAAGTAATTACGCGAATTCCGTCGTGCATTACTCCAGGTCTGATAGTATTATTTTGTAAATCGTAAGTTGAAGCTACAAATTTTAAAGAACCATGATTTTCAGCTTTTCTGATAGATATTTTCTTTTTGTTGACGGCTTCGCTGGTAGAAGCTACAAAACTTTCAGGGTTCATGTCTAATCCATAAAAATATTGTTGCGTATCTCTTTGTGTCGAACCTGGTGTTGATAACTGGATTATTTTTTTTGGATGATATGGAGAAAACCGCAATGTTTTGCCACCGCCCACAATAATCTCGCCTAAACCCAAGGCAATATTGGCAATGCCTTCTTGGGGTTTTTCGTTACCAATAGGATAAAAATTAATAGACCTTGCTACTCCAGAAATATTTGGATAAAAAACATCATCATACTGATTGCCCGTAATTTCCTGTAAAATTACGGCCATTCTGTTTTCTTCAACTGTGTGCGAAGTCGCCTTTAAATAAAGTTTACTATTTTGAAAAAATGCCGATGCCATAACCGACTTCACTGCATCTGAAACCATTTCCAACATTTGTTTAGATTTGGTTTTAGGAAGCATATATGTAGCAAAAACTCCCGCAAACGGTTGATAATGAGAATCTTCCAAAACGCTTGAAGAACGAATAGCTATTGGATGTTTAGTTACTTTTAAAAATGCTTTAATATCTTCCATTACCCAGTTGGGCAATGGTTTTGAAACAAATTTGCTTAAAATTTCCTCATCGTTATCGCAATCGGCCGCAAACCTCAAAAGCTTATGCTGATCCATAAACTCATCAAAAACTTCTGTACTTAATACTACTGTTCTTGGTATAGATATTACAACATTATCGTATTTTTTAAACAGTCTATTCCGCTTTAGAAATGAATCTATAAAGGCTAAACCCCGGCCTTTTCCGCCCAAAGCTCCATCGCCAATTCTTGCAAAACCTAAATATTTATCATATTTATTTTTGTTGAATTTGGAAATTACACCTCTAGCTCTATAAATGCGGTAAACTTTTATAGCTTCTATTAAAAAGTTTCTGATTTCTTCCGCATCTTCAAAATCTGCATATTCAACATTATGAAATAAATTTGCTAGTGGAAAAAGTGCTCTAGACCGTAACCATTTTGAATATTCACTACGAATTGCGTGATAGGTAATCGATTCTTTAGTAACTATTGTCAGTGCTTTTTGAAAAGCATTTAAATCCTTGACCGTAGCAAGTACTTTATGTTGTTCGGGGTCCCAAAATTCAAAATCACCAAAAGAAAAATATTTGGTAATATAATTTTTTAGTTCCAGTTCTATGGTCTCGGAATGTTTCCATAAAAACTTTCCTTTTAATTCTAAAGCTTTTTTTTCATTTTCTTTATCTGAAGATTGTATCAAAAAAGGAAAATAGCGTTGAATATTCCGTACGTATTTTAAAAATTGAAATCCCGCTGTAGGATCGCGTTTGCCATCCTTAAAATAATTGACATCAGAAATTACGCCCAGCAGATTTTCTTTATATTTTTCAAACAATGCCAACCCTTCTTCATATTGGGTAGCCAATAAAATTTTTGGACGACCCCTCATTAAATTCATAGCCCTATGTTCATTTAAACCCTCAGACATAAACGACCGTGTTTGTTTTAAAATAATCCTATACATAACGGGCAAATATCTAGAGTAAAACCTAAGCGAATCCTCCACCAATAAAATAGCTTTTACACCAATTTCATTAATATCCTTATCGGCATTCATTCTATCTTCCGCCAATTTTATAATAGCCAAGAAAATATCAACATTTCCATTCCAGTGGAAAACATAGTCGATAATACCAACATTTTCCCTTAATATTTTTTTTCTCAGTTCCGAAGAATAATGGCTCAATGCCGCAATGGGTACTTTTGGAAAAGACTCTTTTAATAAAATTGAGGTTTCAAAGGCTTTGTAACTACCAATATCCAACCAAGTTATTACTAGGTCTATCTTGTCGGAACCTAAAGTTTTTAATGCTTTTTTTGCCGAGTTGGCATGCAAAAAGGTTGGTGGATACCTTAAGTTTAAGGCTGTATATTCATTAAAAATACGCTCGTCAATTCGTCCGTCTTCTTCCAACATATAAAAATCGTAATTGGAACAGACAATCAATACTTTATTAATCCGATTTTGCATTAATTGTTCAAAAGCAAAATCTTCAAATATGTAGGTTTTTAGATTTGGAAGCGTTTTTTTTGTCATTATTTGTGTTTAACACAAATATAGGGAAATATTTAATCGTGTTTGACGGAAATACTTTAACCACATCACAATAGAAGTATTTCTTAATGCGGATCTTAAATATATTAAATAGACTTATGATTTATTAACTAATAAAGTCAAAGGTTTCTAAAAACAAAACTCCTTTTAAATAAAACCTACGACCTCCTGTTGATGTCATTGGCCCTCCTTCCATATATTTTTCCATCTCAATTGTAGATAATGTTCTATTTTCCCTTTTATCAAAAATCAAGCAAGAGCCCTTCTCTAAATGGTGTGCCAAAATATAAGTACTATCACTAGGACGGTATAGATAATCTGTCATCAATAAAAACTCCTGATTCTTCGAATCTTGAGTCGCTTGTGCTTCAATCTCTTCATAACCTCCTAAAGGTATTGGTTCCTCCCCTGCACCAAATATAACTTTGAATGGATATGAGTTAATATAGATAGTAAAATTGGTTTTTATCAAGTAATTGCTATTTTCAAATAAAATTACCGTCTTTTCAAAAAAAGAAGACTCAACTTCAGTTATGAGATCAATTGCTACAAGTTTAGAATGACTGGTATCTTCTTTATCACAGCCAAAAAAGAACATGCCTACTATCAATAAGAAAAATATTTCTCTCATTTTCATATTTGGTAATTTTTTTAATTAGATGTATACTATTAGTTAAGGTTGCGTGATTAATTTATAACATCTATTCTACTATCAAACATCAAACCGCTCCTTGAGCTAACATGGCATCAGCCACTTTTACAAAACCAGCAATATTTGCCCCTTTAACATAGTTGCAATAACCATCTTCTTCTTTACCGTATTCAATACAAGAATTGTGGATGTCGGACATAATTCCTTTTAAACGTTCATCCACTTCCTCTCTTGACCAGCTTATTCTTAACGAATTTTGAGACATTTCCAGCCCAGAAGTGGCAACACCACCCGCATTTGAAGCTTTACCTGGTGCAAAAAGAATTTTTGCTTTTTGAAACTCATGGATAGCTTCAGGTGTAGAAGGCATATTTGCTCCTTCCGCCACACAAATACAACCATTTTTAAGTAGTGTTTTAGCATCATTACCATCAAGTTCGTTTTGTGTTGCACAGGGCAAGGCAATATCACATTTAATATGCCACGGCGTTTCTCCTTTATGAAATGTTGCTGATGCATATTTTTCTGCATACGCTGAAATACGTCCTCTTTTATTATTTTTTAAATCCATTACATACTCTAATTTCTCCTGATTGATTCCTCCTTTATCAAAAATATAACCTTGAGAATCTGAAAGCGTTAATACTTTCGCTCCCAATTGAATTGCTTTTTCAGCGGCATATTGTGCTACGTTACCCGAACCAGAAATAACCACGTCTTTCCCTTTAAAGTCTTCACCCTGAGTTTCCAACATACTTTGGGCAAAATATACCGTTCCATAACCCGTTGCCTCTGGCCGAATCAATGAACCGCCCCAAGAGCGACCTTTACCTGTTATTACACCCGTAAACTCATTTCTAATTCTTTTATACATACCAAATAAATACCCAATCTCCCTTGAACCCACTCCGATATCTCCAGCGGGCACATCGGTGTTTGGACCAATATGCCTACTTAGTTCTAACATAAAAGCATGGCAAAAACGCATAACCTCTTCATCGGATTTTCCTTTTGGATCAAAATCCGAACCGCCTTTACCACCACCCATGGGCAGAGTTGTTAAACTGTTTTTAAAGACCTGCTCAAAAGCTAAAAATTTTAGAATACTTGCATTTACAGTAGGGTGGAATCGCAAACCGCCTTTATAGGGACCAATGGCCGAATTCATTTGAATACGGTAACCTCGATTCACATGAATTTCTCCGTCATCATCTGTCCATGCTACACGAAACGAAATTAATCGCTCAGGCTCTACCATTCTCAGTAAAATATTTTTCCCATAATAAATTTCTTTGTCAACAATGTAGGGTATTACCGTTTCGGCAACTTCTTGTACTGCTTGTAAAAATTCTGGCTCGTGGTGATTGCGTTTTCTCACCTCGTCCATAAAAGCATTTATTTTTGATTCCATAATTTGCAGAGCTTAGTTTTGTGATTTTATCAATATTCTTCTAACAAATGTAGTTAAATTATATTTTTGACAATTTAAAAACAATAATTATTTATTTTGAACTCATTTAACTTTAGAATAATAGAAAACTATTCTTAATCTATTGTCTAAAAATAGTAAATTTGCAATCCAAGTTAAGCAATAAATGTTAGACAAAGTAAAAGAATTCATTAACGAAATCAATGCTTTTAATTCAAGTTCAAAGGAAGAAATAGAAGCATTTAGAATAAAATATTTAGGCAGTAAAGGAATATTGAAGGGTTTATTTGCCGAGTTTAAAAATGTTGATCCGAAACAGAAAAAGGAATTCGGACAAGCCTTGAACAACTTAAAAACTGCTGCTGAAAATAAGGTTGAAACACTTACTAATGCCTTAGACAATAGTGCTTTGCAAAAAAATGTTTATGGAGATTTAACCAGACCGGCTGAGCCTATAGAGTTGGGTGCAAGACATCCTATTTCTATCGTTAAGAATCAAATTATTGATGTTTTTTCCCGTATTGGATTTACCATTTCCGAAGGTCCGGAAATTGAAGATGATTGGCATAATTTTACCGCATTGAATTTACCAGAATATCATCCAGCAAGAGATATGCAAGACACTTTTTTTGTTGAAAAACACAAAAATGTGGAAAAAGATATGTTGCTGAGAACGCATACCTCTTCGGTTCAAATACGGTATATGGAGAATAATAAACCTCCAATTAGAACTATTTCTCCGGGACGTGTTTTTAGAAATGAAGACATTTCTGCACGTTCACATTGTATTTTTCATCAAGTGGAAGGTTTGTATATTGATACCGATGTTTCTTTTGCCGATTTAAAACAGACATTGACTTATTTTACCAAAGAAATGTTCGGCAAATCAAAAATTAGGTTACGACCTTCCTATTTTCCGTTTACTGAACCGAGTGCCGAAGTTGATATTTATTGGGGCTTAAAAACAGAGACCGATTACAGAATTACTAAAGGCACAGGCTGGTTAGAAATTATGGGTTGCGGTATGGTAGATCCGAATGTGCTAAAAAATACAAAAATTGATCCTGAAAAGTATAGTGGATTTGCATTTGGAATGGGCATTGAGCGTATTGCGATGTTGTTATATCAAATTCCGGATATTAGAATGCTGTTTGAAAATGATATCAGATTTTTAGAACAATTCAAATCTGTTATTTAAACATGAGCCTGAAAGATTTTTTAATCAACAAAAAATACATTAGTGTTAAATTAAAAAAAATCGCTACCAATCATTTTGAGATAAAAGCCAAAATCAACGGTGTAAAAGGGCGATTTATTTTAGATACCGGTGCTTCAAATTCCTGTGTGGGTTTTGATGAAATTGAAAAATTTAATCTAAAAACCGAAGATTCCGAGCATAAAGCGGCTGGTGCAGGACCAGAAGAAATTGACACACAAATTTCTAAAAAGAATAAGATTGAAATAGGCGATTTTAAAATTAAAAAAGTCCCACTGGTGTTGATAGATTTATCGCACATCAATAACGCATTGACAAAACAAGAAGCCAAACCCGTAAACGGAATTATTGGTGCTGATGTTTTAGAAGAAGGCAATGCGATTATAGATTATAAGAAGCGGAAACTTTATCTTTATAAATAATGAAGTTATTAAGTTACTGGGTTATTAGGTAAATAAAATAACTCAATAACAGAATAACCCAATAACTTAACAACATGAACAAATACCAACGATATAACCTCAGAGGCGTTTCCGCATCAAAAGAAGATGTACATAAAGCCATCAGTAATATAGATAAAGGACTTTTCCCAAAAGCTTTCTGTAAAATTGTACCCGATTATCTAACCAACGATGATGAGTACTGCCTTATCATGCACGCCGATGGAGCAGGAACAAAATCGTCTTTGGCATATATGTATTGGAAGGAGACTGGTGATATTTCTGTTTGGAAAGGCATTGCACAAGATGCATTGATTATGAATATTGATGATTTATTATGTGTTGGGGCAACTGATAATATTATACTTTCTTCAACAATTGGTCGTAATAAAAATCTTATTCCAGGCGAAGTAATTTCTGCAATAATAAATGGTACAGAAGAACTGATTGCCGATTTAGGAAAACATGGTGTTACCATAAAATCCACAGGGGGTGAAACTGCTGATGTTGGCGATTTGGTCAGAACAATAATTGTTGATTCTACGGTTACTGCCAGAATGAAACGTAGCGATGTAATTGACAATGCCAATATAAAAGCTGGTGATGTAATTGTGGGCTTATCTTCTTTTGGTCAAGCAACTTACGAAACCGAATATAACGGCGGAATGGGTAGTAACGGCTTAACATCAGCCCGTCATGATGTTTTTGGAAAATACTTATCCGAAAAATATCCAGAAAGTTATGACCATTCTGTACCTGAAGATTTGGTATATTCTGGCAATGTAAAACTTACGGATAAAGTCGAGAATTCTCCGATAGACGCTGGTAAATTAGTACTATCACCAACAAGAACGTATGCACCTATTATCAATGAAATCTTAAAAAAGCATCGTTCTGAAATCAACGGTATGGTGCATTGTAGCGGTGGTGCACAAACTAAAATTTTACATTTTATAGATAACCTACACATCATAAAAGATAACTTATTTGATATCCCTCCTTTGTTTCAACTCATTCAAGAACAATCAAATACGGATTGGAAAGAAATGTATCAAGTATTTAATTGTGGCCACAGAATGGAATTGTACGTCCCACAAGAAATAGCTGTTGACATTATTAAAATTTCAAATTCTTTCAACGTTGATGCCCAAATTATTGGAAAAGTAGAAGCTTCTCCAACAAAAAAACTAACTATTAAAAGTGAATTTGGTACTTTTACCTATTAAACGTTTTTTTACCTATATATAAATCTATCAAACACCTCTCAAATGAAACCATTTTTAAAATTAATTGCAATTGTTCTTTGCCTATTTGTTTTATCCTGTACTTCCAAAACCAAAGAAAAAAAAGTGCTGGTTTTTAGCAAAACAGAAGGATTTAGGCATGGCTCAATAGCTGCTGGAATTTCAGCTTTGCAAAAAATGGGTTCAGAAAATGGTTTTTTAGTCGATACCACAGAAAACGCCAGTTTCTTTTCAGAAGAAAAATTAAAAACGTATTCGGCAATTATCTTTTTAAACACTACGGGAGATGTTTTGAACCATGCACAACAGTCACATTTTGAGCGTTATATTCAAGCTGGCGGTGGTTTTGTGGGTGTGCATGCCGCAACCGATACGGAATATGACTGGCCTTGGTACGGTAAATTGGCTGGTGCTTATTTTGACAGTCACCCAAAAATACAAGAAGCCACTTTAAATGTAGTTGACCACAATCATCCATCTACCAAAATGCTTGATAGCACGTGGGTTAAAAAAGACGAATGGTATAATTTTAAAAATATTAATCCTGATATTAATGTGCTTCTAAAAATCGATGAAAATAGTTATGAGGGAGGACTAAATCGTGAAAACCACCCGATGAGCTGGTACCATAATTATGATGGCGGAAGGGCGTTTTATACGGGAATGGGACATACCGATGAAACATATAAGAATCCTATATTCTTAAGTCATTTATTAGGTGGCATCACTTATGCTATTGGTAATAATGAGTTGGATTATGGCAAAGCTACCACGGAAAAAATTCCTGAAGAAAATAGATTTGCAAGAACTGTATTGGATTTTAATTTAGATGAACCAATGGAACTTGATGAATTACCAGGCAAAGGTATTCTGTTTGTTGAACGACGTGGCAATTTAAAATTATATGACTTTAAAGAAGAAAAAACAAAACAAATTGCTCAGGTTGATGTATTTTATGGCAACGAAGATGGTTTATTAGGGTTAGCGGTTGACCCCAATTATGAAAAAAATAATTGGATATATCTTTTTTATTCCGCACCGGGTGATGAACCCGTTCAACATATTTCTCGTTTTAATCTAATTAACGATTCATTAGATATCAGTTCGGAAAAGATTTTATTAAAAATCCCCGTGATTAGAAAGTGCTGTCATAGCGGAGGATCCTTAGAATTTGGCCCAAATGGCAATTTGTTTATTACCGTTGGCGACAATACCAATCCTTTTGAATCGGCAGGGTTCGCACCTATCGACGAACGTGAAGGAAGAGCCTTGTGGGATGCCCAAAAATCAGCAGGTAATACTAATGATTTACGTGGAAAGATTCTAAGAATTAAGCCCGAAGACGACGGCACCTATTCTATCCCTGAAGGTAATTTATTTCCAATGGGTACCGAAAAAACCAGACCAGAAATTTACATAATGGGCAATAGAAATCCGTTTAGAATGTCGGTTGACAGCAAAACAGGATATATCTATTGGGGCGATGTGGGTCCAGATTCAGGGAAAGACAATCCCAACAGGGGCCCTAAAGGAATGGGTGAATTTGACCAAGCCAGAAAAGCGGGATTTTACGGCTGGCCATATACCAGAGGGAACAATCAAGCCTATAACGATTTTAATTTTGCAACCAATGTTTCCGGTCCAAAATTTAATCCGGACAGTATAATTAATAATTCACCAAACAATACCGGACTTAAGCAATTACCTCCTGTACAAAAATCACAAATTTGGTATTCATATGATGCTTCTGAAGAATTTCCGTGGTTGGGAATTGGCGGTGTTAATCCGATGTCGGGACCCGTCTTTCACAAAGATGACTATCCTAATGCCAAACAACATTTTCCTGAGTATTTTGAAAACAAATTATTCCTATACGAATGGATGCGTGATTGGATTTACGTGGTTACATTAGATGATAATCACGATTATGTAAAAGCAGAACCGTTTATGCCCAATTCGGAGTTTTCGCATCCGATGGATATGATTTTCGGCTCGGATGGCAATATGTATCTGTTAGAATATGGCCAATCATGGAATACCAGAAATCTTGACGCTCGTTTAAACAGAATTGAATATATCCCAGGCAACAGAAAACCAATTGCTAATATTAAAACTGATAAAACTATCGGTGGTGAACCGCTAACCATAAGCTTTTCCGGAAATTCTTCTAAAGATTATGATCTGGATGACTTAACTTATGAATGGTCTTACGATGGTAAAATTCAATCTACGGAAGTTAACCCTACTTTTACTTTTGATAACATTGGCACTTATGAAGTAAGTTTAAAAGTTAACGATAAATTAGGGGAAAGCTCAACCACTTCTACAAAAATATTAGTGGGTAACGATGTACCTGAACTAGAAATAAAAACAAATACAAACAATAATTTCTATTGGAGGGGTAAAACCATAGATTACACTATTTCTGTTAATGACAAGCAAGATGGTGACACGCAAAGCGGTACTATTGACCCTAAGGATGTCAAAGTTAGTTTGAATTATATCCCGCAAGGAAAAGATATGGTTACAGCCACCATCGGACATCAAAAAATAATTGATCCTGAAGGTAAAACCATAATAGACAACGCTGATTGCAAAGCTTGCCATGCTATTGACAAAAAAGTTAATGGACCAAGCTATAAAGACATAGCTGGAAAATACAGTAAGAAAGATACTGGCTATTTGATTAGTAAAATTATTAATGGTGGTTCTGGTGTTTGGGGAGAGACCATGATGGTGGCTCATCCAACATTGAGCAATAACGATGCTCAAAAAATTGTAGATTATATTTTATCTTTAAAACTAGAAGCGAATTCCAATGAAAAAATGTTGCCCTTATCGGGAACAATAACATTTGACAAACATAAAAATTCTGACAAAAACGGAGTTTACATTCTAACTGCTTCTTATACCGATAGGGGAAAAGAAGGTCTAAAGGATGCTGAATTAACAGGCAGAAACCAACTAATTTTTAAAGCACCCTATTTTGAAGCCCAACAAGCTGATGAAAAAAGTGCGGGATTAGGAAATTGGCAAAATGGAGGGAATTCTCTTTTAGGGTCTATTAAACATAATTCATACTTAAAATACAATAAAATCGATTTAAGCGGTCTAAAGAGTATTGATTTTACAGCCTATTATGGTAAAAATTATGACTACAAAGGCTCCGTCGAAATACGAAAAGGTGCGAAAGACGGTGAGGTTATTGGGCAAACCAAATTGGGATATTTTAGTAAGGAAAAAGATAATTTAAAAACATACAATATTAAAATAACCCCAACAGATGAGGTTACCGATTTGTTTTTAGTTTTTAAAAATGAAAGCGATAAAGAACAATTTGTTTGCAATGCAAATGCTATTCAGTTGAATTATTAAAAAATCAATCTTGGCGGTCTTTGCGTTTTTTTGCTTTGCTCCCGATCGCTATCGGGATTGCGTGAAACAAAACACCTTTTGATAAGTCATGTAACAAAAACAGCATATCAACAACTAATAATACCAAATCAACAACATGTTCTCACGTTTTTTTAGCTTACAATGGAAACAATTTTTCCGATCTTCTTATTGGCAAAAAAGTATGGCATTGAATATTTTAATGGTCTTTTTAGCTTTATATTTTATACTCATTTTTTTAGGAATGGGCTTTGGGCTTTACCCCTTATTAAAAGAACAATTTCCTACTCAAGACCCTTTGCTTATAGTTAACGGTTTTTTGTTTTATTGGTTGTTGGGAGATTTATTAATGCGGTTTTTCTTTCAGAAATTACCGGTAATGAACATCAAACCATTATTAACCTTACCCCTAAAACGTAGCAGTATTTTACATTATGTGCTGGGCAGGTCAGCGAGTTCGTTCTTTAACTTTTTACCATTATTTACCATTATTCCATTTAGCGTTATTTTACTTTTTAATGGCTATAGCGGGTCGGTTGTATTTTCATGGATGTTCTTGTTGATAGTCTTTACATTAATTACCAACTTTTTAAATTTTATAATTGAAAGTAAATCTGCTGAAACGGAACTGTCCTTTTTACCCATTTTGGCTTTTGCGGGTATTTTATTCGGACTGAATTATTTCAATGTTATTTCGTTTACAGATTTGGTTGGTAGTGCTGTAAATTCCATTACTGCGAACCCGTTATTGCTTATCATTCCAATAGGTATTTTATTTTTATTATATTATATCAACTATACCATTCTAAAGCAGAAATTGTATATAGACAGGTCTCTTAAAGCAAAAACTGAAATCGCCACCACAACAGACATGGCTTGGACACGTAGGTTCGGCTCCGTTGCACCTTTTTTACAACTCGATTTAAAATTGTTGTGGAGAAATAAAAGGCCTCGTTCTTCCATTTTTATTGTAGTTCTTGGTTTGTTTTACGGGCTTATTTTTTACCCAAATCCTACATACCAAAACATGGTTGGTTTTTATGTCTTTGTGGGAATCTTTGTTACCGGTATTTTTATGATAAATTTCGGCCAATTTATTCCCGCTTGGGACAGTGGCTATTATAAATTATTAATGAGCCAAAACATCAAATATAAAGAATACCTCAGCTCTAAATATACCTTAATGATGATGAGTGCTGTATTAATGTTTGTAATCAGTATTCCTTATGTTTATTTTGGCTGGAAAGTTTTATTGGTTCATTTTGCAGCAATGATTTACAATATTGGTGTAAACTCTCATGTGCTTTTATATGGAGGTTCATTTAACAGAAAGAAAATTGATCTGACCCAACGGGCCGCTTTTAACTATCAAGGTACGGGTGCTGTGCAATGGATTATCGGCTTTCCGTTGTTATTCATTCCAATGATTTTCTTTTACATCCCCTATAAACTCATCAATTTTGAAGCAGGAATTACTACACTTATTATTTTAGGAATTGTTGGGATTGTTTTTCATCAAAAAATAATGACAAGTATTACCAAAAAATATACAGACACAAAATATAAAATGATAAACGCTTTTGAGCAGGATAATTAAGGCCTCTCCCGCAAGGTTTCAAGCGATGACTTAAGCCAAGAAAAACCTTGTAGGTATTAAATAAACTGAAAAAGCTAATAAACAAAAAAATATTCCCACAATGATAAAAGCAACAAATATTTCAAAAAAATACGGACAAACAACCGTTTTAGAATTAGAGAGTTTAGAAATTCCTAAAGGACAATCTTTTGGATTGGTAGGGAATAATGGAGCCGGTAAAACCACTTTTTTCAATTTGCTATTAGATTTGATTCAACCTACTACAGGCTCAATTACCAATAACGAAATTCAAGTTAACAAAAGTGAAGATTGGAAACCTTTTACCGCTGCTTTTATTGATGAAAGTTTCTTAATTGGCTATCTAACCCCCGAAGAATATTTCTATTTTATCGGCGAATTACGCGGTATGAACAAAGCCGATGTTGACACTTTTTTACAACCTTTTGAAGAATTGTTTAACGGTGAAATTATAGGAAAACGTAAGTATTTACGCGATTTATCTAAAGGAAATCAGAAAAAAGCAGGAATTGTTGCCGCTTTAATCGGAAACCCCGAAGTAATTATTTTAGACGAACCTTTTGCCAATTTGGACCCAACTACACAAATCCGGCTTAAAAAATTATTAAAATCATTGACCGAAGAAAATAAAGCTACCGTTTTAATTTCAAGTCACGATTTAGGTCACGTAACTGAAGTCTGTGAACGCATTGTTGTCCTTGAAAAAGGACTTGTGGTAAAAGACATTAAAACTTCTGCCGCTACCTTGAAGGAATTGGAAGGGCATTTTTCGGTTTAGAGAAAAGCCCCGCCCAACCCTCCCCACAAGGGAGGGCTTTTACACGATAATGCTTTTCTTTAAAATGGAAAAATGAATATTTTTATCAAAAAAATTTATTGGTACGAATTGTCCCCTTGAGGATTATCGAAATGAAAATGTATTTTCATTGAAGATACCGAGCGTAGCTCAATAGGGGTGTTTTTACCTCAATTGATTTCCAATTTTTAAATAAATATTATTACAGTCATATTTTAATACCTAATTTTCTTATGTATATAAATAAATTATGTATATTTGTATTATGGGAAATCAAAAATTATACAAAGGCACTTTACAGACTATCATCTTACAGTTGTTGGAAAAACAAAATAAAATGTACGGTTACGAAATCACCCAAAAGGTAAAAGAACTCACCAAAGGTGAACTTCAAATTACCGAAGGTGCCCTCTACCCTTCTTTGCACAAAATGGAAGCCGAAGGTTTGTTAGATGTTGAAATTGCCAATATTGGCAACCGATTGCGTAAATATTATAAACTTACCGAGAAAGGCACAAAGGAAACCATAAACCGTTTGGCAGAGCTGGAAACTTTTTTAAAGACCATGCAAACTATTATCAATCCTAAATTGGCTTAATATGGAGTTGAAAAAGGGCCATATCCAACGACTCTACGACTTTACCAAACAGCATAAAGTTGAGCACTTCGATTTACAGACTGAATTAGTAGATCATCTTGCCAATGATATAGAACAAATTTGGAAAAAAGAACCCAATTTAACCTTTGAACAAGCCAGGTATAAAGCCACTATAAAATTTGGAATCTACGGATTTTCTAAATTTGTACAACAACGCGAAAAAGCAATTAAAAATGAAAATTGGCGATTGTTTAAGCAATACTTTATCACCTATTTTAAACTTCCGAAAATAATTATGACCATGTTTTTGGTAGCATTGGTGTATTTAGGATTTCAGTTTGTTCAAAATAAAACCTTTATGTTTTTTACAGGTCTTTTGGTAGTAACTTTAGTTGCATTTATTTACGCGGTATTCTTAAATATGAAATATAAACGGAGGAGGAAAAAAACGAACAAAAAATGGTTGTTCGAAGATATACTATCTAATCGGATATTTTTATTTTTTATGATTATGATAGTAATTCAACCTAACTATCATGATCTTTTACAAGATGATACTACCGTTCAGTGGTCGTTTATAATGCAGTTGCTATCGTCTATCTTAATTGTTTTAATGGCGATGGTTTTTTATATCTCTTTATACATTATTCCGCCAAAGTTTGAAGCTACTATTAAAAAATATAAAATTGCTTAAAAATGAAAATCATTAAAAAACTTCTCGATACTTTTTCTTTTCCACTATCACTCCAAAGAAAACACTCGAAGTGACAATAGTTTTAAATTTTTCCAATATCCCGCACAATAATCCTCAAAATTTTTAGTTACACTACTAGATAACTCTAGATTTTGATTAAAAAGTTTTTCCTCTGGCTTTTCCTTAGTGCGTTTTTAGTATTATTTTTTAGTTGCTCAACTAAAAAAAACAATATTGTTAGCAGAAACATGCACGCACTTACTACCAAGTATAACATATTGTACAATGGTCAAGTTGCCTTTGACCAAGCAAAACTGCAATTAGACGACGAATATGCCGACAATTTTTGGGAACTGTTACCAATAGAACCTTTAAAGATTGAAGAAGAAAAAGTAGAAGTTATCATAAACCCATCCGCTCCTCCAAAAGGTGATAATGGAGATAACGAAAGTAACGCAACCGGTTTTGACCGTGCCGAAGAAAAAGCGGTAAAAGCCATTCAAAAACACGGAATGGACATTGACGGCAAAGAACGTAACCGTCAAATTGATGATGCTTATTTGCTGTTGGGCAAAGCCCGATATTATTCGCAACGCTTTGTTCCTGCTTTAGAAGCCTTTAATTTTGTATTGGAAAACTATACAGAAAACGACCTAAAAGATGAAACCAGAGTTTGGCAAGCTAAAACACTAGTTCGTTTACAAAATGAAGAACTTGCCGTTGAGACTTTGCAATACCTATTAAAAAATCTGAATTTGCCCTTAGAGCTGGTTGAAGATGGTCATACCGCTATGGCAATGGCATATCAGGCGTTGGACAGTACTCATTTAGTGGTAAAGCATTTAGACAGTGCTGTTTTATTTTCGGTTGACCCCAAACAGAAAGCTCGAAATTTATTTATTCTCGGCCAAGTTTATAGAAATGAGCAAAAATTGGATTCTTCCAATCTGTATTTTGAAAAATTGATGAATTTTAAAAATGCTCCGTTGCGTTATAAAATTCATGCTCAAATAGATAGGGCAGAAAATTACACCAAAGAAGACAGCACGGCCCAGATATTATCACGCTTAAAAAAATTAATCAAGGATAGAGACAATAGGCCTTTTTTAGATGAACTGTATTATCAAAAAGGGCAAATAGAAGCTCAAAATGACAGTATTGAAATTGCTTTGGACGATTATGAAAAATCTTTAAGTACGCCACAGTCCAAAGAATATCAAAAAGAACTTACTTATGAAGCCATTGGTAATATTTATTTCGACAAAGCCAAATTTGAATTGGCGGGAACATACTACGACAGCATCCTCGCCATAACCATAAACAAAAATGAAAAACGTATAAGGCGGCTTATCAGAAAACGCGAAAGTTTAGAAGAAGTAATCACTTACGAAAACTTGGCAAATACCAACGATAGCATTTTAAAAATTGCCGCATTACCTAAAGCAGAACAAGAAGCATTTTATCAACAGCATATAGATAGCCTTAAAAAAGCTGATGAATTGGCTAAAATTAAATTGGAAAATTCATTGGCTAGCACTACGGGATTTGGCAATCTGACCGATGATACTTCAAAAAGCGGGTCTAAAGGAGGAAAATTCTACTTCTACAATAACAATGTGGCAGGGTTTGGTAAACAAGAATTTAAAAGAGCTTGGGGCAATAGGGCTTTAGAAGACAATTGGCGTATTTCCGCTAAAAAAGTTGTTAGACAAGATAGTAAACAAATAGATGTAGCAATAGCCGAAGACGACTTTGATACTTCTAAAAAATACGAACTGGACTATTACATCAGTAGAATTCCCACCGAAAAAAACGAGCTAGATAGTATAACTTCTGTCCGTAATGATGCCTATTATAAATTAGGCGTAATTTACAATGAGCAGTTTAAAGAATATCCATTGGCCGCTGAACGATTAGAAAAATTATTGACATTTAATCCCGATAAAAAATTAATTCTTCCAATAAATTATCATTTGTACAAAATTTATGCTAATTTTGATGAGACGAAAAGCAATAAATACAAAAATATAGTCGTTACTGATTATCCGGAGTCTAGGTATGCAAATATCATCCTAAATCCTGAAAAAGTTCTGGCATCGGCTGATAATAATTCACCCGAAGCTATTTATAACGATGCGTATTGCGATTATGATTTTCAGCATTATGTTGAGGCCTATCAAAAAGCAGAAAAAGCTATTGAACAGTTTAAAAACGAACCTATTGTTCCAAAATTTGAATTGTTAAAAGCTCATATTTTAATGAAAACCATTGGAGCTGAAGCGTTTAAAGAGGCCTTAAGTTTTGTTGCTCTAAGCTATCCAAATACAGAAGAGGGTAAACGTGCTGTTGAGATTTTAGAGAATTTTGATAGTGACACCTCAAATTTGGAAAATTAAATTAGTGAAAAACCTGCTACGGAAAGAAAATATTATTACTCCCCTACAGTGATAAATAAAGTTAAACGGAGTATAAATTAAAAAATTAAAATTATGTTTTCTGAAAAAAAGACTAACCCAGGACAAGTATTGGAAAGAAATATTATTGGTAAAAATTCTTCATTTGTGGGTGATATAAAATCTGATGGTGATTTTAGGATTGATGGAAAAGTACAAGGCAATATTAAAACTTCCGGAAGGGTGGTTATTGGCAAAGAAGGTTTGGTTGATGGCACTATTGATTGTAGTAATGCCGATATTGAAGGTAAATTCTCTGGCAACTTAAATGTAGATGAACTTTTATCTTTAAAATCAACCGCCACCATTAACGGCGAAGTTGTTTTAGGTAAACTTTCTGTTGAACCAGGTGCTAATTTTAATGCTTCATGTAATATGAAAGGAAACATAAAAGCACTTAGAAATGAGCAACAGCAACAAAAACAACAAAGCGAACAGCAACAGCACAGAAAAACCGAAAAAACAGCTTAATGTTTACGCTAGATATTCCGGTATAGCCATCCAGATGTTTGCTATTATTGGAATAGGTTCTTTCGTTGGTGTAAAGTTGGACGAGCATTTCCCAAATAAACACAATATATATACAATTATATTATCTTTGGCATCTGTTTTAATTTCAATTTATTTTGTGATTAGGCAGATAACCTCAGCATCTAAAGATAATTAAATGAGTACCGTTTTCAAGAAAAGACAAAGTTCTTTTTTAATTAAACTACTACTTTTTGCATTAGCACTTTTTGCTGTACACAGCTATTTAGTGCATTACTTTGTCAGTGAAGATTTTTTCTTTCCGCTATGGCAAATTTATGTTTTTCATTGTTTTGTTACCTTTTTAGTTTACGCGGTAGTTAATTATAAATACTCACAAGGTAAAACGGAAATTTTCATTATATTTATGGGTAGTACCTTGTTAAAAATGATTGTTGCTATTTTGTTTTTATTGCCTCTACTTCTTTCTGATTTTGAAAACAAAAAACCAGATATCTTTAATTTCTTTATTCTTTATTTCTGTTTTTTAGCTTTTGAGGTGTATTTTATCACTAGTTTATTGAAGGAGAAATAAGCTTTTTTTGTGTTCAAACAATAGTTGAAATTTATAACTAAATATTATTTGCCATTTAATTAAATGTCCTTACATTTGCACGGAATTTTAAGAGACACCTTTTTTAATTGAAACCATAATGCAAATCAACACCTTTAGAATTTTTTTATTAGGATTGTTATTCTCCATTTCCCTTAACGGATTTGCCTCTACCGAAGAAAAAAATAACGACGAAAAGTTTGACCCTAAAGAAATGATTATGCATCACGTAAAAGATGCCCATGGATTTCATCTTTGGGATTGGAACGGACACTCGGTTTCTATTCCGCTTCCTGTAATCTTATGGACGGATAATGGATTAACTACCTTTATGTCGTCAGAATTTCATCATGATAATTCGGGTACACATATTGTAGAAAAAAATGGCGGTAAATTTGTAAACCTTCATGAAAAAATTTATCAATTGAACGAAGGCGAGTCCGCAGTTCAATTTGATGCTGAACATCACCCTACAAACGCCTCTAAACCCTTAGATTTTTCTATTACCCGAAATGTATTTATGATGTGGGTTTCTGTGTTGGTATTATTACTTATATTCATTGGAGCCGCAAGACGTTATAAAAAATCAGAGAACTTTGTGCCCAAGGGCATTGCCAGCTTTATAGAGCCTTTAGTGGTTTTTGTAAGAGATGAAATTGCAATCCCTATGATCGGAGAAAAAACGTACAAAAGATATATGCCTTATCTATTGACCATCTTTTTCTTTATTTGGGTCAATAATATTTTTGGCTTAATTCCCATTATAAATGGAGCGAATGTTAGTGGAAATATTGCTTTTACATTTACATTGGCCTTATTTACATTTATTATTACAACATTAGTAGGAAATAAAAATTACTGGAAACATATTTTTTGGATGCCGGGCGTACCCGTACCAATGAAAATATTTCTAATGCCAATTGAAATTATCGGAATGTTGGTTAAACCAATCTCTTTAATGATTCGTTTGTTCGCAAATATTACTGCAGGCCATATCATTATTTTAGCATTAATGTCATTAATTTTTGTATTCAAATCGATTGCAGTTGCTCCAGTTTCTGTTGCATTTGCGTTGTTTATTACAGTAATAGAGATTATTGTAACGGCTATACAAGCCTATATATTTACAGTATTGTCTGCCCTTTATTTTGGTATGGCAACAGAAGAAGAACATCATTAATAATTAATTTTAAATATTTAAACTATGAGTTTAGCATTATTACAAGCCACCGAAGCCATGGACGTAGGATCTATCGCAGCTATTGGAGCTGGTTTAGCAGCTATTGGAGCTGGTATCGGTATTGGTAAAATTGGAGGACAAGCTATGGAAGCCATGGCACGTCAACCTGAAATGCACGGAAAGATTCAATCTTCTGCTTTAATTTTAGCTGCCTTCGTTGAAGCGGTTGCATTATTCGCGGTTGTTGTATCGTTCCTTAAGTAAAAAAGTAATAAGGGTGTAACGGTTGGTTGCACTCTTATTCTTATTCCTCACCCGAAATTGCTTTTTGCAATTCCGGACCTCTCCAAAGGAGAGGTAAATAGGAATTAATTATTTGATATTAATACATAAAAAAATAGAATATGGATTTAGTAACTCCCGGATTTGGACTTGTTTTTTGGACTGGTATTACCTTTCTGATTTTATTGTTTATTCTTAGAAAATTTGCTTGGAAGCCTATTTTAGGTGCGGTAAGCGAAAGAGAAGATTCAATAAAAAATGCCTTATTGGAGGCAGACAAAGCCCGTCAAGAAATGCAAAACTTAAAATCTGATAACGAGAAGATTTTAAAAGAAGCCCGTACAGAAAGAGATGTTATGCTCAAAGAGGCCAGAGATATTAAAAACAATATGATTGCCGAGGCTAAAGATGAAGCAAAAGCCCAAGCCAATAAAATTATAGAACAAGCTAAAACTACCATACAAAACGAAAAATTAGCTGCAATAACAGATTTGAAAAATCAAGTAGCCGAACTTTCTATTGACATTGCGGAAAAAGTAGTAAAAGAACAACTTTCAAACAAAGACAAACAAGAGAAGTTAGTTGAAAGTATGTTAAAAGAAGTAAAATTGAATTAGAATGAAATGTCCTTATCGAAATTTAAGGTTCAACGAAAATCTTAAAATTGGACATTCCATCAGACCTTTAAAAAACAATAAAAATTAGCTGATGAAACATTCAAGAGCTGCCATAAGATATGCCAAAGCGGTTTTAAGCCTATCCTTAGACTTAAAAAATGCTGATAAGATCAATGATGATATGCAATCTATTGCTACTACAATAGAAGGCAGTAAAGAATTGCAAGTGATGTTGAGCAGTCCCGTTATCAAAACTAAGGCTAAAAAAGCTGCTTTGTTATCAGTATTTAAAAATCTTAATAAAACATCTATAAGTTTAATAGACCAACTTATTGATAATAAAAGATTGCCCATATTAGGCCAAATAGCGAAACAATATATTCTTATATACGACCTTCATAAAGGTGCACAAGTAGCTAAAGTTACTACTGCCGTTCCGCTAACTAAAGTGTTAGAAGAAAAAGTATTGGCCAAGGTTAAAGAAATTGTAGGTAAAAAAGTAAATTTAGAAAACATAATAGATCCATCAATCATTGGCGGATTTATTTTACGTGTTGGCGACAAACAATTTGATGCCAGTATCTCAGGCAAAATAAATAATTTACGTAGAGAATTTGAACATAATCTTTATGTTCCAAAATTTTAATAAAAATTAATTAAATGGCAACAATAAATCCAGCTGAAGTATCAGCAATTTTAAAACAACAATTAGCAGGCTTTGACGGTAACGCTTCTTTAGATGAAGTGGGTACTGTATTACAAATAGGTGATGGTATTGCCCGTGTTTACGGCCTAGCCAACGTACAGTATGGTGAGTTGGTAGAATTCGAAGGCGGCTTGGAAGGTATGGTTTTGAACCTTGAAGAAGATAATGTTGGTGTTGTATTGTTAGGAGACTCAACCCAAATTAAAGAAGGAGCAACTGTAAAACGTACAGAAAGAATTTCTTCGTTAAGAGTTGGTGAAGGTATAGTAGGTAGAGTTGTGAACACATTAGGTGAGCCAATAGACGGTAAAGGACCAATTACGGGTAAAACGTATGAAATGCCCTTAGAGCGAAAAGCTCCCGGTGTAATTTATCGTGAGCCGGTTACCGAACCATTACAATCTGGTATTAAAGCTATTGATGCTATGATTCCTGTTGGTAGAGGCCAACGTGAGCTTATTATTGGTGACCGTCAAACAGGAAAGTCAACTGTTGCGTTAGACACTATTTTAAATCAGAAAGAATTTTATGATGCAGGTGAGCCTGTATATTGTATCTATGTTGCCATAGGTCAAAAAGGTTCTAACGTTGCGGCAATTGCCAGTATGTTAGAAGACCGTGGTGCATTAGCTTACACAACAATTGTTGCGGCCAATGCCTCTGACCCTGCTCCAATGCAAGTTTATGCTCCAATGGCGGGTGCAGCAATTGGCGAATATTTTAGAGATACCGGGCGTCCAGCTTTAATTGTTTTCGATGATTTATCGAAACAAGCAGTTGCCTATCGTGAAATTTCTTTATTGTTAAGAAGACCTCCGGGGCGTGAAGCATACCCAGGTGATGTATTTTATTTACACTCAAGATTACTAGAGCGTGCAGCAAAAATCATCAATGATGATACTATTGCTCAACAAATGAACGATGTGCCTGATTCTATAAAAGATTTAGTAAAAGGCGGTGGTTCTTTAACTGCGTTACCAATTATTGAAACTCAAGCGGGTGACGTTTCTGCATACATTCCAACAAACGTAATTTCTATTACGGATGGACAAATTTTCTTAGAATCCGATTTATTTAATTCAGGTGTAAGACCAGCAATTAACGTGGGTATTTCTGTATCTCGTGTAGGAGGTAACGCTCAGATTAAATCAATGAAAAAAGTTGCGGGTACATTAAAGTTAGACCAAGCTCAATATCGTGAACTAGAAGCTTTTGCAAAATTTGGTTCGGACTTGGATGCTGCTACTATGAATGTAATTGAAAAAGGTAAACGTAACGTTGAGATTCTTAAACAAGCTCAAAACGACCCATTTACAGTTGAAGATCAAGTTGCAATTATCTATGCAGGTTCTAAAAATTTATTGAGAAACGTTCCTGTTGAAAAAGTAAAAGAATTCGAAAAAGAGTTTTTACATTATTTAAACGCAAAACATAGAGATACTTTAGATACTTTAAAATCAGGTAAGTTAACTGACGAAGCAATTTCCGTAATAGAAAACGCAGCTAAAGAATTATCAGCAAAGTATATTTAGTGCAGAGTTTTGAGTTCAGAGTTCGGAGTTTCAAAATCAAAAAAGATGTCTTATAAAGAAAGTCCGATAAGAACCAAAAGCTTTGAATTTGCTTGTGAGATAGTTCACTATTGTGATATTTTAAAGCAAAATAAAGATTATGAATTGGCTTCACAATTGTTGAGAAGCGGAACAAGTATAGGAGCTAATACCCGTGAAGCACAAAGAGGTGTTAGTACGAAAGATTTTAAGAATAAGTTTGGAATTGCCCTAAAAGAAGCGGACGAAACCAGTTATTGGTTAGAAATACTAGAAAAGACAGGGAGAGAAGTACCAAAGGATATGATGAATAAATGCGAAGAGTTAATTAAAATTTTGGTTTCGATAATCAAAAACTCATAACTCTGAACTCCAAACTCATAACTAGAAAAGAATGGCAAATTTAAAAGAAATACGAAACAGGATTACATCTATTGGTTCAACCATGCAGATTACCAGTGCCATGAAAATGGTATCTGCTGCTAAGTTAAAAAAAGCACAAGATGCAATTACCGCTATGCGTCCATATTCCAATAAATTAACCGAATTATTGCAAAGTTTGAGTGCCACGCTAGAAGGTGATGTTAATAGTGTCTACGCCAAAAAAAGAGAGGTAAATAAGGTATTGCTGGTGGTAATAACTTCTAATAGAGGCTTGTGCGGTGCTTTTAATTCGTCTGTCATTAAAAAAGCATTGGATATTGTGCAGACTACCTATGCAGATCAAAAAGTGGATATTGTAACCATTGGTAAAAAAGCCAACGATTTATTGTCTAAAAAGCACAACGTAATCGCTAACAATAGTGAGTTATATGATGAGCTAACTTTTGAAAATACAGCTAAAATTGCCGAATCCCTTATGGAGCAATATGCTGATGGTTCTTATGACAGAATAGAAATTGTGTATAACCAATTTAAAAATGCTGCAACACAAATTACTACCAATGAGCAATTTTTACCGATTGTTGCAGAGGTAGGTAATGAAAATTTAAATTTAGACTACATTTTTGAACCTTCTAAAATCGAAATTATTGAAGGTTTAATACCTAAATCGTTGAAAACGCAGTTGTACAAAGCAGTAAGGGATTCTTTTGCTTCCGAACACGGTGCAAGGATGACCGCAATGCACAAAGCAACAGATAATGCCAAAGAATTGCGTGACGATTTATTGTTGACATACAACAAAGCCCGTCAAGCTGCTATTACCAATGAGATTTTAGAAATTGTTGGTGGAGCTGAGGCATTAAACAACTAATTATAATTTACCAATTGTCATTCCTGCGAAAGCAGGAATCTCATAATTATTTCAAAAAAACACCCAAAGAATTAATATCTTTGGGTGTTTTGTTTTTACAAGATCTGCAAGGTATTTCTCCTTGTGAGATTAAAGTTAAGCTTATTCCATAATGAAAGTACTTCTTTTAGACAACAATCATCCTATTCTAAAAAAAGGTTTAGAAACCTTAGGTTTTATCTGTGATGAAGATTTCACTTCCTCAAAAGAAACTATTCAAAAAAAAATAAAAAACTATAAAGGGTTAGTTATTAGAAGTAGATTTACCATAGATAAAAAGTTTATCGATAATACTGAAAATTTAACGTTTATAGCCCGTGTGGGTGCCGGATTGGAAAATATTGATACTGATTACGCCAAATCAAAAAACATTGAACTCATCGCTGCCCCAGAAGGTAACAGAAACGCCGTTGGTGAACATACGTTGGGAATGTTACTCTCTTTATTTAATAGGATGAGTAAAGCTGATAAAGAGGTGAGACAAGGAAAATGGTTGAGAGAAGAAAATCGTGGACTAGAATTAGACGGAAAAACCATTGGAATAATCGGTTATGGCAATATGGGAAAAGCGTTTGCTAAAAAACTAAAGGGTTTTGATGTTGAAGTGCTTTGTTATGATATTAAACCTAATATTGGTGATAAAAATGCAACTCAAGTTGAATTAGCTGAACTACAACAGAAAGCAGATGTAGTCAGTTTGCATACACCACAAACGCCATTGACTTTAAACTTGATAAATTCTGATTTTATAAATAGCTTTCAAAAGCCCTTTTGGTTTTTAAACACAGCCAGAGGTAAAAGTGTAGTCACAGCGGATTTGGTAGAAGCTTTAAAATCAGGAAAAATTTTAGGAGCGGGACTGGATGTACTAGAATATGAAAAATCGTCTTTTGAAAATTTATTTACTGAAAAAAATTTACCGGAAGCCTTTCAATATTTAATAAAATCGGAAAATGTAATCCTATCTCCGCATGTGGCCGGATGGACAGTTGAAAGTCACATAAAATTGGCTCAAACTATAATTGACAAGGTAAAAGAAAAATTTTACTAATTTTAAATATGAAAACCTATAACCTGCCTACGGCTGGCAAGTGGGCATTTGGTAGGCAATGGCTATTACCAACCAAGATAAATAACTGATTAGAATGTAATTATTTAATTTTTATATAGATGAAAAAAACGGTACTCATATTTGGTTTGCTTGTTATTGCACTGGCAACGCTTTTTCAATTGAGTAAATTTTCATATCTATCAGGTAATCTTTCCATTGAAATACTTATTGCTTGTATTGCCATTGTCTTTTTTTTCATCGGAATCTATATTAATAAGCAAAGTATAAACAAAAGAAAAAGTGAAAACACCGAAATCGATTACAAAAAAATCGATGAATTGAACATTAGCAATCGAGAATACGAAGTGCTATGTGAAATTGCCAAAGGTTTTTCAAATAAAGAAATTGCTGAGAGGCTTTTTGTATCTGAAAGTACCATAAAAAGTCACGTCTCTAGCATTTTAGTAAAGCTAAATGCAAAAAGACGAACACAAGCCATAAAAATTTCAAAACAGCTGCGAATCTTACCTTTTTAGGTATTTACCACTAAAATTGGATAATTTTGGTACTTTAGTATGATTAAAATTTAGACCCGTACCTATAAATTTGTGGAAACTAAATTTTACAAGAAATGAAAAATACAATTTTACGTTACGGTCTTTGGAGCATCTTTAGCATTTTAATATTATTTACGATCAGTTCGATCGTTTTAAAAGGTCTCAGCTATAGTGCCCAAGAAGTATTTGGGTATGCTAGCATCATAGTTTCCCTATTATTTGTTTATTTTGGTATAAAACATTTTAGAGATAGAGAAAATAATGGCATCCTTACCTTCGGTAAAGGTTTGCTTATTGGTATTTTAATTACACTTTTTGCTGCTTTTGCATTTGGCTTGTATAATGTAATATATGTGGAGTATATAAATCCAAATTTTATGGCAGATTATTATAACAAATTGGTTGAGGAGGCAAATAATACCCTTTCAGGAGCTGAACTTCAGGCAAAATTAAAAGAGATGGAAGAACAAAAAAATCTCTTTGCAAATCCTTTTATGAACTTTTTACTCATGGCAGCCACAGTTTTTATGCTTGGCTTTATTATTTCAATTATTTCATCACTAATCTTAAAACGTAAATAAATATAGTATGCAATATAAAGCCAAATCCGTTGATGATTATATCAACCAAATACCAGAGGAAAGAAAAGAACCTGTAAAAAAACTTCGTAAAATAATTTTAGAAAATTTACCTAACGGTTTTGAAGAGGGCATTAATTATAATATGATCGGTTATTACGTACCGCATTCTAAATATCCAGATGGATACCATTGCGATCCAAAGTTACCCTTACCTTTTATGAATATAGCTTCGCAAAAGAATTCAATTAATTTATATCATAGTGGAATTTATGCTAAAAAGGAGCTTTCTGATTGGTTTATAGCAGAATATCCTAAGCATAGTAAAAGAAAATTAGATATGGGTAAAAGTTGTATCCGTTTTAAAAAAATAGATGAAATTCCTTACAAACTCATCGGAGAATTGGTAAAGAAAATGTCAATTGATGAATGGATAGAGATTTACGAAAAAGCGATTAAAAAATAATTTATGAAAAAACGAGTAACAGGTATTGGTGGTCTGTTTTTTAAAACTGAAGACCCGAACGCAACAAAAGATTGGTACAAAAAACATTTAGGCTTTAATACAGATGATTGGGGCTGTACTTTTTGGTGGAAAGATGAAAATGGCAATAAATGCTCTACACAATGGAGTCCTTTTAAAAAAGATACCAATTATTTTGAACCTTCCAAAAAAGACTTTATGTTCAATTATAGAGTGGAGAATTTAGTTGAATTATTAAAAGAATTAAAAAAAGAAGGTGTAACAGTAATGGATAAAGTAGAAGAATATGAATATGGAAAATTTGGTTGGATTTTAGATTTAGATGGCAACAAAATTGAACTATGGGAGCCGAAAGATGATGCCTTTTTATAGAACCCAACCTTTTAAATCAATCAATGACCTATCTCGAAATACTTAACTCCTATAATTTATCTTTTCTACGGTGGACATCAGTTTTTATAGCTGTTTTTTTATTGGGCTTGTCTAAGTCAGGCATTAAAGGTATCGGTATATTAATTGTTGTAATTTTAGCTTTTGTATTTGGAGAAAAAAACTCAACGGGAATATTACTACCAATGCTTATTGTGGCTGATATTTTTGCCGTAATTTATTATAACAGGCACACCCAATGGAAATATATTGTAAAACTTCTACCTTTAATGATTATTGGTGTATTGGTCGGTGTTTGGGTGGGCCACGATGTTTCTGAAGTTATTTTTAAAAGGCTTATGGCTATAATTATAATTTTTTCAGTACTAATTCTGTTCTACACGGAAAACAAGAAATCATCAAAAATTTCAACTCATATCGCTTTTTCGAGTTCAGCCGGATTTTTAGCTGGGTTTACTACAATGATCGGTAATTTGGCAGGGCCAATTTCAAATATCTATTTCCTTGCAATAAGATTACCAAAAAACGAATTCATAGGTACCGCGGCTTGGTTATTCTTTATTGTAAATGTTTTTAAACTGCCCTTTCATTTTTTTGTTTGGAAAACGGTTACCAAAGAAACTTTAGTACTAAATTCAATATTAATTCCAGCAGTACTTTTAGGTTTTTTTATGGGTGTATTTATTGTCAAAAAAATATCAAACCTCAATTATAGAAGGTTTATATTGATTGTAACTACGCTAGGGGCTTTGGTAATGTTGTTTAAATAAAAATTTATGCCGAAGGCTTAGATGCCATTTTCAATGTATCTAAATTCAACATTCTTTTCACCATCTTATAAACTTCGGGGAGTTTTTGGTTAAACTCGTGAGGAGTTTCAAAAAAGTGTTCTACCACAACGGATAGAAACTCAAATTGATTTCTAAAAGCATATTCCCTCAAATAGCCTGATTTTACAATTTTTCGTTGTAATTTTCTGTCTTTCATTTTATTCAAAAGAGCGGTAAAATGATCTAAAAACACTACTGAAGTAAAACTTTTTTCTTTCAAAAAACTAAAGTGCATGGCATGGGTTAATTCGTGCAGACCTAAATTCAGATTATTATCTTCAATTTCTATACCGTCCATAAAACTGTCCCATGAAAAAACAATAGTACCCAACCTAGGGTTTGTTTCCCCTTGGTGACGCCTATTTGTTACTTTTGACAGATAGTTTTTAGGATAAATAACAATGTTTTCAAATTGCGAAAACAAATATCTTCTCATACCAAAAGTTAGCATTATAGCGGTAGAAGCAATTAAAAGTTCCATGGTTTTGGTAACTACAACACCATCTCTACCTATAAAATTATGAGCATCAATGAATTTTAAAACCCTATGTTCAAAATAACGTTTATCAATAAGAGATAAATTATTATAAAAGCTAAAATTTTCGGCAATGATAGCCCTTTGTGCTCCGTACATAACATTCGGGAACAACACAAAACGAGTCAAATTAGTTGACCCAAACACTAGGCTTACAAGTTCTATCAAAATAGTTGTTTTTAAATAGCAATTTTCTTTTTAATTGACCATTAAAGATAGTCAATTTTTAAAGTTTTCTTTCTTTTCTATTGCTATAATACAACTATTTTGCCAAAATGGGGCATTTTTTTTTACATTTTTTATATTTTCTGGCATCTACCAACCAGGTATTTTAATAAACATGTGGTAAGCACTACGCCTACTAATTTTTCATTTTCAACCATTAGAGGAGTTTAAATTCTTTTAAACCAATAATAGACTTACAAATCGAATTTTTAAAATTTAAAGAAATTCTAACGAATTATTGGTGGATCTGGACCACGGAAAACGAGCTATGGTTTAGGTGATTTCAATTAAAATGTCTTAAAAATAAACCTTCGCTAGTTTCTACTATGGAAAATGTGAAGGAATTGGTTCATTATCTCTATAAAATTTTATGAGTTGGTACTAATTATCAAGAAGCTTTAAATTCAAAACTTTCACCAGCTTTCATCGTTTTAGATATTTCTTTGGCTCCATATTTTATCTTTATACCACCATTATGTATCGCTTTTATTTGTGCGGTTGTCAATTTTCCATCTTTCCACGCTAAATCAACTACAAAACCACCTTTAGCCACCAAACCTTTTACGCTGCCCGTTTTCCATGCCTTTGGCAATGCTGGCAATAAATTAATAGTTCCTGTATGACTTTGCAATAACATTTCTGTAATACCTGCCGTTGCACCGAAATTAGCATCCATTTGAAAAGGAGGGTGCAAACCAAATAAATTTGGTGACGTACTTTTTGCCAAAACCGTTTCTAAACTTGCTTTGGCTTTTTCAGGTTCTGCCAGTCGTGCATATTGATTAATTAACCAAGCCGCACTCCACCCTGTGTGACCACCACCATTCTCAATTCTATAATCCAATGATTTTTTTGCAGCCAATGCCAGTTTTGGGGTTTGCTCCAAATTTATCTGTGCACCTGGATGTACCGCAAATAAATGCGAAATATGCCTATGCCCAGGTTCCGCTTCCGGGAACTCTTCTGCCCACTCCATTAGTCTTCCATCACTACCAATTTTTGGCCCATCTAGCTGTTCAAGACTGGTAGCTACTTTTTTTGTAAAATCACTATCAATTCCCAACTCATTGGAAGCCATTAAAAAATCGGTAAATAATTGCCAAATTACCTGATGATCGTGTGCTGGCCCCATACTGATTTGACTTTTGCTTCCATCCGGTGCAATGAACGTATTTTCAGGCGAAACCGCAGGCCCGGAGACCAACTTACCTGTTTTAGGGTCTTTTACCAACCAGTCCATATAAAACTCTACGGAACCTTTTAAGGTCGGATACATTTTTTGTAAAAATTCCTTATCTTTTGTATAGGCATAATGTTCTGCTATATGGGTACTTATCCATGCTCCTGCTCCTGTGTGCATTCCCCAAGTTGCAGACTCCCCAGGTGAAGTATAGCCCCAAACATTGGTAATGGGGTGTACCACCCAACCATCATTATGATATTGAATTTCGGCTGTTTTTTGACCCGGTTTAACTAAAGATTCAATTAAGTCGAACAATGGTAACTGCATTTCAGACAAGTTAGTGGGTTCTGAAAGCCAATAATTCATTTCAACGTTTACGTCAGTATGATAATCGCCATTCCAAGGTGTTTGAATCTTGTTGGCCCAAATGCCTTGTAAATTTGCGGGTAAAGTACCTGGTCTTGAAGATGAAATCAATAAATAACGACCATATTGAAATATCAACTCTTCCAAACGAGCATCGTCTTTCGAATTTTTATAATTTTCGACTCTTTCATCAGTTGGTAATTTGGAAATACTATCGGGCGTAATATCTAAGGTGACTCTTTTGTAATATGATTGATATTCCTTTAAATGACTTTTTAAAAGCTCATCATAATTTTTGGCAACAGCTTTGTTAATGTTTTCCGCCGTAATATTTTTATAATCACGCCCGTTGTAATTGGGATATTTTAATACATAGTCTGTAGATGCTGTTAAGTATAAAATAACCTCATCTGCATTTTCAACCTCTAGTGAGGTATCGTTATAATTTACCTGTCCGTTTTTGGCAGTTGCTTTTAAACGTGTCATATATTGGAGTCCCTCGCCTCCTTTTCCGTTAGATAATGCTCCGGACATAATAAGCTCTTCGTTTTCTGAATACGTTTTATATCGCTCAGGTCTTGTCAACGTACTTTTAAAGGAAATTTTGCCTGGCTGGTCTGCAGTAATTTTAATTATCATTACTTGGTCCGGATAACTCGTAAATATTTCCCTCTTAAAATTAGTTCCGTTTTGGGAATAGCTTACACGGACTACGGCATCGTCTAAATCCAGTTCTCGTTGATAGTTTTCATATGTATCCTGACTACCGTTATCAATCCACAAATCACCCAAGGTTTGAAAGCAGCCAAATGGAACTGTTGCCCCATTACCGTAACCCGAACCTGCTCCTTTACAAACCTGTGTTTTATTGGTCAGTTCGGTAGCTTCCTTATACTTTCCTGCAAACAATAAGTTGCGAATTTTATCTTGGGCTTCAAAAGCATCAGGGTTGTCATTATCATCTGGACTACCTGACCACATACTTTCTTCATTGAGCTGAATACGTTCTTGGTTTACATCACCAAAAACCATGGCCCCCAAAGATCCATTTCCTAACGGCAAAGCTTTTAACCATTCGGGGTCGTCTTTCCACCCATTAGGGTCATCTTTTACAGACGCATTTGCTGGCGTATTGTACCAGAGTTTCAGGTTTTCTGTGGTTTGTGCTGCACTTTCTGCTGTATCTACGCTCTTTTCTGTTGTTGTACAAGAAATTAATAGTGATACTACTAATACTCCAAGACAAATTGATTTTAAATTCATATATTTTGTAATTCGTTAATTATTTTTATTTTTCTAATTTAATTAAATATTGTGGATTAAAGTGATTATTTTCTGTTCACTTTAATCCGTTTCTTTTTAACATTAATCAGATTAAAATCATCAAAATTATTGGTATCCGATTTCTGCAATTCCACCTTTACATTTTTTGAGTTTTCAATATGAAAAGAAGGTTTGCCCCCTCTTCTATCCTTAAAAGTATCTGTTTTTATGATTTTATTATTTCTAAAAACCAACCCATTCGTACTTTTAGCCCTTAAAATAGGAGTATCAAAAGTTTCAAAAATATTATTCTCAATAGTTATATTTTCATGCACATAAAAGTTTTTGACCAATTGATGATTTTCTGGCCAAATATTGATGATGTAATTACCTGGTATTTGATTGTAAGCACAATCTACAAAACGGTTATTACGAATAGTTACATCTTTTACCGCACCAGATTCGTACCAGCTTGATGCGTCATTGGCAATTAAAATAGCATGCATTCCCGTTCTAAAAAAAGTATTATTTTCTATTATGGATTTTCGTTGGGTAGTTAATAAAATACCCCGTGTATTGGTTCCTGAGAAATAATTGTCTTTAATAGTTACCGAGGGTGTCCAAGTCAAATTTTCAACAACATCTCCTAATTTGAATTCTTTGGGCATTGATTTTTCCAAAGTAACTAAAATTTCCCTATCCGTTAATTTTTCAACCGATTTTACTTTTCCAGAGCCATATTTCTGTAAACTTTTAGCGTGAACAAACGCCAATGTATCTCCAACAAAAAAGGCTTTCATCCCGTAGGTTTGCCCGTGCATAAACCTCAATTTAATTTTATCATTAGCTATTTTCTCTGTAATTTTTAAATGCGTTCCGTGTATGTTTATCGCATCATCATGCCCCCCGTAAGTTTCAGAATTCTTAATAGTGATTTGTCCTTTACATCCCGAAAAATGAAAACAATCCGCAAAAGCAGCAATTCTTCTTCCCGTTTCTTCTCTCGGTTTTACGATAACGCTATCTAAAGTAACATTTTCATTGAACTGACTGATAACTCCCATACCGTGCATATAGTGCACTTTTACATTTTTAAGGACTACATTTTTACTATAGCCTATAAATGCCCCTACTTGATCTCTTATAGGGTCTCTTACCGTTAATACCATCCCTTTTTTATAACCGCTCTTAGGAAAATCACCTTTAAATTGAAGCGTAAACGGTTTAATTTGTGTGACTTCACTATTTAATAAAGGTGTAAAATTGCTGTAATAAAAAGCGGACAACGTGGTGTCTATTGCGATGGCATGATGATGGTTTATGGTCCAATTGTCACCGTAAAACTTGAGTTTATTGTCAATTATTGCATATTTGGAATCGGGATTTATAGTTGCTACTACCTCTGTATCATTAACGGTATTAAAAGTTAATTCGGACATAGTTGGGCGTTCATAATCAAAGCTGACATTCTGAATAGTGATATTTTCGCAATGGTCAAATGCAAAATTTATCATTTTGCCGTGTATCACAAATAGAGCTCCGTTACCTTCAATCGTCAAGTCTTTTGCATTTTCGAAAAGTAACGCTATGGTTTTAATTTTAGAAGGCACTTCTTTTTCTGTTGAAGTGTTGGATATAAAATATTCGCGTTGTTCTGATTGATCTGGATAAATATCGTATCGTCCTTCTTCGAAAATTAATTTTACCGCGTCATATTTGCCTAGATCGTTATAAACCTTTTTTAATTGGGGAGCAATATCTATAAATGTATTAGGAATAATACCATAATCTTTAGCATAGATTGTGGTGATATCTTGGGCTATTCCATAATTATATGTAAAAAATATTATTATTAGTTTAAGAACAATTTTCATAGATATAATGAGTATTATTTTTTATCAAATTATATATTTTCAAATTTATAGCAATCTTCTTGTTTAAGCTACCTTGAAATAAGAAATATTCAATACTTTTTTACAGAAAATACAATTACCGCCTATAAGTTAAGTATGTTAAAAGTGTTAACTTGGTTCTATTAGTATTAAATTGTGTAAAGCATATTTCTAACTCTGCTAACCGCCAACCGACTTAATTTATTTCTTTAATGTAAAATTCCAACTGGTTTTTCGAGGTTCAACTTCATTAGTACTTGCTATTTCATAACCTCTTGGTGGCTCTACAGTTATCTTCCAGTCTTTTTGTTGTTGAATTTCTAAAGAGATTGTATCGTTTTCTTTGATGTATATAATGGATAATTCATTATCTGCAATAGCAAGATTTTTTAAGGAAACATCATTCCATTTTGTTGGCATTTGCGGTTTTATATGCACTTCCTTTTTTGCTGCATTTGGTTGTACACCAAAAAACTGTTCTATAATAGCTACACCAAAACCATAAATATTCCAAGCCTGTACAAATTCGCCATGATCTGGGGAAACTTCGTACATAGTTCCTGGTGAGGCATAACTGAAACTGTTGCACATTTTTATTAGATAATCTAACGCATGGTCAGGATTTCCATAATTATTCTCTGCAATTGCAGACACTCCCGTGGGTAATGTCATCACTGCAGATACATAAAAGTTTGCATGGCGTTTTACTGTTCCAGATTGACTTTCTTTGGGAGCATTCCTATCTATACCCGTTACGTAAGTACCAAACGGATTTGTAAACTGTCTTGCCGTTTGTAAAGCTATATCAGCTTTTTCAGTATCTGCTATACCAACTTCCATTGGTGTATTTACTACCCAATTATGGTGTAACACAAAAGGCCTAGGTTTAGATGAAGGATTCTTTTTAATAAATTCTTTGGTTTCTAAAAGCTCATTAACAGCCCAAGTTTTTTCTAATTTTTTAGCTCGCCCAATGGCGGTTTCTATTAAACTTAATGCTTGCTGGTCTGTCCCTATAAAGTCGGCA
This sequence comes from Aureibaculum koreense, assembly GCF_034296135.1. Lineage (NCBI taxonomy): Bacteria > Pseudomonadati > Bacteroidota > Flavobacteriia > Flavobacteriales > Flavobacteriaceae > Aureibaculum > Aureibaculum koreense. The sequence continues at coordinate 193,546 of NZ_JAXKVV010000003.1, forward strand.
AATGAATGAAAATTCTCGGACCAAAACTCCCTATTTATGGTCCCCTTTAATTCTTCCGCTTGTGCCGTGTAAGTCTTTGCAAGTCCTTCTTCACCAAGAACGTATGCTATTTTAGAAGCACTTACCAATGCTTTCTGTGTGTAGGCAGCAACATCTATCATTTCACTATTAAGTCCATGAATTTCCATCATACCATAACCTTCGGGAATTAAATTTTTATTAGAGTCTTGTTCGGTCAACAACCAATTTAATCCCTTTTTAACCTGCGTAAAGTATTTTTTTAAGAACTGTTTGTCCCCATTCCATAGATACACCTTCCATAACAAAGTCACAAACTGAGGGGTCTCCGTCATATTGCCGGTATCATATATTTCTCCATTGGTAGATATTTCATGTACAATTCTACCATGTGGATGGTTTTTTTCAGATATTTTTTGCAAAAGCTCTATGGTATTTAAGGCAACATCGTTTCTGCCGATTGTTAAATATCCTTGTAAGGCATATTCACTATCACAACCAAACCACCAAGGGAAATTTGGGTAGCCTGCCGCCATTCCACTTCCTATTTCCGGTACGGTTCTTACAAACCAATCGGCTGTATATTTCAACCATCTAAAGGTTTTGTTCAAGGTAGAATCTGGAGTGTGCAATTCCGTAGGTCTTTGAATCTCAACGTAACGCTCATTTTTCTCTTTTAATAATTTGAGTGCATCTGTTTTTAAAGATTTATACGTGGATTGCAACGCTTTTTCTGATGTATAGCTTCCTGCTATATAAAAATTCTTTAAAAGTTGTCCGTTTGCGGGCACTACTATGTTGTAAGATAAGCTACCACTAATACCCTTGCCTTGATAACGTGTACTAACTTTTTCAAAATTAGACGGTTTTACATCACTTCCAAATTTGACGTACCAAGGATTGTTCGAGTCTTTGGCAACCCAAGCACTTTCAGCTTCATTAAAAGCTATGGTATCAAGACCATCTATCATATTTGTGCGTTCGCCCAACCATGTGGGTCTTAAATCTACATGTCCGTTAAATTGAAATGTTGTTTTTAACTTTTCTGTATTATAATTTTGAATTTGATATTGAATAATCATCCCTTCCATATCGTCGGGAGCAAATTGTACTTGGGTTACTTTTAAACCTTTTTCTTCCCAAACATATTCTAATACATTTGAGAATGAATATTGGGCAAATCGTGTTGCCTTGTTCAGTTCAAAACTTTCATTTTCTATTTGCAAAGAAGCTTCAAAACCATCCATTAATTTAATTGGATGATTCCAAATACCACCCATTTCTTTATCTATGTGCCAGCCTATTTCTGGAAAAGTCCCATTTTGATGACCTACAGTATATAAGCGATTCCCAGGGGTCATATAGGGGGCATTACTATAAGTTTCATTGCCATCAATGTGCTCCAAAGAATTTATGGTTTCTAAAAAATTTGATTTTGGAGCCGAACAAGCAATGACCATCAAAAAAAATAAATAGAAAAGTTTATGCATTATTTTAAGAACATTTTTCATTGAAAAGGCATCTAATTAAATTCTTTCAAATTTATAACAAACAGGCTCTTTAAGCTACCTTAAAATCAATAACAATCAATACTTTTTTTTTACGGTAGCATATAAATGTTTTCAGTTTTTGAGCAACGAATATAGTATTTTTTTACCTAAATTAGGGCATTCGCCCTAATTTTTTTATATTTGTCTAAATTTAACATGTTAAATGAAAACCAAAGCTACTATTCTAAATACTGCCATCGAATTGTATAAAGAACATGGAATAGGCAATATAAGTAGCAGAGATATTGCTAAACGGATGAACAAAAGCCATGGTAATATTGAATATCATTTTAACACTAAAGAAGCCATACTTTTAGCCATCTACAAAAAGATGTCCAAAGAGATAACTGCTTACTACGAGCAAGAAGAATCGGGTGTAAACTCTTTTGAAAAATTTGATTTGCTTTTACATGAACTTGAACTGTTTCAAGTTAAATACGGTTTTTTTAATTTGGATATCATGGAAATATCAAGAAATTACCCATCAGTAAACCAATTGCTCCAAAAAACGCTAAATAAGCGAAAAAATCAAATGCAAAATTATTTTATCGGTTTTATAAAAGAAGGGCTAATTATCGATCAAAACGATTTAAAATACTATATACGTTTGCAGCATACAATTAGAATTCTAATAACATTTTGGGTCAATCAGGAAGGCATCCTCACCAGCTATGATTTTAAAAAACCTGGTGAAATGGCCAACCATATTTGGGGATTAATTTTTCCGTTTATGACCGAGAAAGGACAAAATGTTTTTAATAATCTACATAAAAATTAACGTTTATGAACACAATTTCAACTATTGACATTGTAGTAGTAGTCATTTACCTTTTAGCAATAGTTTTTATTGGCTTATGGTATAGTCGAAAAAAGAAAAAAACGAGCGAAGGCTATTTTTTGGCAGGTAAATCTCTGACTTGGCCTGTTATCGGAGCCTCACTATTTGCTTCGAACATTTCAACGGTACATCTGGTAGGTCTGGCAGAATCAGGATTTAAAGATGGTATTGTTTGGGGTAATTTTGAGTGGTTTTCTGCTTTTGAACTGTTGATTCTTGCCTTTATTTTTATTCCGTTTTATTTACGCACAAAGATTGCTACCTTACCAGAATTTCTAGAAAAAAGATATGATGCCCGGTCACGCGTGGTTTTGGCCATTTTCAGTATAATGGCGGCCCTGTTTATGCATATTGGTGTTAGTTTTTATGCAGGAGCCGTTGTCTTTGAAAAAATGTTCGGATTGGATATTGTTTTATCTATTGTAATTATTGCCGTTGCCACAGGTATTTATACCGTAATTGGAGGCTTGGTTTAGGTGGTTGTAACAGAAACCGTACAAACAATAATATTAGTATTTGGTTCATTAATCATTACCGTACTTGCTATTTACAAATTACCTGATCTTGGTATTTTTACTTATGAATCCTTCAAAGAGGCGGCAGATCCTGATCGGTTAAAAGCAGTAAGTTTTGACTCTGCCAAAAAAGGATTTACCTTCTTAGATATGTTATTTGGGCATCTGATATTAGGTATCTGGTATTGGTGTACAGATCAGACCATAGTACAACGAGCTTTAGGTGCCAAGTCTGAAAAACAGGCAAAACTCGGAGCAATATTTGCAGGTTTCCTTAAAATATTACCGGTATTTATAATGGTTGTTCCCGGTATTTTGGCATTTGTACTATTTAAAAATGACATTGGTGAAGATACCAAAAGTGTATTGCCCATTATGATTATGAAATTAATGCCCGTTGGTCTTAGCGGATTGATGATTGCCGCATTATTGGCCGCCGTTATGAGTAGCGTGGCGGCCGCATTAAATAGTTGTTCCACGTTAATTGTATATGATGTTTTTAATAAATTAAAACCTAATTTATCAGATGCCTCAAAAATCAGGATTGGACGAATTACGGGTGTAGTCGTGTTGGTATTAGCTGTTATTTGGTCCCCATTTTTAGGAGATTTAGGCGGCATTTTTGAATTGATAAATCAGATGTTTGCCATCTTTGCCCCTTCAATTGTTGCTGTGTTTCTTTGGGGAATTCTTACTAGAAAAGGAACTTCCAATGCTTCTTTTTATACATTATTAGGTGGTAGTCTTTTTGCGGCCATAATATTTCTCATAGAAAAATATGCGATTGTCAATGGTATTCCCAATTATATTTCCAGTCCAGATGGGTTGGGCATTAATTGGCTACGGCAAGCCTACATTTATTTTATTATATCATCAATAATTTATGGATTGATTACGTTTTTTGACAAATCAGCCCAAACCATTCCTGAGGAATTTTATTTAAAAGTGAATGCTAGTTCAGCATCCAAATCAGTAAAATATATGAGCTATTTACTAGTTGTCATTATGATTGTGCTCTACATTATTTTCTATTAACATCTATAAAAAATTATGAAAACCATTACAAAATTTTCCAACTTATTACTAATCGCTTTATTATTAATTCCATCATTGCTTGTGGCTCAAAACTCGAGTGGTGGCGGCGAAGCAAATCCTAATTTAAAAACCAACATAAAATCACTAAAAAAGTTTCAGGACAACAGGTTTGGAATGTTTATCCATTGGGGACCTGTTGCTTTACGCGGAACTGAAATTAGTTGGTCAAGAGGTGTTCAGGTGCCTAAAGAAGACTATGATGCTCTTTACAAAGAATTCAATCCCGTCTTGTTCGATGCCACTAAATGGGTAAATGCCGCAAAAGATGCCGGTATGAAATACATAGTGCTTACTGCCAGGCATCATGATGGTTTTTGTTTGTGGGATAGTGAATATACTGATTACGATATGGGAAACACCCTGTACGGCAAAGGCATTTTAAAACCACTGGCAGAAGCTTGTAAAAAAGAAGGTATAGATTTCGGAATATACTATACTATTTGTGATTGGCATCACGAAGATTACCCCGTAAAATATCCCGACAAAGAGTATGAGTATCATATAGAAAAGGACATTACAAACCCTGCTGTGAAGGCTAAAATGGATAGATATATTGTCTATATGAAGAATCAACTCAAAGAGTTGATTGACAATTATAACCCTACATTATTTTGGTTTGATGGCGAATGGGAATGGGCATGGACGCATGAAATGGGCATGGACTTATATGCTTACCTTAGGGGGTTAGATGATGAACTTCTCATTAACAATCGTGTTGATAAAGGGCGTGAAGGCATGGCAGGCATTACAAAAAGTTATAAGTATGCCGGAGATTATGCTACACCAGAACAAGAAATTGGAAAATTTGATATAGAAAACGCTTGGGAATCGTGCATAACTATTGCTAATCAATGGGCGTGGAAACCCAACGACAAATTAAAAACAACACAACAGTGCATACAAACGCTGGTTCAAACAGTTGGTGGCGATGGCAATTTATTATTAAACGTAGGCCCAATGCACGATGGTAGAATTGAACAAAGACAAATTGATCGGTTAAAAGAAATTGGTGATTGGTTAAAGGTTAATGGTGACGCTATTTATGGAACGCGTGGAGGCCCTTATTTACCAACCGTAAACTATGTAAGTACACATAAGAACAATACTATATTCATACACTTGTTAAAAAAACCAGAAGACCAGCTTAAACTAAAACTTCCCAAAGGGTATAAGGTTAAAAAAGCGTATTTCCTTGATGACAATGTTGCTCTTGATTATTCCGTAAAAAAAAGAGTGCTAAACATTTTATTACCTGAGAATTTGCCAAATGCCCATGTGTCCGTTATTGCTTTAGAAATGAATAAACCTTTAGTTGATTTAGCAACTATAGAAAACTAAAAAAGTAAATATGAAATTTAAAACTGTAATATTTTCTCTCATTTTTCTTTTAACTGTAAGTCAATTTTATTCCTGTAAAAAGACCACTAAAAAACCTAATATCATTATTATTCTTGCAGATGATTTGGGCTATGGCGATCCTGAAGTATATAACCCAGACTCCAAAATACCCACACCCAATATTAATTTGCTTGCCGAAAAAGGTATGATATTTACTGATGCACATACACCAAGTAGCGTTTGTACCCCTACCCGATACGGATTATTAACTGGCAGATACGCCTGGCGTACAGAATTGAAAAATAGTGTACTTTGGATGTGGGATAGGCCACTAATAGATAGTGCAAGACAGACACTTCCTAAAATGCTTAAATCAGAAACTACTCAACCGCATGTATAGGTAAATGGCATTTGGGTTGGAGATGGGCTTCTAATAAGGATAATCATTTTATGAACGATACCATAAAAATTGGCGATTACAATCTGAAAGGCAGAAATGAGCTTTGGAAAAATATTGATTTTTCAAAAGAAATCGGCGGTGGTCCGTTAGAAGCGGGATTCGATTATTATTTTGGAGATGACGTTCCTAATTTTCCACCCTATGCTTTTATAGAAAATAATAAATTTGTTCAAATTCCAAATCAGATAAAACCTGATACCATGTATGGTGGTCCGGGTCCTATGGTTGAAGGGTGGTCATTAGAAAAAGTAATGCCCACTATAACTAAAAAAGCAGTAAATTATATTCAGGAACAATCTAACAAAGAGAACCCTTTTTTCTTGTATTTTGCATTAACAGCACCGCATACACCCATTGCACCGACTAAAGATTTTAAAGGGAAAAGCAAAGCTGGGCTGTATGGCGATTTTGTTAATGAAGTTGATTGGTCTGTTGGACAAATTGTTGAGGCTCTGGAAAAAAGCGGACAGTTAGAAAATACCATACTTATTTTCACTTCTGACAATGGCTCTCCGCAAAGGGATGGACAAGACATGGGAGGTGCTATTGCCTCTGTCTTAAAATATGGACATAACCCAAGTGGAAAATGGCGAGGTATGAAGGCTGATATTTGGGAAGGTGGTCACAGAGTTCCATTTATTGTTTCTTGGCCAAATAAAATTAAAAAAAACACTACCAGTGATAAAATTATTTGCACTACCGATATTTTTGCTACGGCAACTTCCATTTTAGGAAAAGGACAAAACAATTCTCTTCTAGAAGATAGCTTTGACTTTTCTCATGCTTTATTTAATAAAGTAACCAGTAATCCTGAAAGGAACTCTATAGTACACCATTCTATTGATGGAACATTTGCTATCCGACATGGTGATTGGAAATTAATTTTAGGAAAAGATTCTGGTGGTTTTAGTAAAAATTTAAAAATTGAAGATATTCCCGTTGCAACAAACGGACAACTTTATAATTTAAAAAATGACCCTTCTGAAAAAAATAACCTTTACGATAAACTTCCGTCAAAAGTAAAAGAACTAACTGATTTACTAAATAAGAATAAAGACAGAGGTTACAATAAACACAATTAGAAAACTTAAAATGAAAGAATTAATTATAAAAAAAATATCCGTGTCTGACTCAAGATACGAACTCAGCGATGGTGCAGGCTCAGATGCTATACATACCACACCTGTCTATGCCTATGCCGTTTGTAGGTTGGAAACAGAGAGCAAATTGGAAGGAGTAGGCCTTGCATTTACACTCGGCACAGGAAATAACCTAGTCTGTGAAGCCATTAAACATTTGGCTAAACACATTGAGGGTAAAGAAATCAATGCGTTGATGTCCGATTTTGGTTCAACTTTTAAAGCCATGGCAGATGATCCAAATTTTAGATGGTTAGGTCCACATAAAGGTGTTGTACACTTAGCCTTGGCTTCTGTAACCAATGCTTGTTATGATTTGTGGGCAAAATCAAGAGGTTTACCGTTATGGAAATTGTTATTGGAAATTTCTCCAACAGAACTTGTAAACACTTTAGATCTGAGTTATTTAGAAGATGAACTTACAAAAGAAGAAGCTATTAATATTTTAGCAAATACAAACCAAACCAAAAAAGATCGTGAAGGCATTCTATTATCTGGTTACCCTGGTTATGATACCTCTATAGGTTGGTTTAATTATTCCGACCAAAAAGTAAAAGACAACATTAAAAAAGCCATGGATTTGGGTTTTACCGCTATGAAGCTAAAGGTGGGCTCAACCGGTATGGAAAGAGATCTTAGGCGTGCCTTTATGGTTAGAGAAACAGCTGGAGACGAAGCTACAATTATGTTAGATGTCAACCAACAATGGAATTTACCACAGGCCATTCAAATGAGCAAATCCCTAAAAGAAATGAACCCCTTTTGGATTGAAGAACCTACACATCCCGATGATTTAATGGCACACATCACTTTAGCAAAAGAAATTTCCCCCATAAAATTAGCATTGGGAGAGCATGTTCCCAATAAGGTTATTTTTAAAAACTTTATTCAATCAGGTTGTATGAGTTTTAATCAGGTTGATGCCGTTAGGGTTGGAGGCATTTCCGAATTTTTGACGATTAGTTTGCTTTCCAAAAAATACAATATTCCAGTAGTTCCTCATGTGGGCGATATGGGTCAAATACACCAGCACCTGGTATTGTTCAATCATATAGGTATGGGTCATGAAGCGTTGTTCTTAGAGCATATTCCACATTTAAAACAGCATTTTAAAAACCCCGTAAATATCGTTGATGGAAAATATAAAATTCCACAAGAGCCTGGCATGAGTGCCGATTTAATAAAGTACTAATGATGAAACGAGCATACTAAAAGTGTTATTACCTAAAGAATTGATTAATAGCGAACAAAAAAAGCAATAAAATAGACACATGAAACCAACATATTTAAAAGGAGATTATAAAAAAAGTGCCGCTTTTGACAACCAAAGCCGTTTGGTTTATGGTACTGCTGCAATTGGTGGCGTTTGGGGATCTGTTGATGAGGCAGAATCTATTGATGCTGTACTTTATGCTCTTGAAAATGGTATTTCTGTTTTAGACACTGCACCTTCTTATTCGAATGCAGAAATTTATGTCGGTAAAGCTCTTAATGAGTGGAAGGGTTCAATACCATTTATTAGCACAAAGGTTGGGCGATTAAGAGGTAAAGATGCTTTTGAAACCAAACTCGATTATTCTACGGAAGGGATGAAGCGTAGCCTACATAACAGCTTAGAAGTGCTAAGGATAGATAAAATTGATTTACTCTTTTTGCACGAACCGCAACTGGTTCCTATGGACAATATAGAGGAAATATTGAACACGTTAAAAACTTTTAAACAACAGGGATTGGTAAAAAGTTTAGGTGTGGGCGGTAATCCCACACAGGCGTTTATGCCTTATGTTACCAAAGAAAATTTTGAAGTAGCTTCTGGGTTTTTAAGAATGAATGCTTGTAATTTGAGTGTATTTAGAGGCGAAATGCAGCAATACCAAAATGAGCAAATTAAATACTATGCCGCTTCTCCCTTGCACTTTGGATTATTAGGTAACCGATTTGAAAAATTTAAAAACGAAGGTGCCGATGGCGAATGGATTACCGAACAGGATTTGAATAACGCGATTAAAGTCAAAGCAATTGCCGATAAAAATAACATATCTTTATCTACTTTATGCCAACAATATTTATTTTCTGTTAAAGAAGCCGACAGGGTTGTTGTTGGGGCAAGGAACATATCACAAATTAAATCAACCGTTGCTGACTGGAATTTAGGAAAGTTGTCAGAATTTTTATTTGATAAGATTACGAATTTAATAATTCAATAAAAAATAACATTCATTAGAACCTTGTTATTCAAGGCAATAGCTACCATTGTAAGAATATGCCTCTATAAATCTTACAAAACCTCACTTTTAAATTTTTATTTGTGACCCCCGACAGATTGGCTTTACCCTTCCTGACAAAGCTCCGCTTTGAAAATCAAAAACCTGTGCTCAAAAATTCAAGCGAGCTTGAATTTACGCACAGGTTTTCGATTTATTAGTGACCCCGACAGGATTCAAACCTGTAACCCTCAGAGCCGAAATCTGATATTCTATTCAGTTGAACTACGGGGCCAGTTATTAATTATACTCTTTATAAATTCTCTACCAATTCCAGACTTTAGATATTTTTCTCTTGTTCTTGCTTCAACTCCAGTATTAAATGGTTCACTATATATCAAAACCCATGGAACATAAGGTTTTGTTGATTTATTATATTTTGAATTATGTTGTTTTAATTTTTTCTCTACATCTTTGGTCGTTCCTGTATAAGTTCTATTAAATTTTTCACTTAATAGAACATATACATTAATCATAATACTTATTTTATATCAGAGCCGAAATCTGATATTCTATTCAGCTGAACCCTGCCTGCCGGCAGGTACGGGACCAATACTTAGATGTGAGACTTTAGATTTTAGTCATGAGAATTGTAAACCAACTAATTCTTAAATTAAAATCGACTTACGCAATCAATTTATTAACAAAACTTAAGTGAGCAATGATTTTACTACATTAGAAATTGCCTTACCATCTGCTTTACCTGCTAATTCCTTTGAAGCCATACTCATTACCTTGCCCATGTCTTTCATTGAAGAGGCTCCTGTTTTTTCAATAATATTTGCAATTACACTTTTCAGTTCATCTTCGTTCATTTGCTCAGGTAAAAACTGCTCTATTACAGCCACTTGTGCCAATTCTGGTTCTGCCAAATCTGTTCTGCCCTGCTCTTTGTAAAGTGCAGCACTGTCTTTTCGTTGTTTTACTAATTTTTGTAATAGTTTTAACTCTTCAGCTTCTGTTAAATCCTGTTTGGCACCTGATTCGGTTTGAGCCAATAATATAGCTGATTTTATAGCTCTTAAAGATTCTAAGGCAACAGCATCTTTTGCCCTCATAGCTTCTTTAAGTTTTTCCATTACTTTATTTTGTAAACTCATGTTCCTAATTTTAGAAATGCAAAGATAATCAACATCATTTAGTTTTTAACGGCAATTAAAAGTTTTATTTTAAAGATTCCGCTGTGCAGCGGGATTAGTTCGACCAGCAAATTTTTGTAATGCAAAAATTTGGGTCTCACTAAAAAAACCCAAAACAATTATTACATTGTTTTGGGTTTCACAAACAAAACTAAATACTAATTAATCCACATTATCATGCAAATACGAATTATTAGATCGTAACTGAATATCATCATTGTCATCTGAGCTTAATGATATTCTAGATTTATTTTCTGTAGGTTCAGATGAAGGTTCAATATCATCTAAATCAACACCCATTCTTTTATAGGCTGGCTTACTTTGATATTCTTCATTATTACTTGGTCTATTGGTAAACCTATAATTAAAATCTTTCATTTTCTTTCTTCTGTCATCTGCTCTCTTTTGCAACTCTTCAATAGTTAGGCTTAATGGTGATTCTTCTTCATCCATTGTTGATTCCTTATTTTCAACTTCTTTTTTTTCAACCCTAACATTAAATACTAATTCTTCATCTTTTACTTCCTCCGACGGTTTAGCATTTTTTTTTACATCATCATCCATAAAATTCTCCAATCCGTGTTTTATTTTTCCATCAAAGGTTACGGTTGGTTTTACCCACAACGGATCTATAACTTCAATATCCCTAATACTTGAAGCCGATAAAGAGTGTCTGACTTCGCTTTGCTCTGTGTCAGATTCTTCTGCTTTTCGCTTGGGAGTTAAAGGCAAATCAAAAGTTAACATACCTTGTGTTTCCACAGGCTCCATTTCATTGATTTCTTCTTTTTTAGCTACGGGTTTTATTACAAATTCATCCAAGTCCTCATCACCATTTACATCGTCGTAAATTACATCCATATTGTTAATTGCTTCTGATTTAGGTGTTATGCCTATTTCAGAGGTTTTAACCTCTATCTCATCATTATCTAGTTCTAACTTATGTTTAACGATAGGCTTGTCAATGGGCTCTTCTTTCGCAATAGGTTCATTATAAAACTTGGATGGTTCCAAATCATGAACAATTTTTGGAGCCTCAGTATGAGAAATCTCCCGCTGTTGCTCCTTATTAAAACCCGTTGCAATAATTGTTACGGCTATTGACTCTCCTAATTCAACATCCTCACCAACACCCATAATTATATCAACATTGCTTTTCGCTTCGCTCTGAATATAATCATTGATTTCACCTATTTCATCAATGGTAATTTCAGTAGTTCCAGAAACAATAAGTAACAATACATTTTTAGCTCCCGTGATTTTATTATCGTTCAATAGCGGAGAATCCAATGCTTTTGTAATCGCTTCTTGAGCTCTGTTTTGACCGGTTGCTATTGCAGAGCCCATAATGGCGGTACCACTATTGGACAAAACTGTTTTAGCGTCTTTTAAGTCAATATTCTGAGTGTAATGATGTGTAATTACCTCTGCTATGCCCATGGCAGCAGTTGACAATACTTCGTCCGCTTTTGAGAATCCCGCTTTAAACCCTAAGTTTCCATACACCTCTCTCAATTTATTGTTATTGATAACAACCAAAGAATCTATATGTTTGCTCAATTTTTCAATCCCTTTTTGAGCCTGGTCATTTCGCATTTTTCCTTCAAAAGAAAAAGGTATAGTTACTATCCCAACAGTAAGTAAATCCATTTCTTTTGCGGCTTTAGCAATAATAGGTGCCGCTCCAGTACCAGTACCACCTCCCATACCGACAGTAATAAAAACCATTTTTGCACGAGTACTGAGCATTGCTTTGATTTCCTCTATACTTTCTAAGGCAGCTTCTTCACCAACTTCTGGATTAGCTCCTGCCCCTAGACCTTCCGTCAAGGAAACCCCTAGTTGTATTTTATTGGTTACAGGGCTGTTATGCAAAGCTTGTTCATCGGTGTTACATATCACAAAGTCTATACCAGCAACACCTTTTTTAAACATGTGGTTAACGGCATTGCTTCCGCCGCCACCAACGCCAATTACTTTAATTACGCTAGATTGGTTTTTGGGTAAATCGAATGCAAGATTTTCAAATTCAGTACTCATAGTTTTGTTTTTTTGGGATTCTAATAATTCTTCTTATATTTTTAAATGTTGTAAAACATTTTATCAGCTCTATTCTGCGTTGTCTAAAAACTCTCTAAACTTATCCGCCCACTTTTCAAAAATTGACTTTCTATCAACTTTTTCTGTATGTCCAGACTTTTTGTCTTTAGGATGTTGTTCCGCCACTTTTTTATTTTTAGATTTTTTTATCTTATTTCTCTCTTCTAAACCTTTCATTAACAAACCAACGGAGGTTGCATACGCAGGGCTAGACAAATCAATATCGGTACTCCCGGCCAAGTGCTCGTTAGGATAACCTATTCTGGTATCCATTCCGGTAATATATTCCACTAATTGCTTGATGTGTTTTAACTCTGCACCGCCACCTGTTAACACAATACCCGCGATTAATTTCTTTTTTGTTTCTTCATGACCGTAATTCTTAATCTCTAAATAGACTTGTTCAATAATTTCTACGACACGGGCATGAATTATTTTTGAAAGATTTTTTAACGTAATTTCCTTAGGCTCTCTACCTCTTAATCCAGGAATGGAAACAATTTCATTTTCTTTATTTTCTCCCGGCCAAGCTGATCCAAATTTTGTTTTTAATAATTCCGCTTGCTTTTCAATGATAGAACAACCTTCTTTAATATCTTCTGTAATTACATTGCCCCCGAATGGAATAACGGAAGTGTGACGTATAATACCATCTTTAAAAATGGCTAAATCCGTTGTACCGCCACCTATATCAATTAGTGCAACACCGGCTTCTTTTTCTTCTTGGCTCAACACTGCTTCAGACGATGCTAAAGGTTCCAGCGTGATATTTGACAGTTCCAATCCTGCACTTTTAATACACCTTCCCACATTTCTTATGGATGAGACTTGTCCTACAACAACATGGAAATTGGCTTCTAATCTACCACCGTACATCCCGATAGGTGCTTTAATTTCCGCTTGACCATCCACCTTATAATCTTGCGGCAATACGTGGATTATCTCTTCACCCGGAAGCATTACCAGTTTATGTACTTGATTGATTAGTTTTTCAATATCGGACTCATCAATAACCTTCTCAGAATTGGGTCTGGTAATGTAATCGCTATGATGCAAACTACGTATATGCTGACCTGCAATGCCCACCACCACATCTTGTATTTTGTGATTGGAAACACTTTCTGCTTCTTCAACAGCTTGTTGGATAGATTGAATGGTTTGTGTTATATTATTTACCACCCCACGGTGCACGCCCATACTCTTGGCCCTGCCCATGCCCAAAATTTCCAACTTTCCGTATTCATTGGTTTTTCCAATTATGGCAACAATTTTTGTCGTTCCAATATCTAGTCCTACGGCTATGTTATCTTGTTCCATAATTTAGTTTTTTGTGCACACAACCTGATTGTTGTACTCAAGGTTAATTGTTTTATAGTTATTTAAGGTTTTATCGTTAATTACTTTTTGATAGAACACTTTTAATTTTTTAATTTTTTGATCCAATTGGTTAAGTGTGCCCAATTCAACTTCTTGATTTCCGATTCTTGTTTTAAGCACAAACTTATTTTCTGGCTTTTGTTGAATTCCCACCACTTGCTTTTTAAGAAACTCGTCATTATCAATTATCGTAGCCAACTTAAAAAGTTCGCTTGATATTTGATTGTTTTCAATGCCCTCTACAATGGGTACTCTGGCGGAATAATTTGAAGACAACGGCATTCTCTTACCATTACTGTCCATATAATATGCCATTCCACCATCATTTATCCTAGCAATTGGTGTCTTTTGTTTGATAGAAGCTCCTAATTTGCCATCAACATCTATAAAAACTTCCGCATTTTCAACCATTTCATTAGTAAGCAGGGTTTCTTCCAACTTGTTCAAAAATAAATTTTCTTTTGGCTGACTTTGTAGTCGTCCAAAATTTTGTACTAACAATTTATTAACAGTTTCGTAGGTAATAAATAAATTATCGCCATTTTCAAAATTGATATTCACTTTTTCCACCCTCTTCGTCTTGTTTCTAGCAGATGAAAATCCATAAAGAAGCACAACAAAAATTAGCAATAACACGCCTTTTAGTAATGGAATGTACTTTTTCATTATTTTAAATTTTTATAAACATCTTCAACCAGCACACCAATATCTCCAGCACCAATCATCACGATAATTTTGGCGTCAGATGCTTTTAGAGTTGCAATTAGATTTTCTTTTGATGAAATTTTCTTCTCTTTGGAATCCACTTTACTCAATAACAATTCTGAGGTTACGCCTTCAATGGGCTTTTCCCTTGCGGGATAAATGTCCAACAAGATCAATTCATCGAATTTTGACAAACTTTTGGCAAAATCATCAATAAAATCTCTTGTTCTACTAAATAAATGAGGTTGAAAAACGGCAAGTATCTTTTCTTTCGGAAATAACTCTCCTACCGCATTTGCCACCGCATCAATTTCTGTGGGATGATGAGCATAATCATCGATCAGCACCAAATCATCCGTTTTAATTTTGTAATTAAACCTGCGTTGTATGCCTTTAAAAGTTTTTAAAGCTTCGGCAATGGTAGCTAACGGAACACCGTAACTATCAGCCATTGCCAAAGCGACCACAGTATTTAGCACATTATGTCTTCCGGGTATATTTATTTCAATATTTTCATACAGTTCTGATGGCGTTTGCACATCAAAAATGTAAGTCCCGTTTTGTATTCTAATATTTTTTGCGTCGTAATCCGCATTTTCTTCAATGCCGTAGGAAATGCCTTTTATGGGTAATCCTTTTCTTATAAATAATTTATCGGAAACCAGATTGGCAAAATCATTGAACGATTCGGTCAAGGCTTCTGCTTCGCCATAAATATCTAAATGGTCAGCATCCATTGAAGTAATGCAAGCCATATTTGGAGATAACCTTAAAAAAGAACGGTCAAATTCATCGGCTTCCACCACACTAATCTCGTCACCTCCTAAAATTAAATTTGAATTATAGTTTACGGCAATTCCGCCCAAAAATGATGTCGCATTGACGTTGGCTTCATGCAAAATATGACCTAAAATAGTTGATGTGGTTGTTTTACCATGTGTACCCGCTACGGCAAAACAAAAAGTGTTTTTGGTAATTGCCCCTAAAATTTCAGAGCGTTTATAAATGGTGTAACCATTATCTTTAAAATAATTGTACTCCACATGGTCTTCAGGAATGGCGGGCGTATAAACAATGAGTGTTTTTTCTTTATTAAAAACCCTTTTGTCTATAGATGAGATGTCATCTTCAAAATGAATGGAAATCCCTAAGTCTTCCAATCCACTAGTAACCGGCGAAGGTGTTTTATCATAACCACTAACAAAGAATTTATTGGCATTAAAATACCTGGCCAACGCACTCATACCGATGCCGCCGATGCCCATAAAATAGATGTTATGTATGTTTTTTAAATTCAAATTCATTCTCAATTATACGTTAACCTCTCGACTCCGCTCGAGGTGACATTTTACTTTTTATTGCCAAGCTGTGAAAAGATTAATTTTTCAACCTCATTTGCAATATGTTCTGTGGCTTTGGGCAATGCCAATTGTTTTATGTTAATACTCAATTCTTGCTGTTTATTTTTATCTTTTAGCAAATTTTCAAATTCGGATTGAAAATTATCCAATTCACTTTCTTTTAATAAAATGGCTGCATTTTTATCTACAACGGCCATCGCATTTTTTGTTTGATGATCTTCAGCTACATTGGGCGAGGGTATAAAAATTACAGGTTTCCCTACAATGCATAATTCCGATATGGAACTTGCCCCAGCCCTACTTATAATGATATCCGCTGCTGCATAGGCATAATCCATTCTGTTGATAAATTCAAGCACTTTTACGCTTTCTAATTCGTTGTACTTTTTGTACTCTTGGAAATACAATTTCCCTGATTGCCATAATACCTGTACGTTTTGTTTTACTAACCATTCTATATTTTTTTCAATTAATCTATTTATTGCTCTTGCCCCCAAACTGCCTCCTAAAATCAATAATGTCTTTTGAACAGTATTAATTTTAAAAT
This sequence comes from Aureibaculum koreense, assembly GCF_034296135.1. Taxonomy (NCBI): domain Bacteria; kingdom Pseudomonadati; phylum Bacteroidota; class Flavobacteriia; order Flavobacteriales; family Flavobacteriaceae; genus Aureibaculum; species Aureibaculum koreense. Next base: position 209,992 of record NZ_JAXKVV010000003.1, read on the forward strand.
AATTTTGAGCCTCTTTTCTATTGGTTGAAATTTCCAATAAATCTTGCCGTACAGGATTTCCTGTTTTTACAATTTTACCTTTTGGGAAAAACCGTTCCAATCCGTCATAAGCCACACAAATGGTATTTACTTTTTTCCCCAATAACTTATTCGTAATCCCTGGATACGAATTTTGTTCTTGAACTAATGTGGGTATTCCGTTTCTCTGAGCCATTCTCAATGTGGGTCCAGATGCAAATCCGCCCGTACCGATTGCTACATCAGGTTTAAATTTTTTAATAATTTTGTTGGCACTCCTCAAACTATCTAACACTTTAAGTGGAAATAACATATTCTTTACCGTCAACTTGCGTTGCAAACCTGTAATCCATAATCCTTTTATTTCGTAACCTGCTTGTGGCACTTTTTCCATTTCCATTCTATCCTTAGCACCTACAAATAAAAAATTAGCATGCCTATTTCGCTTTTTTAATTCATTTGCTATCGCTATTGCAGGATAAATATGACCACCTGTGCCACCTCCGCTAATCAATATATTAACCGATGGCTTCATGCAGTACGCTTAAGGGGTTATCATCATTTTTTTTCTTATTTGTTGCAATCTTCGCTTCTCTATCCGCACTTACACTCAATACTACACCTAAGGCAAAACAAGTCATCCATATGGAGGTTCCTCCTGTACTGATTAACGGTAATGGTTGCCCCGTAACCGGGAACAATCCCACAGCAACCGCCATATTTATTAATGCTTGAAACACGATAGGAATACCAACGCCAAGTACCAATAATGTCCCGAAAATGCTATCCGTTTTTGTAGCTACAATTACAATTCTAAAGAGTAGACCGAGATAAAGTATCATTAACATAAACCCTCCTGCAGATCCAAATTCTTCAACAATAATGGCATAAATAAAATCAGAAGATGATTGCGGTAAAAAATTTTTTTGTACGCTTTTTCCAGGTCCTTTACCTTGAATTTCACCAGAGGCAATAGCCAATTTTGCTTTTTCTGCTTGATAGTTGGCATCTTCATCCGGGTTGGAAAAATTTTCTATCCGTGCTGCCCACGTATTGATTCTACTATTTTTAAAAGCATCAGGAAAAGCTTTCGCCGTCAATATAAATAAAGTGAAAATCAAAATACCTGAACCTAAAATAGCTCCAATGAATTTAAGTGGATATCCGCCTAAAAAAGCAATCAATAATACCATTGAAAAAATAATTGCAGTGGTTGAAAAGTTAGCTGGTAAAATTAATGCCAATACAATACCAACTGGAATCCACAATTGAATGATACTATCCTTAAAATAAATTTTCTTTTCCCTGTTTTTTGCCAAATACCTAGCCGTGAACATCATAACCACAACACTTGCCAACGTGGAGGTCTGAAAACCAATACCCACAAAGGGAATATCTATCCATCTACTAGCATTTACTCCACTGATAGTTTTTCCTTCATATAAAGTATAAGCCAACAACACCAAAACCACAGGTATTAGCAATACAGAAAGGCCGCTAAAATACCTGAATGGAATTTTGTGTGTAGCATAAATAATTACAAAACCAAAGACCAATAACATAGCGTGCTTAAGCAAGTACCCTAGAGTGGTGCCTTTTCCGACTACACCGACTAGATTGGTACTTGCACTATACACTGGGAGAAAGGAAAATATTGCCAATACGGCAATGATAGCCCAAATGGTTCTGTCGCCACTTATATTTTTTAATACTTTTGTCATTTATAATTGTCTAACAGCATCTTTAAATTGTCTGCCTCTATCTTCGTAATTTTCAAATAAATCGAAACTTGCACAGGCAGGTGCCAATAACACCGTATCACCTTTTTCTGAAACTTTATAAGCTACTTTTACAGCCTCTTCCGCACCAGCGGTTTCTATCATAAAATCGACCACATTACCAAAGGTTTCTATAATTTTTGAGTTGTCCAGTCCCAAGCAAATGATAGCTTTTACTTTTTCTCTAACCAAAGGCAAGAGTGATGTGTAGTCATTGCCTTTATCGGTTCCGCCAACAATCCAAACTATTGGTGTTCTGACACTATCCAATGCGTAATAAGCAGCATTTACGTTGGTAGCTTTTGAATCGTTTATATAATGAACTCCATTGATTTTTAACACGGGTTCCAGTCTGTGCTCTACGCTATCAAAATCCTCAAGGCTCTCTCTAAGCGTATTATTTCTTACACCTAATAATTTGGCAATCATAGTAGATGCCATGGCGTTTTTTGTGTTGTGTTTACCTTGTAATGCTAGTGCTGCTATGCTCATTGTAAAAATGTTTGAATTAATGTTGATTATGATGTTATTTTTTTTTATATATGCTCCTTTTTCAAATGATCTTTCTAGTGAAAAAGGCAATAATTGTGCTTTTGTTTTATTGTTTTTAAGCCAATTTTCAATGGCTTCGTCATCGGCATCATAGATTAAATAATCATCTGCCGTTTGGTTCATGGTTATCCTGAATTTAGAATTGATATAATTTTCATATTTGTAATCATATCTATCTAAATGATCTGGTGAAATATTTGTTATTACTGCAACATGTGGTGCAAAATCAATGATTCCATCTAGCTGAAAACTACTTAGCTCCAACACATACTTGTCATAATTTTCATTTGCCACTTGTAAAGCAAAACTGTCGCCAATATTACCTGCCATGCCCACATGCAATTCTGCCTTTTTTAAAACATGGTTGGTTAGCATGGTCGTTGTTGTTTTACCATTACTGCCTGTGATACCAATCAACATGGCATCTGTAAATTGTGAAGCAAACTCAATTTCTGATACTACTGGTATTTTTCGATTTAGTAACTCTTGAACTAGAGCTACTTTATCGGGAATACCAGGGCTTTTCATCACTATATCAGCTTCAAAAATTTTACTTTCTGTATGTTTTCCTTCTTCAAAAAGAATATCATTATGTAAAAGAACTTTTTTATATTTATCGGCAATTGTTCCTTTATCCGAAACAAAAACCGCGTACTCTTTTTTTTTAGCTAGTATTGCTGTCCCAACTCCGCTTTCGCCACCTCCAAGCACAACTATCTTCTTCATTTTATCTAATTTTCAAAGTAATAATTGACAATACCGCCAGCATAATTCCGACAATCCAAAATCTTACTACGATTTTACTCTCGTGATAACCCCTTTTTTGATAATGATGATGTAATGGCGACATTAAAAAAATGCGTTTACCTTCACCATATTTTTTCTTGGTGTATTTAAAGTAGCTAACTTGTAACATCACCGATAAATTTTCTGCTAAAAAGATGCCTGCTAATATTGGTATCAATAATTCTTTACGAACAGAAACTGCAAGTACAGCGATAATTCCACCTACTGTCAAACTGCCCGTATCACCCATAAATACTTGTGCGGGATACGTATTGTACCATAAAAACCCGATAAGCCCACCTACAAAAGCACCGATAAAAATGGTCATCTCTTCTGAGTAGGGTATGTACATTACATTGAGGTAATTCGCAAAAATGATATTACCTGACACCCAAGCAAAAACACCTAATGCCAGCACAATTATAGAGGAAGTACCAGCCGCTAAACCATCAACACCATCGGTTAAATTGGCACCATTCGATACTGCAGTAATGATAAAAACTACAATAAGTACAAAAGGAATCCAAGCGTATTTTTCATAATCTTTGCCTAACCAGGTTACTAATTTTGAATAGTCAAATTCATTGTTTTTTACACCTGGTATTGTAGTTTTTAAGGATTTCTTTTCTTTACCAAATAAATTGGAAGGATTTGTAGTTTGCAATTGTTCGGTTTGCACAATTTCCGGATTATTTAACTTCTCTTTTATGACCACTTGTGGCGAAAAATAGAGCATCATACCAACGAATACTCCTAAACCAATTTGACCCAATACTTTAAATCTTCCTCTTAAACCATCTTTATTTTTTCTAAAAACCTTAATATAATCATCAATAAAACCAATAAGCCCCATCCAAACGGTTGAAACTACTAAAATGATGATATAGACATTGTCCAATTTGGCGAATAACAATACAGGAATCAACGTAGCTAGAATCACAATAATACCACCCATTGTTGGTGTGCCTGCTTTTTGTACTTGACCATCTAGACCTAAATCCCTTACAGTTTCGCCAACTTGTAGCCTTCTTAACTTGTCAATAATACGACGACCAAAAATTGTAGAAATCAATAAAGAAAACACAAATGCCATTGCCGAACGAAACGAGATAAATTGAAATAAACTCGCTCCGGGCAACTGGTAATGTTTTTCTAAATAATCAAATAAGTAATATAACATCTATACTGTTTTGCTTTATTTTTGTAATTCCTTTAATGTTTCGGTGATGATTTCGTAATCATCAAAATGGGTTCTGACACCATTAATTTCCTGGTAGGCTTCGTGCCCTTTTCCTGCTATTAATAAAATATCCCCTTTTTCCGCCATGGCACTTGCCGTTTTTATGGCTTGTCTTCTATCTGCAATGGATATGTATTTTTTAAAATTCTGTGGCTCCACTCCAGCTTCCATTTCCTCTATAATAGTTTGTGGATCTTCAGTTCTAGGATTGTCAGAAGTGAAAATTGCTTGATTGGATAACTGCGTAGCAATATGTGCCATTTTGGGTCGCTTGGTTTTGTCTCTATCACCGCCGCATCCCACAACTGTAATCACTTTTTCATTATAAGTTCTGATGGCACTAATGGTTTCCAAAACATTTTTCAATGCATCTGGCGTATGGGCATAATCAACAATTGCCGTGATTCCGCTATCAGAAATTAGATATTGGAAACGCCCGCTTACACTTTCTAATTCGCTCAACAATCTCAAATTTTCGATGGATTCAATGCCCAATAAATCTGCAGTAGCATAAATTGCCAAAATGTTGTATGCGTTAAAAGTACCTATCAATTTTGACCAAACTTCGTGTGTATTTATGGTCAATAACAATCCGCCCAATTGGTTTTCTAAAATCTTGGCTTTGTAATCTGCAACTGTTTTTAAGGCATAGGTGTATTTTTTAGCTTCACAATTTTGAAGCATAACCAACCCATTTTTGTCATCAATATTTACCAAGGCAAAAGCCGTTTTTGGCAACTCGTCAAAAAATGATTTTTTAATATCCCTGTATTCCGCAAATGTGTTATGATAATCTAAATGATCGTGTGACAGGTTTGTAAAACTACCCCCAGTAAAATGCAATCCTTTAGTGCGTTTTTGATGGATTCCGTGCGAACTCACTTCCATAAAACAATGCGTAACACCATTTTCTACCATGGCCTTTAAATACCTATTGATGGTCAATGAGTCTGGCGTTGTATGTGTTGCCGGAAATTCTTGATCGTTAACCAACACTTTTACGGTTGACAACAATCCAACTTTAAAACCTGCTTTTTTAAATAAATTATAAAGTAAGGTTGCAATGGTGGTTTTTCCATTTGTACCCGTAATGCCAATCAACTTTAATTGTTGAGAGGGGTTGCCGTAAAAGTTATCCGCCATAATTGCCAATGCCTCTTGCGAATCTTTAACCACAATAAAAACTATATTTTTATCGGGATTTTTAGGCAAATCTTCACAAACCACTACGGAAGCACCTTGTTCAATTACCGAAGGAATAAATTTGTGAGCATCAACAATAGTTCCTTTTACCGCGATAAACACATCGTTTGTAGTCACTTTATGTGAATCGAAAACAAGCGAATTTATATCGATGTCGGTACTGCCATATACCGCTTCAACAGCTACTCTGTACAATATGTCCTTTAATTTTTTCACGAAAGTGTCAGTTCTACAATTTTAGTTTTATCAAATTTTTCCCCAGCCTTAACAGATTGGCTTAATACTTTTCCCGTACCTTTAAAAACAACCGTTAATCCTAAGTTTTCCAATAAGGCCACGGCATCCATACCATTCATGTTTTTAAGATTAGGCATCGTTTCGTATGTTTTGTTTGCATTGGAATTATAGCTTTCAAAATTCTCAGCAATCAATTCAGGACTATTTTTAAAACCTTTAACCTCATCCATTACGGGAGTTTTGGTATATATTTTATGAGCAATTTGTTTAAAAACTGGAGCTGCCACTACGTTACCGTAATAGCCAATTTTTTTGTTGGGCTTGTGAATGACTACAATGCAAGAATACTCAGGGTTGTCAGCCGGAAAATACCCAGCAAAAGAGGCTATGTACTGTGTGTTTTCCGTCCAATATTCTGTTTGGCACGTACCCGTTTTCCCGGCTAATTCATAATTTTTGTTATAAATATTGGTAGCCGTTCCTTGTTTTACCACTTTCCTCATCAAGTCCTTCATTTTATCGATGGTTTCTTGTGATGCTATCTTAGGATTGATGACTACTTTCCCTTTATTAGGCTCAACAACTTGGTTTTGATCTCTAATTTCTTTTATAAATCGTGGTTTTACCATTTCGCCATTGTTCGCCACCGCATTATAAATTGCCAATGTTTGCATGGGCGTCATATGCACACCATAACCATGGGTCATCCATGCCAACGAAGTTCCGTACCACTTGTCCTTACTTTTAGGATTTGGCAATGTAGGCTCACCTTCTCCTTTTATAGGAAGGTTCAATTTATAACCCACTTCCATTCTATTAAGACCATCAATAAATTTTTGAGGATTTTTCCCATAGTATTTTTCGATAGCCTTAACCAAGCCAATATTTGAAGAAACTTCAAAAACACGACCAGCGGATATCTCTCCGTAACCACCTCTATGCGAATCCCTAACTGTTCTGTTATATACTTTATACGCACCGTTACCTGTATCGATTACCGTTGAAGTATCAATAACTTTATCTTCCAAAGCAACCATCATACTCATTAATTTAAAGGTAGAACCCGGCTCGTGCGATTCGCCAACAGCATAATTTAAACGCTCGTAATAGTTGCCCTCTTTGTTGCGACCTAAATTTGAAATGCCTTTTATCTCACCAGTTTTGGTCTCCATAACCACCACCGTTCCGTGTTCAGCTTCAAATTTTTCTAACTGACCTAATAAAGCATGATGAGCAATATCTTGTATATCTAAATCAATGGTTGTGATAATGTCTTTTCCATCAATAGGCTCTACTTCATTATTATCATTTAAGGGTTTCCATTGTCCTTTTGCTATTTTTTGCTTGAGGCGTTTTCCGTTTGTACCTCTTAAATCCTCATAGAAATTACCTTCAATTCCCACTTTACCTCTGTAATCATCATAACCTACGGCTCGCTCAGCTATTTTGCCTATCGGATGTTCCCTAACAGTTCTTTGTTCGGTAATAATTCCGCCTTTATAAGTACCCAAGTTGAACATGGGAAAGGTTTTTATCTTTAAATATTCGTTATAGCCCAAGTTTCGGGTAATAAATAAATATCTGTTTTTGGTTTTTCTCCCTTTACGAATATAATTTTCCCAATGACTAGCTGATTTGCCCAGCATTTGAGATAGCGATTTGCTCAATCCCTTAATATTCTTTTCGAAATTTTCGTTGGAAACCGTAACCGCGTCCATCCTGATGTCGAATTTGGAAACCGAAGTCGCCAACAAACTACCATCGGAAGAGTAAATATTTCCTCTATTGGCTTTAATCACAAAATCTTTTACAGTAAGATTTTCTGCTTTTTCTTTGTAAAAATCACCTTGAACAAATTGAATATCAATTATTTTGTAGGTAATGCCCATGGCAAACAAAAACATCAACGCCGCCAATAAATACAATCTGTTCAATATGTTTTTTTTCTCTATTGCCAATTTTTTTATTCTGCTTTAACTACAATTTTTTGTGGTGGGTTTTCAGGAATAAATAATCCTTTTTCTTCCAATCTTTTAATTATGGACGATTCCATTTTGAGCTTCATCAAGTCTGAACGCGTAGCGATAAAAATGTCACGTTTCTCTCTCATTTTTTTATTGAGTACTGCTATTTCTTGCACTTTTTTATCAATTCCGTGCGAACTCGCAATCATTATCAAAGCCAATGCCGCTAAAAAAACAAGCATGTACCAGTTTTTGGGAGCACCTTCGTCCACCAAAAACTTGCCTTTTAAAATGTTATATAATGTTTGTTTAGCCTTTGCCATTTACAATTTTGTTGCAATTCTTAATTTGGCACTGCGTGCCCTGTTGTTTTCTTTAATTTCTTTTGCCGATGGTGTTATTAGTTTTCCCTTTTTAAATGGAACTGAAATATTTCCGTAAAAATCTTTTTCGGGTTCGCCCTCAAACAGGCCGCTTCTTATATATCGTTTCACCAATCTGTCCTCTAAAGAGTGATAGGAAATTACACTCAGTTTACCTCCTGCTTCCAACAAATCCTCGGTCTGCAATAAAAATTCTTTTAATGCTTCCAGCTCTTCATTCACTTCAATTCTAATGGCTTGAAAAATCTGAGCTAAAATTTTATGCTCTTTTTTTTTTGGTAAAAATTTTTGCAATGCTTCTTTTAATTGAAAACTGGTTTTGATCGTTTCGTTTTTTCTATGGGATGTAATTTCCCTTGCCAATGCTTTTGCATTTCTTAATTCGCCGTACTGAAACAAAACATCGCCTAACACTTTTTCGCTATATTGATTAATCACCTTGTAGGCAGATTTTTTAGCTTTTTGGTGCATCCGCATATCCAAATCCGCATCAAAACGAGTAGAAAACCCTCTTTCGGCTACATCAAACTGATGTGAGGAAACACCTAAATCAGCTAAAATTCCGTTTACTTTTTTTATGCCGTAGAATCGCAAAAACCTTGAAGTGAATCTAAAATTTTCATGAATCAGCGTAAATCGTTCATCATCAATTGTATTTTGCAAAGCATCTTCGTCTTGATCAAAGGCAAATAATTTTCCTTCAGGACCGAGTCTTTTCAAAATCTCTTTAGAATGACCTCCGCCACCAAAAGTGACATCGACATAAATTCCATTCGGTTTAATATCTAAACCATCAACACTTTCAAAGAGCAATACGGGATTATGATAACTCATCTGGAATTTCATTTTCACCACCCATCACATCTTCAGCTAATTGAGCAAAATCTCCTGTAGCATCATCAATCGCTTTTTCGTAGCTGGCTTTATCCCAAATCTCAATTATATTTACTGCCGAAGACAGAACCACTTCGTTAGAAATACCAGCAAAGGAGTGCAAATCTTTTGGTATCAATAATCTACCAGAAGCATCTAAATCAACCATTTTTACGCCAGCGGTAAATCTTCTGATAAAATCATTGTTCTTTTTTACAAACCTGTTTAGCTTGTTTACTTTTTGCATCAGTACATTCCACTCGCTCATTGGGTAAATTTCAAGACAAGGCTGAAACACCGCTCGCTTAATCACAAACCCTTCATCCAATACAGAATTCAGTTGTTTTTTTAGCTGAGAGGGCAACATCAGGCGGCCTTTTTTATCGGCCTTGCACTCGTATGTTCCTATCAAGTTTACCACTGCATTAAAAATTTAATGACAAATATACAGATTTTTACCACTTTTTACCATTTTTTACCACTTTGTTAATAACTTTCTATTTTGAAAAATATTGTATTGATTTATAGGTATTTATGATTTTCGTCTGTTTTTTTAGGAATAAAACTTGTGGTATTTTAAAGAATTGCGGTACTTTAATCCAAATTCATTATTTTTGTCAGTAAGCAACAAACCAATTTATTAATGGGATACGAATACAAGAAAGAAGGAAAATTCAATTACCTTGAAGCTGGAGAAGGACAACCGATTATTATTTTACACGGATTAATGGGTAATCTGAGCAATTTTGACCAGGTTTTTGAATATTTTTCATCTAAAGGGTATAAAATCTTAATGCCAGAATTACCAATTTACAAACTTCCGCTGTTAAAAACCAATGTTAAAAACTTAGCAAAGTTTATCAAAACATTTACCGAACATAAAAAATTAGATAATTATATTTTACTAGGTAATTCTCTAGGTGGTCATATTGCATTATACTATACCAAACAATATCCTGAAAAAGTAGCTGGTATAGTGCTTACCGGAAGTTCAGGACTGTATGAAAATTCCATGGGCGAAAGCTACCCAAAAAGAGGTGATTATGAGTATGTAAAAAACAAAGCGGAAAGTGTTTTTTACGACCCTAAAGTGGCTACAAAAGAAATAGTTGATGAAGTTTACGAAAGTATCAACGATAGAAATAAATTAATACGGACCTTGGCTATTGCCAAAAGTGCTATCCGTCATAACATGGCTAAAGATTTGCCTAAAATGAACGTGCCAGCGGGTCTTATTTGGGGCAAAAATGACGAAGTGACACCTCCAGAGGTAGCGGAAGAATTTAACGAACTGTTACCAAAATCAACTTTATATTGGATCGATAAATGCGGACATGCTCCTATGATGGAGCATGCTGACAAATTTAACGAGTATTTAGAAGATTGGTTGAATAAAGAGAAGTTGTAAAAGCCCTCCCTAGCCCTCCCGAAGGGAGGGAATTTACTACGCGTATTATAGTAGTGAGAAAAATTGGTGTGACAGGCCTGTTGATCGTAAGACTTAATTACAAAATAATTATTGTGAAAATTAAAACCGCTGAATTTGTTGTCAGCAATACAGATATACATAAATGTCCCAAAGATTTAATACCCGAATATGCTTTTATTGGCAGATCGAACGTTGGGAAATCTTCTCTGATTAATATGTTAACGAATCAGAAAAGTTTGGCTAAAACTTCAGGAAAACCTGGAAAAACACAACTCATTAACCATTTTAAAATAAATAATGAATGGTTTTTAGTAGATCTACCTGGCTATGGCTATGCCCAAGTGTCAAAAAGTAAACGTGCAATTTTTCAAAATTTTATTCAAGATTATTTTCTAAACCGCAAACAGTTGGTTTGCACCTTTTTATTGGTAGATAGCCGTCATGAACCTCAAAAAGTTGACTTAGAATTTATGAGATTTTTAGGTGAAAACGAAATTCCGTTTATGCTTGTTTTTACCAAAGCTGACAAGTTAAAACTTAATGAAATAAATAGAAACCTACAAATTTTTGAAAACAAAATGTTACAAGCTGGCTGGGGCGGTATTCCAAGAATTTTTGTTACATCCGCTACAAGCAAAGACGGTAGAGAGGAGTTGTTGAATTATATTGGGGAGTTGAATGAAATTGTTAAGGAGGAAAATAAAAGTCCGAAGATGCGAAACTTTTAACCTTTTGCAAACCAAGCTCTAAAATGAAATCTACCAAAGATAATATACAAGTTTTATATGAAGATAATCATATTATCATCGTGAATAAACGTGTGGGCGTTATTGTTCAAGGCGATAAAACTGGTGACACACCACTCAGCGAAATCGTGAAACAATACATTGCAATAAAATACAACAAAAAGGGCAATGTATTTTTAGGTGTAGTCCATCGTATAGACCGACCTACAAGTGGTATTGTTATTTTTGCAAGGACCTCAAAGGCACTTGAACGGCTTAATAAAATGTTAAGGGACAAAGAAATAAAAAAAACCTATTGGGCAATAGTAAAGAATAAACCTGAAAAAGAAAAAGACACGTTAGTTCATTACCTTAAAAAAAATCCTAAAAACAACAAATCTACAGCATTTCCAAAACCGACTAATGATGCTAAAAAAGCTGTTTTGCATTATCAACTCATTAAAACGCTGGATAATTATTTTTTGTTGGAAGTTGATTTAGAAACAGGCAGACACCATCAAATTAGAGTTCAGTTATCCGCCATAAAATCACCAATAAAAGGAGATTTAAAATATGGAGCCAAAAGAAGTAACACTGACGGCGGAATAAATTTACACGCCAGGGCTATTGAATTTGTCCATCCAGTAAGTAAGGAAGTGATTTCAGTAATTGGAGATGTGCCTAATGATAGTATTTGGGAGAGTTGTATTTAAAAAATTATCTTTTCCCTAATCTAAATTTTTCTTGAATAATCTCATCAATTGGCCTGTTTTCAATTTTACTCTCTAACCATGACAAAATATCCAAATATAGAAATGCCCTACGTTCGTAAGGATTATCTTCGTATTGTTTTAAGGTAGTGTGTAATTTTATAAACTCTTTTTTGAATTCATGTGGGTAAACATCACCAATTGTTCGCAAAAACTTTATCATTTCTTTTTGAACTTCGTTCAGTTCGTTCATTTTTAGCAGAAACTTATATGTACTTTTTAACTGCACTTCCAAATGATAGTCCAATCCAACTTCGTAATGTGCAAATAAACTTAATATTCTAGAAAAGCAGAGTAAATCTTCCCGCATTTCTAATGTTTTATTATTGATGATTTTATCTAAATATTCAATACACTTTTTACAGTTTCCTGCACCAAAATACAAGCTCGCAATTTTGTAATAAAACACCATGATATGATGATCATCAATTCTATCTTTATAAAGTTTTATTCCTTTTAAAATTTCATCAACCAATGGCAAACCTTCCCTAAAAGAACCTTCTAAAAAATGTAAATTTAATTTATTGCTGTACAAGTACATAAAACTCAATACGTTCACATTATCCTCGTTCGGCAATAAATTTTCTCTTTTAATAGTGGTCTCAAACTTAGCCAATGCCTTCTTGAATTTTGAATGGTATTGCGTATAGAAAAGAGATTCTAATAAATAATGATATCCTTTCAAGAAAAATACAGGATTTAGGCGAATCATACTTTCATTTTTCATAAATAAATCTACCCATTTCGAAGCATATTTATAAGAATTTAGAAAATCTTGTATTAAAAAACTATACCATAAATAAGATTTGTACAACCATAATTTTTCTCTAAACCCTAAGTCAGAAAGCTTAAATTTTGGCATTCTGGCATTAAAGTAATCTGTAATAATTTTATACTCTTCATTATTTTTAGCGTAACCTGATTTTAATAAAATACCATATAATTGTAATGACAAATTTGACAATTTACTGGTTATTGTATTTTGAATACTTAGTGATTTGGCCTGCTCGGTGAGTTCATCTGCACGATTACTGATACTTCGTGTAATATACTGAGATTCAATTACTTTTTCTAATTCTACAATTTCATACGCCAATATTTTTTCCTCATTGTCAATGGCGGTATTTTTGGCTTTATCCAACAATTTTAAACTTTGTCGGTACAATCCTTTATGGTATAAAATCGTGGCGAAATCCAGTTGTTCTCTAATCTGAGCTCTAGTGTTTTGATGCAACGGATTTAATCTTAAACTAATTAAAATTTGTTTGTATAAATGTGCTTTTAAATTGGAAAGTTGTGCTTTTTTTACAATTCCACTTTTTAAGATAGATTTTTCATCGTATTTTTTTAATTTATCCAATAAATTAAAAAGAGCCAAGAACTTAGAGTCGGTATTACCTCCTAGTCGGCCAACATATAATTTAAATTGTCTTTTTTCCGATTTTGATAGCGATTTTACTAAAACAAATAAATTATCTTTTTGTTGGCTAGTCATTGTAACAAATAAAGTTCTATATTTCTTATTATCAGTTATTTAAATACACCTTGCTTGGGTTAAGCATTGTAAAAATACATTATATTTTACATTAAAATGCACAGCAAAATATAAATTCGTTCTTTATTAAAGAAATTTAGCACTAAAAAAATGAACAAAGATAAAGTCCAAATATTTGACACCACGCTAAGAGACGGAGAGCAAGTACCTGGTTGTAAGTTAAATACAGAACAGAAATTAGTTATTGCTGAACGTTTAGATGATTTAGGTGTTGATATTATCGAAGCGGGATTTCCGGTTTCGAGTCCAGGTGATTTTAAATCTGTCGAAGAAATTTCAAAATTGGTAAAAAATGCTACCGTTTGCGGATTGACAAGATCGGTAAAAAAAGATATTGAAGTTGCTGCACAAGCATTAAAATATGCTAAAAAACCAAGGATACATACGGGTATAGGTACATCAGATTCTCATATTCAACATAAATTTAATTCCACTCGCGAAAAAATAATAGAAAGAGCAGTTGATGCTGTGAAATATGCTAAATCGTTTGTTGAAGATGTAGAATTTTATGCTGAAGATGCAGGCCGAACCGATAATGAATATTTGGCTCAAGTTTGCGAAGCGGTAATTAAAGCAGGAGCAACTGTATTGAATATTCCCGATACTACGGGATATTGTTTGCCAGAAGAATACGGTGCCAAAATGAAATATCTTAAAGAAAATGTAAAAGGTATTGATAAAGCCATTTTGTCTTGCCATTGCCATAACGATTTAGGATTAGCAACAGCAAATTCCATTGCAGGAGTTATTAATGGTGCCAGACAAATTGAATGTACCATAAACGGTATTGGTGAAAGAGCTGGAAACACTGCTTTAGAAGAAGTCGTAATGATATTGAAACAGCATCCTTATTTAAATTTAGATACAGGTATAAACGCACAGTTGTTATACGACACCAGCCAAATGGTGATTGAAAAAATGGGAATTTATGTACAGCCCAATAAGGCCATTGTGGGTGCCAATGCTTTTGCTCACAGTTCTGGAATTCACCAAGATGGAATGATAAAAAACAGAGAGACTTACGAAATTATAGACCCAAAAGATGTTGGTGTAACCGATTCTGCTATTGTCTTGACTGCCAGAAGTGGAAGGGCTGCATTGGCGTACAGAGCAAAAAAAGTAGGTTACGAGCTAACTAAGGTTCAATTGGATGAAGTATATCCTATATTTTTAAATTTTGCAGATAAAAAGAAAGAAATTGGAGATGATGATATTCATGAAATAATTAAAACCAGTAGTGTAGAGATCTCTATTGTTGCCTAGTTTTTATAATTAACTATAATAAAAAATAAGAATAAACACATGAAATTAAATATTGCAGTTTTACCAGGAGATGGTATTGGACCTGAAGTAACAAAACAAGCTAAAAAAGTATTGGAAGCAGTTGCTCACCAATTCAACCATACCTTCATTTTTAAAGAGGCTTTGGTTGGTGCCGTGGCCATTGACAAAACGGGAGAACCTTTCCCACAGAAAACATTAGATCTTTGTTTGAAAACGGACGCCGTTCTTTTTGGTGCCATCGGTGATCCTAAATATGATAACGATCCTTCTGCAAAAGTAAGACCAGAACAAGGATTGCTCAAAATGCGAAAGGACTTAGGGCTGTTTACCAACATTAGACCTGTTAAAGCTTTTGCACAACTGTTAGATAAATCACCTTTAAAAGAAGAAATTATTAAAGGTGCTGACTTAACCATTTACCGTGAACTTACAGGCGGTATTTATTTTGGTGAGAAAAAAATAAGTAAAGATGGCAAAACTGCTTCTGATTTAGGAGAATACAGTGCTTACGAAATTGAACGTATTGCCCATGCTGCTTTTAAAGCTGCTCAAAATAGGAGAAAAAAATTAACGTTGGTCGATAAAGCTAACGTATTGGAATCTTCAAGACTATGGAGAAAAGTTGTTACTGAAATTGCAAAAGAATACAAAGATGTAAAGCTCGATTATCTTTTTATCGATAATGCTGCAATGCAAATGATCTTAAACCCTACTCAGTTTGATGTAATTTTGACCGACAATTTATTCGGTGATATTATTTCTGATGAAGCAAGTGTTATTGGTGGCTCAATCGGTTTATTAGCCTCCGCTTCAGTTGGAGAAAAACATGCGGTTTTTGAGCCTATTCACGGCTCTTACCCACAAGCAACAGGTAAAGGAATAGCTAACCCAATAGCTTCAATCTTATCTGCCGCAATGTTATTAGAACATTTTGAATTATTTGAAGAAGCAGCGTTAATCCATAAAGCAGTTGACAAATCTTTGGAACTAAAAATATCTACGCCTGATATTAACCCAAAATCTAAAATAACAACTACCAAAGTAGGTGATTTTATTGCGGATTACATTCAATATCCAGAGGATACGAACATTAATTATCATAACATTCATATTGGCCAATCCACTATTATTTGAATTTAAATTGGTTAAGTAAAACCACGCTTTTAGCGTGGTTTTTTTATGGATAGGCCTTACTAAATGTTAATTATCAATTCTTTTCCAAAATTATTGTAACAAACCCACATCTTTCGTCGTCTATTATAAAAGCAATTCGGCTTTTATAATCATCAATTAAAAAAATACTGCATTAATGTTCGATCTTGATCGTTGGCAAGAAATATTTGAAACCATAAGCAAAAACAAATTACGTACGTTTTTAACTGGACTTTCCGTAGCATCGGGCATTTTTATTTTGGTGATTCTGTTAGGTTTTGGTCAGGGTTTTCAAAATGGCATCCGTAAAGAATTTGAACAAGATGCGATTAACAAAGTTTGGGTTTGGACAGAAGTTACTACAAAAGAATTTAACGGATTGAATCCTGGAAGATCAATAAACTTACGTAATTCAGATTTTGATAATGCCTCTACTATTTTTGCTGATGATATTGAATATAAATCGGGAGTTTTTAGAGTTTGGAATTCAACCATCAATTACAAAAAAGAATCCGGATCATACGGTATTCAAGGGGTAAGTCCCGATTATCAAAAAATAGAAAATGTTAAAATGATCAATGGGCGTTTTTTGAACCAAATAGATATGGATAAATTACATAAAGTTGTAATTATCAGTAAAAAAATAAAACGCGAATTGATGAAGGATGTTGAAAATCCTTTGAATGAATATTTGCAACTCTCTGGAATCAACTTTAAGATTGTTGGCGTATATACTGACCAAGGTGGGGAACGTGAAGAGAATAGAATTTATATACCTACCAGTACCGCTCAAAACATTTTTAACGGTAAAAACAGAATGGCAAATATGTCGTTTACCATGGCTCCACAAAAAACCTTTGATGAATCGGTTTTTGCTGCCAAAAGATTCACTGCTAAACTAAAGCAACATTTACAAAAAGCCCATCAAGTTGCCCCAGATGACAGTGCTATAGGAATTTACAGTGCACAAGAAGAGGCAAAGCGTTTCTTTACCTTAACAGATAATATTGCTATGTTCTTTTGGTTTGTAGGCATCTGTACAATTATAGCCGGTGTTGTTGGTGTTAGCAATATTATGCTAATCATTGTTAAAGAACGAACTAAAGAAATAGGAATTAGAAAAGCACTGGGTGCCAAGCCCATGTCAATCGTTGGAATGATTTTGCATGAGTCCATTTTTGTAACGGCCGTTTCTGGGTTTGCAGGTTTAATTTTGAGCATGGGGCTGTTAGAAATTTTAGGGCCAAATGTTGAAGTTGATTATATATCGAATCCCACCGTAAATTTTTCAATTGCCATGACCATGGTCATTTTATTAATAGTTGCTGGAGCTTTAGCAGGATTTTTTCCCGCATGGAGAGCAGCAAAAGTTCAACCGATTGTAGCCTTAAGAGACGAGTGATTAACGATTAACGAATGATGATTGTCCTTTAATGTAAATCAGCATAATCTGCGTAAAACCAAAAAATTAAAGGATAGATAAATAAGTATTAAAAATACGATTAACCAATAACAATAAGTCAATAACAATGTTTAGCAGGGACCGCTGGAGCGAAATATTAGAAGTAATGTCTGCCAATTGGTTCAGAACAGTATTGACTGCTTTTGGAGTGTTTTGGGGTATTTTCATTCTCATCATTTTATTAGCTGCAGGTAAAGGGTTTGAAAACGGCGTTAATCTTGACTTTGGTGATACAGCCACAAACACTATGTTTATGTGGACACGAACAGCCACAAAAGCATATCAAGGTATGCCAAAAGACAGACGTTTTAATTATACCACTCAAGATGTAGAAGATATTCGTCAAAATGTTCCAAATCTTAGATATATATCTCCACGTAATCAATTGGGAGGATTTAATGGTGCTAATAACGTAGTGAGGGGAATTAAAACAGGAGCATTTAATGTTTACGGAGATTATCCGGAGATTATTAAACAAGAACCGATGGATATTATAAAAGGTAGATTTATAAATCAGAACGACATCAATAAAAACCGAAAAGTAGCAGTTATCGGTAGAGGTGTAAGAAGCAGTTTGTACGAAAAAGAGGAAGATGTGTTAGGTTCTTATATAAAAATACAAGGTGTAAATTTTATGGTAATCGGGGTCTATAAGAAAAAAACCTCTGGTGGTGATGGCGAAGAGGCCCAAAAAGAAATATTTATTCCTTTTACCGCTTTTTCACAGGCGTTTAATATGGGCAATCGTGTGGGATGGATGGCCGTAACCGCCGTAGATGGGAAACCAATAACTGACATTAAAGAAGGGGTTTTTGACATTGTAAGAAGAAATCATAAAATACACCCAGAAGATGAAAGAGCCATAGGGCATTTTGACTTGTTTGAGGAATATAGTAAAGTACAACGGCTTTTTGCCGCCATAAGAATCATTGCCTATTTTGTAGGGATTATGGTGCTGATATCTGGTGTAATTGGGGTAAGCAACATTATGCTTATTGTAGTGAAAGAACGCACCAAAGAAATTGGAATTAGAAGGTCTCTAGGAGCTTCCCCATGGAACATTCGTGGGCAAATACTTACCGAATCAGTGTTTTTAACTATTATTTCGGGCATGGCTGGGATAGTATTTGCCTCAATAATTATATATCTAATCAATTTTGCAATTGAAAGCAGTGGCCCTGTGGACATGTTTGCTAACCCTAGTGTAAACTTGGGGGTTGTAACCGCAGCTTTAAGCATATTAATTATTTCTGGCTTATTGGCAGGTTTTATCCCCGCCCAAAATGCCATCAAGGTCAAACCCATAGAAGCATTAAGAACCGAATAACAAAATAATCATATACTAAATAATTGTACCAATGAAAAAATCAGTAACCATATTTATATTACTTTTTATAGTGATAACCTTTGCGGGAGCAATGTATTATCTCTATACCAAAAATGCTGAAGATCCTGTGGTTTATAAAACCGAAAAACCCACCACACAGACAATAGTCAAAAAAACTGTGGCAACGGGGAGCATTTTACCCATAGAGGAAGTATTGATAAAACCCAATATCTCTGGGGTTATACAAGAAATATATGTTAAAGGTGGCGACAATGTTAAACAGGGAGATTTAATCGCTAAGATTAAAGTAATTCCGAATTCATCATCGTTAAACAACGCTAAAAATGCAATTCAATCCAACAAAATTGATTTGGACAATCAAAAACGAAATTACGATCGCCAAAAAGCTTTATTCGATAAAGGTGTTATTTCCAAACAAGAATTAGAACAGGCGGAAGTGGCTTACAACCAATCAAAACAAAGTTATAGTGCCGCAAACCAAAATTATGAAATCGTAAAAACAGGTTCTACCCGTGGATTAGGAAATTCTGCAAATACCTTAATAAGATCTACCGTTTCGGGGATGGTACTGGAAGTGCCGGTAGAAGTTGGAAATCAGGTAATTGAAAGCAATAATTTTAATGAAGGTACAACCATTGCTTCTTTGGCAGATGTAAATAAATTAATTTTTGAAGGTAAAATCGATGAGTCCGATGTTGGTAAAGTTAAAGAAGGATTGCCATTAGAAATTACCGTTGGTGCGGTTGAAAATCAAGTTTTTGATGCTACCCTCGATTATATTGCACCCAAAGGAAATTTAGAAAACGGAGCCATTCAATTTGAAATTGAGGGAATTCTAAAAAAACAAGACAGTACTTTTATCAGGGTAGGTTTAAGTGCCAATGCTTCCATCATTTTGGCTAGAGCCGATAGTGTACTTGCTATCAAAGAGGCTTTGGTACAATTTGACAAAGACACAAAGGCACCATTTGTTGAAGTAAAAAATGGTAATGGTTTTGAGCGAAAAAACATAACCTTAGGCGTAAGCGATGGAATTCAAGTTGAAATTAAAGATGGGATTTCTAAAAATGATGAAATTAAAGTTTGGAATCAGTTAAAGGAGGAAGATGTGAATTAAGCCGACTTTGGCGTCATCACACCGTCGTTAGATTTTCCTAATTTTAAATTGACCAATATTTCGTGTAAAGTTTCTGAGGCCAAACCATGCAATACCAATCTATAGGCAGCACTATATGTAGTGGCTGGCACCATAGGATGCTTGTTGTTGACCAAACCTAAATGTCCCGGTGTACCTAAAATTTGGGCTGTATAAATGGCAATTGTTTCATCTAATTGTAACGAATTTGATGCCCTAACAAAATCATTTGCCGTTAAAAACAATTGATAAAATGGTGTAAATAATTCTATCGCCGAGCGTAAATCTAAAATATTGGTCCACTTGTTTGGAAACTCAATATGGTCAAATTGATCTTCTGTAATCATTGACAAATCTAAATTCTTCTTCTCCTTAATAGTTAATTGTTTCATCTTCAATTCGCTATTCAAATTGATAACAAAGTTGTATAAATTCAAATCGTGCAATAAGAATAAATCATCTTTTACTTCCTCAAAATTCTTAGGTCTTAATGGACTCGATTTGGTTTCTACACCATCAATATTTGCAACTATAAATGCTAAAATATCGCTGCCTACATGAAAATGCCTAAAGATTAATAAATTGGCATCAGGGCTTACCCAAGTTTTTAATCCCCAAGCCAACATTCTGTGCAGAATTTTAGACGAATTGAACAATTTCGGGAAAATAAACTTAAAAATATGAATAAAAAACATTGTTATTTTTGACCATAATTGAACAAACGGCAATAAATACCGAGCCGATTTGGAATTATTATCACGCATCAACGCTTGTTTAGTTTTCTCGTTAATCGGAATACTGCTATCTAAATACATTGCCAACCAAGGGTTTGGATCGCGACTATCATGTTTTGAAATATCTAATTCGTTTGACATTTTTTGTTGTTTTTGTGTTTGTGGTTATTCTGTTTCGGGTTAATTAGTTATTCTGAATCGTTGATAGTATAAATAAACTCAGTAAAAACACCCCTAATGAGCTTCGCTCTGTATCTTCAATGAAAATATATTTTCATTTCAATAATCCTCAAGGGGACAATACTCATGCTGAATTCATAACATAGTTTTCACTTCGGTTTTCCAACTTCCAGCTTTTTATTAATAATTCCCCAATTCCGCCAACTGCATTTCATATAACTTTGCCGTTGTTTTTGCTGTTTTGGCTATTTGTTTTGCCAACTCCATATTCATAAATGGGTGATTTAAAGCTTCTTCCAGTTGATGGAAATGGTTTTCATCAGCAACACCATGATAGGTGAAAAATGAAACTTGATCTTTATTTAATTTCAATTGATCTTTAATCATTTCGCCCCAATAACCCGCCAATCTTTTACCGATGCCTTCAATAATAAACATGGCTCCCAACAAATCAATCGGATTATTTTTACTAGCTTGTTGAAACATAAATGAGGTCAGTGCTACACTTCCAATATTTTTATTTCCTGTTTGGATGTCTTCTAAAGATTCGCCTAAAGCTACAAAATTTCGTTCTAAGATTTGAAAATCTTTGTGTTCTGTAGCGGTATGTTTAATGAATGCCGAACGCAACTCAAACAATTCAATATCTATATTTGAGGCTGCTCTTGATATCCATTGCGAACCATCAATAACTTGTTGGCGTAAATCGTGTACTAACAGTTTATAATCATCAAATCTTAATTGTCCACTGTGGATTTTTGATACGATAGGTACTTGCAACAATTTTGTTTCAAAGTCAATCCAAATCTGAGTGAGTTGACGTACTAGCCATTCAGATGTCGGGTTCGTTTCCACTATCAATTCAGGTGCTTCTATTTTTCTAGTAGGATACATTTTGGTATTTTCATCTTGACCAACAACGGTCAATTGCATAAAAGAAGTGATAAAACGACCACTTTCAGGCACCATGCACAAAATAGTTTCCCCAGCTTTTAACTTGCCAGAATACAACAATTCTTCCAACATTATATAAATAGATGCAGCTCCGGTATTCCCTTTTGTGGTTAAATTACTGAACCACTTATCATCTGAAATAAAGGCTCCACCTTTGGTCATTAAATCCTTTATGGGTTTTTTAAAATATTCAGAAGAATAATGGCAACACAACCAATCTGTTTTATCAGGATTGACCATTCCTTTGTCAATCAATTCAAAATAGTGGGCCACACCTACTTGAATTACTTTATCTAATAATCTGATGTCCTGTTTTAGATTTATCGCTCCAGCCTTCGAGGCCGATTCATAATCTGCGTAATCCAACCAAGTCGCTTCTTTTTCATTTTTGTTGTCGTTTTTTCCTGTAAACATACAGACAGGAAATTCATTGGCATGAGATTTTAATTCCATCCAATCAATTTTCAGTGATAACCCTTTAGCATTTCTTTTATTGGACAATACCATCGCTCCTGCTCCATCTGAAAGCATCCAACGTAAAAATTCAGTATCAAAAGGTACTGATTTTTGTTGTTGCCCGTCAAATCTTGACCCTTTAAATAAACGGCTCGCAAACTCGCTTCCCACCGCTACAGCTTCTTGCTTTTCTTTATATTTTATTTGTGTAAATGCATTTTTTAATGCCATCATTCCACTTGAACAAACACTTTGAAAACTTGCCAGTTCGCATTTATCGAAATCCGTCAAGGCATGAACCATACTTGCAAATCCCGGAACGGGCAAATCGCCTTGCGTTGTACCCGTTGAAAGCAATTCTATTGCCTTTGCATCTACTCCACTTTTCTCTAATGCTAATTTTATGGAATTAGCAGCGAGTTCAGCATTGCTATGCGTACTTTTTTGGTTCTTATCAAGAGCATAATGCCTAGTTTTAATTCCGTTCTGCTTTAAAATTCGGTCTTTAACCGCACTTTTTTTACCATTGATAACACCCAAATAGTCTTCCATTTGGTTATTATCAATTGGTTTATTCGGTAAAAAAGCACCGATTCCTGTAATATATACTTCTTCTTTTTTCATATTAATGTTTCTTAATATAGCGTTGGTAAAATTTATCCAATGCGTTAGATGCAAAACCGTAATTATCCCTCCCTCTTGAATGATGTTCGTTATGAAACGTTCCAAAAAGCTTCCATGAATTTCCGTAACCATCTCCAAAACGGTAATTGCAATGTCCAGCATAATTCAGTAAAATACTGGCAAGGGGATATAGAAAAACAGCAATGATAGAAAATGGTACAAATGGCATTATGGTCAGTGGAACGGTACTCAACAAAAAAGCTTCAAACCAATGAAAACTATAGACCGACCAAACCGTTGGCACTCTAGATTGATGATGCACAAAATGCACCCGCTTCATAAAAAAAGGCAAATGCATGATTCTGTGTACCACAAAAAAGTGAATTTCGTTCCAAACTGTCAATACCACAATTCCTATAATGATATTCAAAAAAGTATCTGGCAACAATGTAATTTTGCCAATTCTGATTAAATAAATAATAGGTAAGACTGAAAATCCGAAAATGACAATGGATTTAAAGGAATGTTTGATTTCAAAAATCAATTGTTTTCGTTTTACCTTTTTATTGATAATTTTATGGAGAATGCCCTTTTTGTTTAAGAGTTTACAAACCGATAAAAACAATGGTGCCAACACAAAATACAAGAACAGAAAATATACGAACGTTAGTCCGTACAAACTAAAGTAAGAATAGTCATAAATAATAGTTTCGATAATCTGTTGCATTGTTTGGGTTGGTAAACTGCTGAAATGTTATCCAAACAGTTTAAATATCATTACAAATATAGAGTGAAGCTTTAACCCATTACCCCCTGAATTCAGTTATTGGGTTTATTTTAACAAAAATCATTTTTAAATTTACAATATTATAATCGAATATGTATTTAAAAAGTGAAGCCGTAAACTAGGTTTACAGCTTCACTTTTTTAGATATACTACGAATGGATTAATAATTACATATCTTTTCTGACAATAATTTCTCCTCCAAGTTTTTTGTCCTCTTTCACTTTTTTGGGATTACCGAAAATCTCAATAGTACCACCTGCGTTAACCGTTGCATCAACATAATCTTCAGCATTTACAAAGGCTTTTCCACCCGCAAAAATAGTAACATCGGCACGATTGGATTCTAACGCTTTACCGTGAAACTCGCCACCGGTCCTAATCAAAACATCTTGATTATCCGTTTCTCCATTTACTGTTATAAAACCACCGGTTACCGCTTTTATGTTTACGTTTTTAGCATCAATTTTTACGTTGATTTTTGCTCCTTCTTGAGAGCGTAACGATAAATAGTTAGACTCTATTTCATCCTCAGAAGTAATCGTCGCTCCTTCGTTTGCATCTATTAATTTTAAATCTTCGGTGTGGTAAATTGTAACTTTGGTTTCGTTACCATCAAGGAATTTTTCAATTTCCATACGTACTTTTAATAAACCATCTTTATTGTCAATTGCCACTTTATCAATATCATCACCGGTTATTACCGCTTTGTTATAAGAGGCTTTTACTAAAGTAATATTTAGTTGGTCGTAACCTTTTATTTCGTTAAATTTTTGTAAATCCTTTGTTGCTTCTTGGGCAAACAATGTGGCACTTGCCAACACCAAAACAACAAATAGTGCTTTTATATTTTTCATCTTTTTAATATTAGAATCTGCTTTACAGATTAATTAAACTTCTTTTTTCCGATTATTACAAATGTAAGAAGAGAACAACTCTTTGCTTGCCGTTATTGAAACAATCATTGACGCATTTGTCAATATAAATTTGAAGAAGTGAAAAACAATATTATATGTTAATTACCCGATAATTCAATTAATTTTAAAACGGTTTTCCAATTTCTAGTAGTTGCGGTTAAATTTAGTTTCTTCTCAATAATATTATTGTCCAATTTCGAATCGCTCAATTTGGAATTAAAACAGAGAAAAACAACATCGCCAATTACGGTAAATTTGTCTTTATTGAAATCTGTGTTTTCCAATTTCTCAATGGCTGATTCATTAGGGATTTCTGACAAGAAAGTAACATAAAGCTGGTTTATATCAACATTTTCATCCTTTAAATAGGGATTGTTATCGATCAAATTATGAAAATAATTTACGGTTCTAACCAAAACGGGAACATCAAATCCGTATTTTTCATGAACTGCTTTTTTCATGGCTTTTTCAGCATCTTTCTCTGACATGGTACTTGAAAAAATAACGTTACCACTTTGTATATAAGTAATTACGTTTTGTAAACCCATTTTTTCCAACAATTGCTTTAAATCAGCCATTAAAATTTTACGGTGTCCTCCAACGTTAATACCTCTTAGAATGGCTATATACTTTGTCATTTTACATATATTTTATTGGTACATATTTTCTTTATCCAAATTACAGATCTCAACTAAAACATTACCTATTTTCTCGGTAACATCTTTAAAAAATTGAGCTCCCTTTTCTTTGGTTGCTTTTTTAGGGTTACCAATTCCAGTATCTTTACTCACCCTAGACCATGGTCTTTCTGTCCATAACCAAGATTCAGAAAAAGCTTTTACTTTATGCTTATTCTCACTTCCATCACCAGCTTCCTCAAGTGGTAATACCAATTCTGGTTTTAGATGTAAAATCAAACTTGTTTCCATTTCATCGGCATGGTCTCCTTTATTTTCAAAATACTTCTCCTTATCCATAGCTTGAAACCAATTGGAAGTACATAAAAACATATTGGGGTATTTCAATCCTAATTCTCTCAATAAAGTTTTAAAATCATTACCACCATGGCTATTGAAAACTAATAACTTATGAATACCCTGTCTGTTTAACACTTCAATTATATCGCTTAAAATTGCCATCTGGGTTGATGGATTCATGTTTATATCTAGGTAAATATCACTTTGTCCCGTATTTACACCAAATGGAATGGTAGGCAGTACAATTAAATTTGCTCCTTTTTCATAAGCAATTCTCGCAGCTTCAGCTGCTATGTATTCTGACTCAAAATTATCGGTACCATAAGGCAAATGATAGTTGTGAGCCTCTGTAGCACCCCAAGGTAAAATAGCTAATTCTATGTCAGCATCTTTGAGGTGCTTCCAGTTGGTTTCTGCTAAGATATACGGTCTTATTTGTGGTTTCATTGTGGTATAACAGTATTTCTATTCTTAAAATCTTGAAGAAATTAGTGCAATTTGCCCCATATGATTGGCCTGATGTTCCATTACATGATACCATGCCCAATGGTTGTTCATACTGCTCCCTTTTACGTTGGCTTCAAACCATTTGTCATCTTTTGTTTTTAAAAGTCGTAACGTTTCTTTTCGCACTTCGTCCCAAATATCGAGATAATAATCAATAGGTTTATCCTTTAATTTCCCTCTAGCGTTCTCACCTAAACTCAAAGCAGTAGACCATTTTTCTTCATCTTTTTTAAATCCCCTATTTTCAAAAGTGTAGAGCTGATAGTACTTTTCAGTAGCTGCCAAATGGTAAATCAACGCTCCTATCCGGTTGGCATCCTCGTCCAATAAAAAGTCTGTTTCTTCTTGATTGAGATTAGCAATTCTCCGAGTAATTCTACTTTTTAAATCTTCTAACATAGAAACCATATTTCCTATTTGCGTGGAATAGCCTTTTTCTGCTTTAATGGTTTGTGCTTCGGTTGATATGGTAGATACCAACATAAATACTATTACAATTGAAATGAGTTGAATTTTATGTATCATAAGTTTAAATTTTAAGTCATTTTGGTAATTTTTTATCTGTTTTGGCTCCAATCTATATGTTTGGGATATTTCATCTAAACCAAGTTAGCTAATTTAATATTTTAATTTTATATGATTACTGGGTCAGTGTGTTTAAATCGATTACTTTCAAAACCTCACCTTTTTGTAGATCGTCCAACTTTATATTACCAATTCTTACACGAACTAAGCGTAACGTAGGAAAACCTGCGGCAGCAGTCATTTTACGAACCTGACGGAATTTACCTTCGGTAAGTATAATGCTTACCCAAGAATTAGGACGGTGACGGCCGATTCTTATTTTTGGGTCTGGTTCTGGTAAATTAATGGAGACTTTAAGTTTAGTTACTTCACAAGGTTTGGTTAGATATTTCTTACCTTCAAATCCTATTTCCATTCCACTTTTAATGCTTTCGATGGCTTCTTCGGTAATTTCACCATCCAGTTGGGCATAATATTCCTTTTCAATACCAGAACGGTTAATAGTGTCGCTTAATTTACCATCGGTTGTGATTAACAACAGCCCTTCTGACTTCTCGTCCAAACGACCAATGGGCATACTCCCTTCAGGAAAATTATACAGCTCACTCAAAAACCGTTTCTTTCGTAGTTGCCGTTCACTATTTGAACTTAATTGACTAAGCATACCAAAGGGTTTATAGAGTTTAAAGTGTTGGTGGATTTTTGGGGCCATATACTTTCAGCGATTTTCTACAAGTCGAGGGGTTCATCATTGAAAAGTTCAATTCCCTTTTTTGTCAAAAAGTAACATATTACGGACCCAATAATATTGTAAGGAACAGATAAACCAATAACAATCCATCCCATTTGAAATCCCCATGAAATTCCATAACTTACCATTTTTGAAATCCAATTTTCTGGAAAATAACCTGCTTGCATATCGTGATAGTGCCAAAGCATCCCTCCAAATGGTGAGCTGATAAGTACGGTCAAAACAATAATTAAAATCGTAATTATAATTTTACCTGATACATTTTTGCTTTTAAACTTATTTGCTAAAAGCGTTGCTAGTATGCCATAAAAAAAGCAAGGGATTAAAATATATAAAATCGGGAACTTCCAATGGTACAAGAACATCCTATAAAGTGACCCAAAAACACGATGACCAGGCATTATAACCCATAGTAAATAATACACTAAAGTCGCAAGAAAAAAACTCGAAACCCAATAAAATAGCAGTCGTTTAATTACTATATCGGTACGCATTAATGTATTAATTTTATTCGCTTTTTATTGTAGAATACAGAATTGAAAATAATTATTTTTCCTTCAATTGCTCTTTTAACTGCTTTTCAAATAATTTTTCAATATCAGCCTTACTTAGGTTCTCAACGTATTCAACATCATCTTTGTCATAATTACTAAAGAAAAAACTGCCATTTCCAGTCATAGTATAGTTTAAAATACTGTCCAGTTTAACTTTAAATTTACCGTCGGGTAGTTCCGTTATTTCTACTTTGGTTTCTATCCAAGTCCTTCTGTCAGGAACTTCAACTGTATATCTATATCCGCCCACTTTATCAGGTCTATAAAAGTACATTTTCATTGTTGTGGAATCTATTTTTGAAGTTATGGTTGTTTCAAAGTCCGATTTCAAATCATAACTGTGCGACATTCTTGGTTGTGAAGTGGCGATAAACGCAAAACAACAAATAGCAATAATAATGGGTTTAAATATTCTATTCATTTTTTTGACGCTCTTAAATTCCGATTTCCAATACTGATAAGAAAAAGGCAAAATAAACAGAGCGAATAAATCTGAATAATCTACAACACGGTTAATACCGATTCCGTTAGCGTGAGCAACATCAAAAAGTGGTTGTGAAAATTCCGATTTCCAAAACACAAATAAAATTCCTGTTAAAATGTAAATGGACTTAATTTTTTTCGGTAAGAAACAACTAAAGAAATAGGGGAACGCAAATAAGCCAGCGAAATCAGACAATTTACCTGTCAGATAATTATGGTATTCGTATTTCAAGTACAAGTCGTTAAGCAGTAACAGAAATACTGAAACCAGAAATAAAATTCTATAGAGGTGTTTTTCTTTAGCCACGGTTATTTATAAAAACTTTTTGTTATCTATTAAATTGCAAGATAACTTTTTTATATAGAACAACTACAGCTATTTTTATTGGTAAAGAATGTAAAGTCAGGGGGCTTCGCGTTTACTTAGGGATAGTTTTACTCTAAACCATTAATTCTATCGTTCAATTTTTTCAACTTTTTTATTAGATTCTCAAACGAATCAGTTTCTCCATAGAACATACTTTCTGTCATCGCCTCGTAATCTTTTTTGTAATAATCTATTATTTCTTTTGGCGGAATAAAGTTTAAAGTACTATATCTGTGATTATCATAATCCACCCAGGAAACTTTTGTCAATTTATTTCTATGTTCTATAATAGTATCATACAATTCTTTGTTAGTAATTGCTTTTTCTAAATATTCCGTTTCCATGAGTCGTGAAATATCATAAAGATGTCTGGTCATTCTTTCGCTTCTAATTTTTCTGTCTTTTGGTTTTTGAAATTCTTCATGTAATAAGAACATCTTTTCTATTAAAGTTCTGGTTGGAATTACGGTTGGTACATTTATTGGTTGGTCAATGAAGTTTTCTTTTGGATAGCTTTCACTTATAAGAGATGATAACTTTTTATTTTCGTATGGTTCAATGAGAGACCTTGAACTAATTTCGATTAATATTCTTGGTTGAAGATATTCTTTTTGCTCAACTATTGAATTATATCTTAATTCTATCGCTAATGGGTCTGTGTCTGATTCTTCAAATTCTGTAACACTTAATTCAAATTCTTTTACTCCATTTTTTAAAAGAGCTTCTTTAAGAAGTAAATGGAACTTTTCGTCGATATACTTACAGGATGTTTTTCTGAGATTCTTAACTTGTGCTCTACTTAATTCACCGTTAAAACCAAAAAATGCTCTGTCTATAGCTAAATCAATGTCTTCTGAAAACCTTTCTATTATTCCCCAAGCTTTACTGAGAGATGTTCCTCCTTTGAATACTATATGTTCAGCGACTTCTGTTGAAAATACAGCTTGCAAAGCTATCATTACCCATAAATCTTTTTCAACAGCAACTGGAAGCAACCCAGTTTTAGTACTTACTTGATTTATCACAATTCTTCTATCGTTCTCGCTTAATTTAAACCATTCCTCCATTTTTATTGTTCAATTAATTCTTTAATTATTTCGGCTATCCATTGAGGTGCAAGTTTTATATCATGTATCATGACATCTTCATCAACTGTTAATAATATCTGCTTTATTCGCTCTTTAACTTTTGAATCTATATTTTTTTGTCCTAATTCTTTTAAAGCTTGTATTACAAGTATGATTTTATCGCTTTTCACAGAAAGCAGTTTTGGCGAAGCTTTTTTAAATTTCACACTTCCGTTATTAACTTTTATTGACCTTGAAGATCCGTCAGTTAAGTAAACAACATTCATTGGCACTTGTGTAGATAATCCTAATTTATTTAGAGCATGTATTCCTGTAGGGATTATTCTAGCTTTATCTCTTTTAGCGATAGCTATCGCTATTTCTTCAATACTAGGATATAGAATTCCAAATTTCGGATGTCTTTTTGGATAAAGATAAATTCCGTGGGCTAATCTTAAAAGAAATTCATCGTCTTCTAATCTGTTTAAAGCTTGTCTAACTGCTGTGGAAGTTCCAAATTTAAAAAAGTTAGACGGGAAAAATATTTTTCCCGTTTTATAATTAGCAATTGCCTTTTTTACTTTATTTTCAACAGATACAGCCATTTTTAAATATAAAATCTGTCACAAATATAGTAAATAATTGTGACAAAATAGTATTGACTGTTTTGTGTTAATAGTGTTGTGTTATAGGGCAAAAGCATATAACCTTAGAAGACACAAGAGGTGAAGCTAAAGCTTCACCTCTTGTGTCTTCTGTAGTTTTTTAACATACCTAAGTTACAACTTTTTTTGAGAAAGTCAAGCTTTTTTATTACATGAGTGGTTCAGAAATTATCCGTAACAATTATATAAATGTATTGCATCTATACGTTTAATAATTACAAGATAAAATATTTTAGTAAAATTTTTGACAAAACCTCCTACAAAATATAATCCGTACTTATAAAATTAGATTTTCTAGATTTTAACAAATCTAACAAGATTTTATTATTATAGTCATTATCTTTTGAAGCCACAAAAGTCCTTATAGAAAAAGAACGTAAAGCATCGTGTACACTAAGCGTAGCTACTGCCGAATCTTTACGCCCTGTAAACGGAAAAACATCGGGGCCACGTTGGCAAGAACTGTTTAAATTTACTCTACATACCAAATTGACCAAGGTATCAATCAATGGAGCCAAGGTCTGTACACTTTGTCCAAATAAACTGACTTGCTGTCCATAGTTAGAATCTGCCATATCACTTAATGGCTCTTGAATATCTGCAAAAGGAATAATCGGTACAACGGGGCCAAATTGTTCCTCATTATATACTCGCATATCTTTATTCACCGGATATAATACCGCAGGGAAAATATAATTTTCCGTAGTTTCACCACCTTTTTTATTGATAATTTCGGCTCCTTTTGCTAAAGCATCATCAATCAATTCTTGAATATAAGCGGGTTTATCAGGTTCGGGTAAAGGGGTTAATTTTACACCTTCTTCCCATGGGTTACCGAATTTTAACGCATCAACTTTTTCTGCATAACGTTTATTGAATTCTTCTTGAATGTCTTCGTGCACATAAACCAATTTTAACGCGGTACACCGTTGCCCATTAAATGATAATGTACCAGCAATACATTCATTGATAGTCAATTCTAAATCAGCATCTGGCAAGATAATGGCAGGATTTTTAGCCTCCAATCCTAATACCAATCTCAATCTGTTTTTATTGGGGTGTTGGTCTTGTAACGCAATAGCAGATTTACTATTACCAATCAATGCCAAAACATCTATTTTACCGCTTTGCATAATTGGTGCGGCTACTTGACGCCCTCTTCCATAAACTATATTTACCACTCCCTTAGGAAAACTCTTTTGAAAGGCTTCCAATAAAGGAGAAATCAACAATACACCGTGTTTTGCGGGCTTAAAAATTGTCGTATTCCCCATTATTAAAGCGGGAATTAACAATGCAAATGTTTCGTTTAGCGGATAATTATAAGGTGCTAAACACAGCACAACACCCAAAGGTCCTCTGCGTATATGTGCATAAATTCCGTCCTCTTTAGAAAATTTTGCATTATCTCTGTCCAGTTGTTTGTATTCTTCAATGGTGTCGTAGATATAATCTACGGTACGGTCAAATTCTTTTTGAGAATCGGGTAAGGATTTACCGATTTCCCACATTAAAAGCTTCACTACCTCTTCCCTTTCTTTCTTCATCAACTCTACAAACTTTTCCATACAAGCAATACGCTTTTCTACCCTCATCGTTGACCAATTTCCCTGGCCTTTATCATAGGCATTGCAAGCAGCTTCAAGTGCTTCAATGGCTGTTTCTTTTTCCATGTACGGAATTGTGCCTAGCAACGTTGGTTTGTAAGTTTCTGTTGTAGATATAGTAGAAAACACTTCAGTAGTTTTACCTGTCCATGTTTTTAACTCACCATTAATTAAATATTTTTTTTGATGTAATGGTGTTTTTATTTGGTATTGCGTTGGAATGTTCATGTTGGTTTCATTTTAAAAAGTAAAATTACCATTTTAAAAAATAAAGAAAGATGCGTTTTGCAAAAAACAACTATAACGATGTAATTTCTAATAATGATTATGAGATTCTTCACTCGCCTTAATTCTCCCCTGATTGATAACCATTTCTTTGCTCGCTCTGAATGACAGAAGGAATAATAACAGAACCAACTAATCTACTAAACTCATCAACATCTAAACTATTTATTTATACCAAAAAGTCAAATAGATCAGGTTTGTTGTTTATATATTCTCCAAAGAAATTACGGGCCTTCATCCTAGTGATTAACGGTTCTAAATCCTCTTCGTTTTTCAATTCAATTCCTACCACGGCCGGGGCATTTTCTTTGCTGTGTTTTTTAGAATATTCAAAGTGTGTAATATCGTCATTTGTTCCTAAAATTTCAGCAACAAATTCTTTTAAAGCACCTGCTCTTTGAGGAAACCGGATAATGAAATAATGCTTTAAATTGGCATATAACAATGCCCGTTCTTTAATTTCTGATGTTCGGGTAATATCATTATTACTACCACTGACAATACATACTACATTTTTACCTTTAATTTCGTCTTTAAAAATATCTAAAGCCGAAATAGACAATGCCCCGGCGGGCTCAACCACAATGGCATCTTTATTATATAAATCTAAAATAGTCTGACACACTTTCCCCTCTGGTATAGTAATCATTTTATATAGATTTTCCCTGCAAATTTCAAAAGGTAATTGACCAACCTCTTTTACCGCTGCTCCGTCAATAAATTTATCAATAGTTTCTAATATCACTACATTATTATGTTCCATTGCCGTTTTCATTGAGGGTGCTCCCTCTGGTTCTACACCGATTATTTTGGTGTGTGGAGATAAAAACTTAAAAACACTGGATAAGCCCGAGGCCAATCCACCACCACCAACAGGTAAAAAAACATAATCAATAGGTACTTTATATTGTTCAATAATCTCTAAACCAATTGTCGCTTGTCCCTCAATTATTTTTATATCATCAAAAGGGTGTACAAATGTTTTATGTTGGTCCAAACACAGTTTTTTAGCACTATTTGAAGCGTCATCAAAAGTATCGCCGATCAATAGCACTTCAACAAAATCACCACCAAACATTTTAACTTGTTCTATTTTTTGTTTTGGAGTGGGTGCAGGCATCACAATAGTGCCTTTTATTTTTAACTTATTACAGGCGAAAGCAACACCTTGTGCGTGATTTCCCGCACTGGCACAAACAATTCCATTTTCAGTTTCCTTGGTGGATAACGAACTTATTTTATGGTACGCACCCCTGATTTTATAACTCCTTACCTGTTGTAAATCTTCACGTTTCAATAAAATATTAGCACCAAACTTTGAGGATAGATTAAGATTCTTTTGCAAAGGCGTTTTTATAGCCACTTCTCTTAAGATTTCAGCGGCTTGTTTGACGGATTTTAAGGTTATTATTTGTGGGTTCGGACTCATTTGATTTTTTATGTTTTAAACTTAATGAAGGAAAGATACGAAAAAGACCTACAAGGTTTTCCTCCTTCGCTCAGAAACAAAAGCTTCGGCGGACAAGTAAAAACCTTGCAGGTCAGTTACAGTTAATTTAGCTACTTTTCAACGGCCACTAGTCCAACGACTAACGATCACCTCTACCTAAACAATCTTCTTCATCGCGGTCATAGAAGCTCTTAAACTTGCTCCAATTTCCTCAACGGGATGTTGTCTGATGGATTTGTTAACTGCTATTAATTCTTGATTTTCAACACTGTTATCTTTACCTTTTCCGAAAGTTGTACCAATTACATCGGTATCAATGCCTTTCATAAAATCGGTTAATAATGGCTTACAAGCATGGTCAAATAAGTAACAACCATATTCTGCGGTATCAGAAATAATCCTGTTCATTTCGAACAATTTTTTTCTGGCAATAGTATTCGCAATTAATGGCGTTTCATGTAACGATTCGTAATATGCAGATTCTGGTTTAATACCAGCTTCCGTCATGGTTTCAAATGCCAATTCCACACCTGATTTTACAAATGCAACCATTAAAACGGCATTGTCAAAATATTCTTGTTCAGCTATTTTCTGGCTTGTATTTTCTGTTTTTTCAAAAGCAGTTTCGCCAGTGGCTTCCCTCCAGCTTAACAAATTTTTATCGTTGTTCGCCCAGTCTTCCATCATAGTTTTAGAAAAATGACCGCTCATAATATCGTCCATGTGTTTTTGAAAAAGTGGACGCATAATATCTTTCAATTCCTCTGACAAATTATATGCTTTTATCTTGGCAGGATTTGACAACCTGTCCATCATATTGGTAATTCCACCGTGCTTTAAAGCTTCTGTTATCGTTTCCCAACCATATTGAATTAATTTTGAGGCATAACCCGCATCAATTCCTTTTTCAACCATTTTATCAAAAGATAAGATTGAACCAGTTTGTAGCAGTCCACAAAGTATGGTTTGTTCACCCATTAAATCGGATTTTACCTCAGCTACAAAAGATGAATTTAAAACTCCCGCTCTGTGCCCGCCTGTTGCTGCAGCATAGGCTTTAGCTTGTTCAAAACCTTTCCCTTCTGGGTCATTTTCAGGGTGTACTGCAATTAATGTTGGTACACCAAAACCTCTCTTATATTCTTCGCGAACTTCCGAACCTGGACATTTTGGTGCGGTCATAATTACGGTAATATCTTTACGAACTTCCATGCCTTCCTCAACAATATTAAAACCGTGGGAATACGACAATGTTGCTCCTTTTTTCATCAAGGGCATTATTGATTTTACAACCGAGGTATGTTGTTTATCCGGTGTTAGGTTGGAAACAAGATCAGCAGTTGGAATCAACTCTTCGTAAGTACCAACATTAAAACCATTTTCACTTGCATTTTTAAATGATTGTCTCTTTTCTTTGATTGCCCCTTCTCTTAAGGCATACGAAATATCCAATCCAGAATCACGCATGTTCAACCCTTGGTTCAAGCCTTGTGCACCACAACCTACAATTACAATTTTTTTACCTTTTAATGCCTTTACACCTTCGGTAAATTCTGATTGATCCATAAAATCGCATTGACCTAATTGCTCTAATTGTAATCTTAATGGAAGTGTGTTAAAATAATTTGTCATTTTTATTATTCTTTATTATTGTTTGATTTTTAATTTTAAAATTCTTAGTATCCCATCCCTAACCCTTCCCAAAGGGAAGGGAATTTGAGCCAATTGTTTTTTTACCATTGTCCTCTAATAATTCGTGCACCTGCCCGTCCGGCAGGCGGGTTCGTGCCAAAAATTTACACGCTGACAACTGTGATGAAACACCCCTAATGAGCTTCGCTCTGTATCTTCAATGAAAATATATTTTCATTTCAATAATCCTCAAGGGGACAATTCTCACTAAAATAATTCTATTAACCTCAATTATACGCTTGTAACATTTCAGAAATAGCCATTTTAGACCTTGAGATGGCGATTCTGCCCGAACGCACAAATTGCAACAAACCAAAAGGTTTCAGTTTATCGTACATATTATCAATTTCATCTTTCAAACCTGTGGCTTCTATCACAAAGAAATTAGGTGTAATTGCCACAATATTTGCCCTTCTGAACTTCAGTCGGCTTTGAATGTCCTCATCATACAAATGCTTGGATGAAATTTTAAAAAGAGCTGTTTCTTGATAAATAATTTCATCTTCTGTATGCGTATAAGCTTTGATTACCTCAATCTGTTTTTCTAATTGACCTACCAATTTATCTGCCTGGTCTTTTGTAATATTAACCACAAAGGTAAACCGGCGTACATCATCTATTTCAGTTTTAGAAACCGTCATACTTTCAATATTGATATGACGCTTTAAAAATATAGCCGAAAGGCGGTTTAGAATGCCAATATTGTTTTCGGTATAAACCGAAAATGTGAATTTTTGAATATCTTCCATGTAATTATTATATTAAAATTATTGTGGACTTAGCTCAATCGAACATCTGATACTGACGCTCCAGATGGAATCATCGGGAACACATTATCTTCTTTTTCTACTTTAACTTCTAAAAAGAAAGCATCTTTCGACTTCAACATTCTCTGAACGGCACTTGCCAAATCTTCTCTTTTTGATACGGATTCCGCTTCAATATGATAGCCTTTCGCAATGGTAACAAAATCAGGATTTATCATTTCCGTTGAGGCATATCTTTTATCGAAAAATAATTGTTGCCATTGGCGAACCATTCCTAAAAAGTCATTATTAAGCACCACAATTTTTACGGGTACATTTGTTTGATAAATTGTACCTAGTTCTTGAATGGTCATTTGATAACTACCATCTCCGATTATTGCCACAACTTCCCTATCCGGTTGGCCCATTTTTGCACCAATGGCCGCTGGTAATGCAAAACCCATAGTGCCCAAACCACCAGAAGTAACGTTACTTCGTGTTTGGTTAAATTTAGCATATCTACAAGCAATCATTTGGTGTTGCCCCACATCAGAAACGATAATAGCATCACCATTTGAAGCCTCGTTTATCTGATTGATAACTTCGCCCATGGTCAGTTTTTCCTTAACGGGGTGAATGTCATTCTTAATAACTTTTTCTACCTCAATATCCATGTGATCCTTAAATTCCTGCATCCATTCCGGATAGGAATTTTTATTAATTTTTGGAAGGATTTTAGCTAATGTCTCTTTAACATCTCCCAACACGGCTACATCCGTTTTTACATTTTTATCAATTTCGGCAGGGTCAATTTCAAAATGAACAATTTTTGCCTGTTTGGCATAAGTTGTCAAATCGCCCGTAACACGATCGTCAAATCGCATACCGATGGCAATAAGTGCATCACATTCGTTTGTTAATTTATTAGGCCCGTAATTACCGTGCATACCAACCATTCCCACATTTAAAGGGTGGTCAGTTGGCAATGCTGATAAGCCCAAAATAGTCCACGCCGAGGGAATTCCAGATTTTTCAATAAAGGCTTTAAACTCTTCTTCAGCTCCACCTAGAATTACACCTTGCCCAAAAACAATCATAGGTTTTTTAGCCTCATTAATAACATCAGCAGCTGCATTTAAAGCATATTCCTTCACTTCAGGTACAGCTTTATAGCTTCGTACCGAAGTACATTTTTCATATTCAAAATCCAGCGAATCAAATTGAGCATTTTTTGTTATGTCTATTAACACGGGACCTGGTCTTCCTGAACGAGCAATATAAAAAGCCTTTGCCATAATTTCTGGAATTTCAGAGGCTTTGGTAATTTGATAGTTCCATTTGGTAACCGGCATAGAAATACCAATAATATCGGTTTCCTGAAAAGCATCAGAACCCAATAAATGTTTTGCAACCTGACCTGTAATACAAACCATTGGTGTTGAGTCTATTTGAGCATCAGCAATACCTGTAACCAAATTGGTTGCTCCAGGGCCTGAAGTTGCAATAGCCACACCTACTTTTCCAGTTACGCGGGCAAACCCCTGAGCGGAATGCGTTGCACCTTGTTCGTGACGTGTTAATACATGATGTAGTTTATCCTGATATTTATAAAGCTCGTCATAAACAGGCATAATTGCCCCACCGGGATATCCGTAAATTAAATCAACACCCTCTTCTAATAAACATTTTATAACGGCTTCCGCACCCGAAATGGTTACTTTTTTAGAAGTTGCTGTTTTTTTAACAGTTTGTGTTTCTGTACTCATAATTGTTATTGTTTTATAGCCTCCCCCTAGC
The DNA here is from genome assembly GCF_034296135.1 of Aureibaculum koreense. Taxonomy (NCBI): domain Bacteria; kingdom Pseudomonadati; phylum Bacteroidota; class Flavobacteriia; order Flavobacteriales; family Flavobacteriaceae; genus Aureibaculum; species Aureibaculum koreense. The sequence goes on from NZ_JAXKVV010000003.1 coordinate 248,008, forward strand.
CCCCTCCTTCGGAGGGGGGTTTCGTGGAAATTACTTTTTACCAAATAATTCCACATACAAATTAGTGAATTCGTGGCAAAAAACATTTTAGACTTCGTATATAATTTCATGTTCTCCGCTTAAGAAAATATTTACCCAAATCTTAAGCGGGCTATTTATTCAATTGTACTTACTTTAAAACTCATCGGTTACACACCCTTTAGATGCTGACGAAACCGTTTTTGCATATTTGTATAATACTCCTTTATTAAATTTTAAATCAGGTTGTTTCCAATTGGCTTTTCTTCGTTTTAATTCATTATCAGAAACTGTTACTGAAATACTATTGGTTTCTGCGTCAATTATGATTTCATCACCATTTTCAACCAAGGCAATTGTACCACCATCTTGTGCTTCGGGTGTAATATGCCCTACCACAAAACCGTGTGTACCGCCAGAAAAACGACCATCTGTAATTAATGCCACATCTTTACCTAAGCCTGCACCCATAATGGCTGCTGTTGGTTTTAGCATTTCTGGCATACCAGGACCTCCTTTTGGCCCTTCGTAACGAATCACCACTACGTCTCCTTTTTGAACCTTTCCTTCTCCAATACCTCGGTTAGCTTCAAATTCGCTATCAAAAACCCTTGCTGTACCTTTAAAACGCAAACCTTCTTTACCCGTAATTTTTGCTACGCAACCATCTTCCGCCAAATTACCAAACATAATTCGTAGATGACCAGTTTCTTTAATAGGACTTTCCAAAGGTTTAATTACATCTTGATTTTCCATCAAATCTGGAACATCAATTAAATTTTCCGCCAAGGTTTTTCCTGTTACGGTCAAACAATCACCATGTAATAAACCTTTAACCAAAAGGTATTTTAACACGGCGGGAATTCCACCGACACGATGTACATCTTCCATTAAATACTTACCACTAGGTTTTAAATCTGCCAAGAAAGGTGTTGTATCACTAATATGTTGAAAATCTGCCAATGTAAATTCAATATTTGCCGCTCTGGCAATGGCCAAAAAGTGCAATACCGCATTGGTTGATCCTCCTAAAATAGTTACCAATCGCACAGCATTTTCCAATGATTTACGCGTAACAATATCTAATGGTTTAATATCTTTTTCCAGTAAAAGCCGCATTGCTTTACCAGCTGCGATACTTTCTGCTTCTTTATCTTTACTAATGGCAGGATTTGATGAATTATATGGCAACGCCATACCCAATGCTTCAATCGCTGAGGCCATTGTATTTGCAGTGTACATACCTCCACAAGCTCCCGCTCCGGGAATTGCCTTTTGGATAATTGCTCTGTACTCCGTTTCTTGCATAGTACCTGCAACCTTTTCGCCCCAAGCTTCAAAAGCAGAAACAATATCCAATTTTCTATCGTTATGGCAACCGGAAGCAATCGTTCCTCCATAGACCAAAATAGAAGGTCTATTTAACCGTAACATTGCCATCAAGGCTCCAGGCATATTTTTATCACAACCTACAACAGTAACCATTCCGTCATATGCCATAGCTTGCACAACGGTTTCCATGGAATCGGCAATCACATCACGTGAAGGCAATGAAAACCTCATACCAGGTGTACCCATAGAAATTCCATCACTTACGCCAATGGTATTAAAAATTAACCCAACTACGTCTGCTTCTTTTGTGCCTTTTTTAACAAGTTTTGCCAAATCGTTCAGGTGCATATTACAAGGATTGCCTTCATAACCTGTACTGGCAATTCCAACTAATGGTTTATTGAAATCTTCATCTGACAACCCAACCGCATGTAACATGGCTTGTGCAGCTGGCTGTGTATCGTCTTGGGTAACTACTCTACTGTATTTATTAATCATAAAATTTGCTTATCTTTTAACGACAGACTTGTTATTTTTCTGTTTGAACTGTCGAAAGTAATATTTGTTCAATTTATTCTTGTATCCTTTACTATGGTTACATTAAATTCAAAATTTTGTATTTAACTTAAATGTCTTATTTTCAGTATTTTACTGCATGCATTATATTATATTCAATTCAAAAAAAAACCTTCCTAAAATTAGGAAGGTTCATATATTATTAAAATAATATTACATTCCTATTCATTGCGATTTAATAATCACAATGTTAAGAATAATACTATTTGATAATTTTTTTATTTTCATTACAATAACAAAGTTAAGATTTATTTTTAAAAATCCAACTAATTAATCCTTAATTAAATTTTAGTATTTTTATACAAAATCTCAATTCTATGAAAAAAATTATTTTGTTGCTTTTTGCATTTTCATTACTTTCTTGTGGCAGTTACAATTCCATCAATAGTTTTTACAATGCTCATAAAAACGACCCACAAGTAACCGCTATACAAGTGCCACAATATTTATTGAGCTTATTAAGGCATAGTTCTGGTGAAATGAATAGTTTTATGGGAAATGTACGTGATATAAGATATATACAATTAAGCCCCCAAACAGATATTGAGGCCAATAGAATTAGTAATGAAATCAATAGTTTGGTTTCTAAAAATTTTGTTGATGTATATCGGAAAAACAATGACGATATCAGGACTTTAATTAGCCTGAGAGAAAAAAAGGATGTAGTAAAAGAAATTATCATTTATAAAAATGGGGCCAAAAGCAATTCCGTATTTTATTTGAACGGTAATTTTAATCCGCAACAGGTACGCAAATATGTGGATGAAGGTAAATTTGATAATCTTACCAATTCTGTTTTTCAGCAAATGAACATAAATCCTGAAGTTAAGGAAAAAGAGGATAAGAATTAGAAAAAGCCACTAGTTGCAAACTGGCGGGAGCAGAGGGACATTCGCACAGCGTAGCATTTAAATTTGTTCTACACTTCGCCCAGCGGGAGGTTATTCACAATCAATAAATCTATAATCTTGATTATAATTGACTTTATAAACGAATGCATCTCTCTTTAGTATTAAATCATTATTTCTATATATGGTAATTTTATTATTTAAGTCAATGTTGTAATTAACAGAATCTCCTTTTTTTATTTTATCTAGTTCACCGACAGCGTTGGTTATGGAAATATCCCCAATATACTTAATAGTATTATTGTAAACGCCAGCTACAAAGTTATTATTTATAGTAAACAAGTAACCTGATTTTTTATTAGTAGTAATTTTTTTTAGGCATAGAAATCCAGCCCCATACTCCTCTTCATGTGTCGAAATAATAATTCCTGAAAAATAAAATTGTTCTTTAGTTAAAACTTTATGGAATTGTTCCTCATAGCTTTCCATTTTCACTTTTTCAGTAAAGTTCTGATTAATCATTATAAAAATAATAACAAGGAGAAAAATAATAAGTAGGGCTATGTTTTTTATTTTAATTTCCATTTTATATATGTATAAACTAATTCTTTATTAGATTGTCCGTAATGTTAAATAATCCGTTTGTCACCCCGATCTTGTCTCAGAACCACATCTGACAAACGGATGAATGTTAAATGGATATGAGGTGCTGAAACGAGTTTAGCATGACGTATACAATATTATTATTAATTATGGATATTCAAATCTTTTTTAAATAATTTTCTGCATCCCTTAAATTCAATTCAGTTTCGTTGAATGCACTTCCTTTTCGATTTTTATTGAAAACAGCTTCTTCTAAATTACCTAAGGCAATCATTAATTGATAGATTGCGACAGAATCTTGTTTTTCAAGTTCTATTTTAAGCCATATTCTAAAATTAGGAATTAAATTCTTATCGTGAACTTTACTCAAAGCCCAATAAGCACTTATTCGCTCTTTTGAGTCCAAGTAAAGCCCGTCATTCAGTCCGTTGATAATTTGGATTTTCAATTCGCATGGGTTTAAATTTTTTAGCCCAGATTCAGCAATTGTTTTTTCTTCGTATTGTGATGTTTCATTACCGTTAGCTTTCTCAAATATATACGCACAAGCATCCAATTGTTCTTTGGTGAGTTTCATTTTGTTTTTAACTTGATATTTTTCAGAATGTGTCGAATGCTTATAATTAAATCCTTAGTTTTCAAACGCTTTTATTTTTTGAGTTTAACTATTTTTTTGGTTAATACATAACTTCCATCTCCCTTTTGGATTGGATTAATAACTAAATAGTCAAGACGCTTAATTTTTTCATGGTTGTTTATGTCAATCGTAAAACCGTTTGGTATGAAAAAACGTTTTGAAAATATTTCATAATTCTCTTCATTTTTTTCCATTCCGTTATATTTCGCAACCGATAAAAGCTTGTCTGTCCGTGTTATTTTTCCCAGAGTTATGTTTGAGCCCTTATTCAAAATCCAAGCCTTATAAGGTCCTGAATTAAATCTCATTTTATTTGTTTTAATGAAAAAATTAAATGTTTTGGACGAATCAATTTTAGGAAATCTATAAGCTTGTCCAAGTTTTTTTCCATTAATTTTAATCCCATCTACAATTATTGAAACTTCTGATACATTTACTTTTCTTTTATTATTGTTCTTGGAAAAATCGATTGAATGTTGCGAAAACTCAGTTTGACTATAAATAAAGTTAAATCCAATTGAGAATAATATTGTCAGAAGTAGGTTTTTCATAAATGTTATACCTATGTATAACCACATCGTGGTTATATCGAATATGGTTGCAATTTAATAGCTTTCAGGCATCAACACCAACTTCCTCTCAAACTCTTTTATCACCTTTTCATTCATCAACATTGGTACAAACTCGCCTTTGTTAAACTTCTCCGCTTGGTCTTTATAGTGCTTATTTAACACATTACCAGATTGCCCAGTAGGTAAAATACTCATACTGCTTTCAACATCAGAAAAGTCAATAACCCTTCGTGTAGAAGGACCTGAAGTTACTTGATAATACCCAGTGCTGTCCAATTTAAAGCCTAAATTATTAATCACTTCTGAACCTCCGTTGATTTCAAAAGGTCCCACATTAAAATATTTTCGCAACATTGCCACTTCACCCATTGGATGTTTGTGTTCTAGGGTGTGGACTTTATTCCACGTCCATTGGTCAACGGAATTTCCCAGTTGACTTTCTAAAAAAGTAACTGCATTTTTTAAGGATTTGGTAATTATGTCTTGTTTGGTTTCAATCTTATTTTTTGTACTTATATCATCCCACCAAATGGAACTGTCTTTTGCCATTTGTACAGCGTTCATTTCCTTTTGTAAACGGTTATTGAGAAATAACTCAAAACTCGAACCCATTTCATCTTTAAAAGTATTGACTAAAAACTCATATAAAAAGCGATTGTAAATTGTGGGAGCAACACTCTCTAAATTATAACTACCATCCCAATTTTGTAGGGTTTGAATAGCTTTTTTCTCGGAGTCTGAAAAATCATATGCTTTAATACTTCTTAAGGCATTTTCTACTATTGATGGCGTTACCGAGCTTGTAACATCATTAATCATTTCCATAACATCTTCCTTGGTAAAATCGTTTTTGGCTTCCAATAACCCTACTATACGCTTCGCTCTGTCTTCCGTTAAATAATAACCCGGATATAACCTTCCTGCAATAGAATCAGGCCCGACTGCCGGCGAGGCAGGCTGGTTATTTGCAGAATACACATACTTACTTTTCGGATTTATAGCTTGTGGATTTTCAGAAAAATCTAAATACGCAATTTTTTCATCCGTCCCGCTCGCTCCGTTTAAAATGGTTTTGGAATTTACACTATCATTCAATTTATACAACTTCGCGACTGCAAACCAAGCAATATTATCATCGGCATCGCCATACATAATATTTAAACCAGGAGCGTGAACTAATGCTGTTGCATTTTTAAAATCGTGGAGTGTTTTTGAATGTGACATTCCAAAAGACGCTTCTAGCATTTTATTAGGTAATTGGGTGTATATCCAACTCATGGCTATTGGTCGCTCGTCAGTAATATGTTCAATAATATCGTTCATAACTGGACCATGTTTACTGACCTTGATTTGATATTTTATGGGTTCGGCATCTTTTACTTTTATTTCTTTGTCTATAATTTTATAAGTTTCATAACCATTTGGGGTTTTATATTCATTTGGGTTTTGGGGGTTATTTTCTTCGAAGTAGAAATCGACATCATCGTTTTCAAACATGGTAACTCCATAAGCATAATGCCTGTCATGCCCAAGCAATGGAAAAGGCGTTAATGCCAAATTATAACCGTACATTTCGTAATCTGGTGTTTTAATATGCGATTGGTACCACACCGAAGGTTGCCCAAAACCTATATGTGAATCATTTGCCAAAATAACTTTTCCGTTTTTGGTTTTTTCTGGTCCAATTACCCAAGCATTACTCCCAATAAAGGGCGAAACAGGCAAATTCTCGTAGAGATCATTTACCGCTTGAGCAAGACCTTTTTTTAAAATAGGATTGACTTCATTTTTTATGAGTGTAGAATTATCAGTAATGGGAATGTTAAGTTCTTTTAAATAATCATCACCAAGGTTCTCTTTTATTTGAGTCAATAGCGGATCCGTTTTGTGGGCAATGGCAAAACTGAATGCCATATAACCAAATACATTATAGACATCGTTAAGTGTGTATTCTTCCTTATCTATTCCTAATAAGTAAAACTCTATTGGTTTTGGCCCGTCTTTTATAAATTGATTGACGCCATCTAAATATGCCATAGTCTGCTTATAAGATTCTGAACTTTTATCTAATTCGGCAATGGTTTTTACTGAGGCTTCTTCTATACCCAAACCTGAAAAGAATTTGTCGGTTCTAATTAATTTTTCGCCAAAAAGTTCGGATAGTCTGCCAGCTGCCAAACGCCTTATTACTTCCATTTGCCAAAGTCGGTCTTGGGCGTGGACGTAGCCTAAAGCTCTTCGTGCATCCAATTCGTTTTGAGCATAAATATGTGGAATTCCGTAATTGTCGTAATAAACTTCAACCTTGTCTGTCAATGAGGCTAATTTTAATTCACCTTCATAGGTTGGTTTTAAGCTTTGAAGAAAGAAATATACTCCAACCGCGATTAGGATAATTAAAACCAATAAGTATTTGAGTAGTTTTTTAAGGAATCGCATTTGAGTAGGATTGTTTTCTCAAAGATAACCCTATTTAGCTTTTATTTGTTATTCTAAAAATGTTTCTATCCTTTTTTTTCTTTTTTCTAAACGCATAATGTTGTTTTTTGTAATCCTTTTGATTGTTTCTCTTAGGCGTGTTTAGCTTTATGTTACAGGTTTCAAATAAGTTAAGTTGAATGTTAGCCGACAAATGACCTCTTTCGCCAATTAACGTGCAATCACTTATCTGCATCTTAATATCCTTGAGATAATTTACATCGTGTATAGAAGCAGGACTTAAGTCAAGATTTTGAAAAACACCGTTTACAGAACAAACAGCGAGTAATTTATTGCCATAATAGTTAGCGTTTTGTGCAGCACAAAAGCCTTTGTCCGGAAACGCATAAGCAGCTTCTTTACAGACTTTGGCACGTTAGCTTCTTGATAATTTACAAACTTCTAAAGGCATACTGTCTACAACAAAATGATTTTCAAACTCATTAAAAGCGGAAGCTAATTTTAACCGAATATTATTGAGATTATTAGCAAGTTTCCTTCGTCTTCTATTGTAGACACTACGTTTGATTTTTTCTAATATATTTTTTGGAAGTTTTCTAAACAAGTCGTTTTCACTATCTATTCTTATAAATTCAGCGGTTAAACCCAAACTAATAAGTTCTAAATCACTAAGCTTTGGTTGACGCCTTTGATAGTTTAAAAGTTGTTCTTTTGATATTTTTCGTAATACTTCCAATATTCTTTTGTAATTTGCATTTAAGCTGTTCATTGTTAATGATTTGTGGTTAAATCAATTTGCTGATTTTCAGTAAGATGAACAACTTTTTTTCTTTTAAATCATAATGCACAATGGGTTGTTTCTAATATTATAGTTATCGATTAAGTAATACATAAAAAAGAAAAAAATAAACGAAAGTAGGAGGTTCTGATTGTTTGTTGTTTTATAAATATCTAAGATAACATTTGTATCTTAATTTAATCAAATTTACAATTTATGAGATATATGTTTAAAAATGACTGTGATTATTTAAGGATATCATATTTAAGTTATATTGGTCTATTTATATTTCCAATTATAACGGTACCTCTAGTAGGGTTAATGTTAGCATATTCAGTAACACAACAATTTACTTTAAACATTCTTAAGGAAAATAATTTAATAGAAATGTTAACATTTATCTTCCTTTTTATAGCCAGTATTATAGGATTTAGATTCTTGTTTATTTATTTTAAGAATATAAAAACTTACCTATGGGTAATTTTACTCATTTTTATAATCGGTTTATTATTTATTGCAATGGAAGAAATTGCTTGGGGACAACAAATTTTTAATTTTGAAACGCCTAATAATTTTAAAAAACTAAATGCTCAACAAGAACTCACACTACACAATTTAAATGGATTACAGGGGAAGTCTGAATATTTCAGACTTATTTTTGGTGTTGGAGGATTGCTAGGCTTTCTGGTATTTAAGAATAATAATAATCTCAGTTTATTAACTCTTCCTAAAATATTATATTCTTACCTAATTGTTATTACAATAGTTACTCTTATTGATTTATACGCTGATTTTTTTCCAATAAATAAAAATTATGATATAGGGCTGCAAAGACTCTCTGAATATATAGAATTTTTGATTGGGATTGTTTCATTGGTATATATAATTTTCCTAAACAACAAACTAAAAAATCAATGAAAATAAATATCAACCCAACCAAAACGTTAAAATTATTAGTACTATGTATTCTGATTATAGTTACCGCCAACTGTGTAGTAATTATAGCGAAAATAAATCTTAACTATTATAATAAATTTATTTTTGAAATGTTCAATTTAGATCAAGAATCAAATGTACCGACATACTTCTCTACTCTAATTTTGTTTTTTTGCACATTTTTACTTGCATTAATTAGTTTAATTCATAAAAAATTAGGCAATAATTATCTGCTATGGATGATCTTGTCAATTTGCTTTTTGTTTTTATCTGTAGATGAATTTATATCCATCCACGAACGAATCGGAAGTTTTTTAGAAAATAAGTTTAAGTTCACAGGAGTTCTGTATTACTCATGGGTGATTCCTTATAGCATATTTGTAATAATTCTGGCGATAGTTTATTTTAAATACTTTCTATTAAAATTACCAAAAAAGATAAGATTCTTATTTATTATTTCTGGCGGTGTTTATATCACTGGAGCTGTTGGTTTAGAAATGCTTGGGTCAAAAGCTGTTACCATTGAAACACCCTCTCAAACATTAATTTCAATTCTCTATACCATTGAGGAAACACTGGAAATGATTGGGATTTCCATTTTCATATACACTTTATTAATATATTTGAAAGAAAAATTAAAATTCAAAATAAGGTTTAAATCTAATTAGTAGGCTTGTAAAAAAACTTCAAAATAAGGCTTTTTTTGTATCATACTAACTAAAATCCTCCTCACCCTCACGCATCGGTACCGTTTGTAACGTATAATCTTGTCCGCCCCAAAGTTCGCCATTCTCATCTAACTTACTATAGTCATAAGGCCAACGGTGTACGGCTGGTATTTCTCCAGGCCAGTTACCATGAATATGCTCAATTTGTGTAGTCCATTCTAAGGTATTTGCTTTCCAAGGATTTTTAGGTGCTCTTTTGCCTTTATAAATACTAAAGAAGAAGTTTGCCAAAAATATAATTTGAGCCAATCCGCCAATAATAGCGAAGATGGTCATTACTTTATTTATATGTAACAAATCATCAAAAATTGGGAATGCCGTATTGTTATAATAACGTCTTGGTAAACCTGCCAACCCTACAAAATGCATTGGGAAAAATACACCATAAGCGGAAATTGCTGTTAGCCAAAAATGCAGATACCCCAAATCTTTGTTCATCATTTTACCATACATTTTAGGGAACCAATGATACACACCGGCAAACATCCCGAATATGGCAGATACACCCATTACCAAGTGGAAGTGAGCCACTACAAAATAAGTATCATGCACGTTAATATCAATAGCACTATCTCCAAGAATTAATCCTGTCAATCCACCTGTAATAAATGTCGACACAAAACCGATAGAATATAGCATGGCAGGATTCAATTGCAGATTTCCCTTCCATATGGTGGTTATCCAGTTAAAGGCTTTTACAGCTGATGGAATTGCAATCAATAAAGTTGTAAATGTAAACACAGAACCCAAAAACGGATTCATACCAGTTACAAACATATGATGTCCCCATACAATGGTAGATAAAAATGCAATGGCAATTATGGAAATAATCATCGCTCTGTAACCAAAAATTGGTTTACGGGAATTCGTTGCCAATACTTCAGAAACTATACCCATAGCAGGTAAAATAACTATATAAACCTCTGGGTGACCCAAGAACCAGAATAAGTGTTCAAACAATACCGGGGAACCTCCTTTATAATGTAATACTTCACCGGCTATATATATATCCGATAAGAAGAAAGAAGTACCAAAACTTCTATCCATTATCAGTAATAATGCTGCTGACAATAACACAGGGAATGAAACCACACCGATAATAGCTGTTACAAAAAATGACCAAATTGTTAATGGTAATCTTGTCATTTTCATTCCTTTTGTTCTTAAATTCAATACCGTCACTATATAGTTTAATGCTCCCATTAATGATGAGGCAATGAATATAGCCATTGATACTAACCACAACGTCATACCTAAACCAGAACCTGAAATAGCCTGTGGCAATGCACTTAATGGTGGATAAATTGTCCAACCTGCATTAGCTGGGCCAGTTTCAACAAATAATGAAATGACCATGATTACACTAGATAAAAAGAACAACCAATAAGAAAGCATGTTCAAAAATGGCGATGCCATATCCCTTGCACCAATCTGAAACGGAATAAGTAAGTTACTGAACGTACCACTTAATGCGGCCGTTAATACAAAAAATACCATTATGGTACCGTGAATGGTAACTAAGGAAAGGTACATATCTGGCGTCATAACACCACCTTCGCCCGCTCTGCCTAAAAACGCTTCTATAATACTGAACGATTGTTCAGGGTAGGCTAATTGCAAACGAAATAACATAGACATAAACACGCCTATACAACCCATAACAATACCCGTAATAAGATATTGCTTAGAAATCATTTTATGATCTTGACTAAAGATGTACTTTGTTACAAAAGTTTCTTTATGATGATGATCTGACATATTTTAAAATATTTATTTTTTATTATTTAGTATTCAATTGAGCATAGGTCTTTTGAGCAGCCAACCATTTTTTAAAGTCAGCTTCTTCGTCTACCACAACCTTTAACTGCATATTATAATGTGAAGATCCACAAATTTTATTACACAATATTAGATAATCAAATTCTACAGCCTCTTCCCCTTTTTCTTCCCTAAGTACATTTATAGCATCAAATTTTGCTTTAGTATCCTCATTTAAACGCATTTCAGCAGTTGTTACAGTTGGTGTAAAAGCAATTTCCGTTACCATACCAGGTACTGCGTTCATTTGAGCCCTAAAGTGAGGCATGTACACAGAGTGCAACACATCTTGAGAACGAATCTTGAATATTACTTTTCTTCCTTTTGGGATATGGAGTTCCTTAACAAATTGCCCCTCGTTAACTACCAGTGGAATATCATCAGCTGAATTTTTATCCGTCATGTCAACACCCATGGTATTGGTTCCTTCGATAAAACGAACATTCGCATTCCCTAATTGGTTATCTTCTCCTGCATAACGGGCGTCCCATTGAAACTGTTTTCCGTACAATTCAATAAATATGGGATTTTCAGCATCAGAAGAATCCATTACATTATTCCATGTCCAAATACCATAAATAATCAGCCCGGAAAGTACTATTGCTGGAATTACAGTCCAAATTGTTTCCAATTTATGGCTATCGGCAAAAAAGTATGCTTTTCTGGTGTCAGTTCCTCTGTATTGAAAAGTAAAATAGAAGAGTAAAAACTGCATTATAAATTGAACTACCAAAATTAAAGCCATAGTCACTTTAAAAAGTACATCTATGTGGTGACCTTCTTCGGAAGCAGATAATTCGGGCAACAAAACGATACGACCTTGAAAAAGGGTGTATATCATTAAGCCATAAATAAAGCCCATTAAACCAAGCATTAACCATCCGTTAATGTTATTTTCTTTTTCTGTAGCGGTTTGATTATCAACTTTTGTTAAGCCCAATAATTTTACAAATTGCCAACAAGCAACAATTAAAACTACAAAAATGATAATAAAAAATAGTGCCTTCATCTGTTATGCTTGATATTTTTTAATAATGAAAAATTTCACTTTCTTTAATAAATGGATTCTCTTTAGGATGTAATGGTGCTTTTGTAAGTGAATTGAACACTACAAAAATAAATAACCCTGCAAAGAACATTAATGCCCCTATTTCAGGAATGCCAAAATGCCAATGACTACCCACCGTACCTGGATTAACCATTACAAATACATCTAAATAATGACCCGTTAAAATAATTAACCCTGCCAATACTACAAACCATGGTATTCTTTTATAATCACTGTTCATTAATACTAAAATTGGGAACACAAAATTCATAATTAGCATGCCTATAAACAATGGTTGGTATTCGCCTATTAACCTAGGATAAAAATAAGTAGCCTCTTCTGGAATATTTGCATACCACTGTAGCATGAACTGTGCATACCAAAGGTAAGTCCAAAAAATACTAAACGCGAACATATATTTTGCCAAATCATGTACATGGCTATCATTAACCTGTGGTAAAAATCCTCTAGATCTTAAATAAATGGTTACTAAAGCTATCACGGTTATTGCCGACACAAACATACTTGCAAAAACATAGAATGAATATAATTGGCTAAACCAGTGATGATCAATAGACATTAGCCAGTCAAATGCCATAAATAATTCAGAAACTAAAAAGACAACTAAAAAGACAACCGATAAAGTAAAGCTCTTCTTAAAATATTTCAAATCACCTGTTTCATTGAGCATTCTAGAACTTTTCAGGATAAAATGCCTAAAACCAACCCAAATTAAAATATAGATTACCGCACGGATTAAAAACCATGGCACATTTAACCACCATTCTTTAGTCTCCATGGCAAAATCATAATTGGCCGCAGTTGGGTCAGAGCTTACAAACATCCAAGCAAATATATGATTGGCATGCATTGCAGAGGCTATTAAAAACGCCAACACAATTAAAGAACCAATGCCAATATAACCCGTTACTCCTTCCATAACCCTAAACAGTACTGGAGACCAGCCGGCACTGGCCGCCCTTTGAATAGCGTAATAAACTAAGGCACACACACTAATTAATAAAAAGAATATCATAGGTACATAAATAGCGGTCCAAGGTCTGTTCTTAGCTTGTGTTAATACATGTTCATAGTGAGAATCTTCATTATCATGACCAGCCTCCGCATCAGCATGATCTTCAGCCGACTTTACTGCATGAACATCTTTGGCATTTTCTTCTCCGTGAGTAGTTGTTGGTGCTCCATGAGAATCATCCGCATTATGCATTATTTCTTTAACATCTTCTACGGTTTTTGGTGTTGTAAAAAAGCCATAACCCACACCAAGAGCACCAATAATCATCAATGCTATCGTAAAGGTTTTTAATCTACTTGAAACTGTGTACATATCTTTTAATTCTTGCTAAATCAATATTATTTTAACAAATCTTTTCTTAATTGTTCTACATAGTGTGTTACTTGCCAACGCTCTTTGTCATTCAACTGAGAAGCATGCGACCCCATCAAATTTCTACCATACATTATTACATGGTAAATACTACCTTCAGTAATTTCCCTGTCTTTGTAACTTGGCACACCTAAAAACTTTTCGTTCTGCACAAGTACACCTTGACCATCACCTGTATTGCCGTGACATGAAGCACAGTAAATACCGTATAAATATTTACCTTGGCTCATATTTTCATCAGAAATTTTGGCAACAGAATCTGTTGGTGCTTTTTCCCATAATGGCGAACGTACGGAATCCTTAGCGTATTGATATCCGATTTCAGAATTTGGCACATCATACATTGTTTTTCCTCTGGCAATAGTACCTGCAACAGGATGTTGAGCCGACATACCATCCTCTAATATCGGATTTGACGAATAAGTCTCGTAAGGTACGGCTTCATACATATCCGTATCGCCCATATATTGAACTTCCCTACTTCTTTGGCTGTCACCAGCACAAGAAGCCATAAGCACAACTAAAGTTACTATTGAAGTATATTTGATAAAACTCTTCATCTTATATTAGTGTTTTTCTTTTACGGTTATTTCTACTGCACCTGTTCTTTCAAGTAAATTTGTCACTTCTTTTTCGTTTCCATCCACAGCAACTTCCATTAAAAATTTATCGTCAGTAGTTCTAGGGTCTGGATTTTCCGCTTTTCTGAACGGCCATATTTTACTACGCATGTAAAACGTAATTACCATTAAGTGAGCGGCAAAAAATACCGTCATTTCAAACATAACAGGCACAAATGCAGGCATGTTTTCCAAAAAACTAAAACTTGGTTTACCTCCTATATTCTGTGGCCAATCCACAATCATAATATTATTCAAAAACCAAATTGCAAAAGCCAAGCCTGTTACACCAAATAAAAATGCCGTTATGGCCATACGCGTTGGTGGTATGCCCATTGCTTTTTCTAAACCGTGAACGGGAAAAGGTGTATAAACCTCTTCAATATGATGGTGTGCCGCACGTACTTCCTTTACGGCGTTTAAAAGCACATCATCATCATCGTACAATGCGTGTATTACTTTAGAACTCATAATTACGATTTAAGTTTATTAGCTTGTCCTGCCCAATCGTCTCTTTGTGCCCTTCCAGGGAAAGTACCTGTGATCGAATCTAACAAGTCATATTCTTCATTTGTCATTTTACTAACTTGTGCAAAAGTGTAAATGCCTATTTGGTTCAATGTTTTTTCCATTACCGGACCAATACCGCTTATCTTTTTAAGGTTATCGGCCTTTTGAGTGGTAGGATCAAATTTACCCAATTTATCAAGTAAACTATCTGTTTTCGACTGTGTGTCATCAACATCAACAATCGGTTTTTCAACAACAATTTCTTCCTTTACAATAGTAACATCTTCATCCTTAACAATAACCGTTTCCTTTTTAACCACCGCTTTTGCCGCTTGTGGATTGTCTCTCAGCCTTTTATAATTATTACCTGATGATTTTAAAATAGATTTAACCTCGGCCTGGGCAATAACAGGGAATGTTCTGGCATATAACAAAAACAACACAAAGAAGAATCCTAATGTACCTATAAATATACCTATATCAACAAATGTTGGTGAAAATTGTGTCCATGATGATGGTAAATGCCCTCTACTTAAATTGATAACTATAATATCAAAACGCTCAAACCACATACCTATATTGATAAAGATAGCGATAATGAATGTCCAAATATAATTTGTTCTAATTTTTTTAAACCAAAATAATTGTGGGATAATGGAGTTACAAATAATCAACGACCAAAATGCCCACCAATAAGGGCCTGTTGCAGCACCTACGGACAAATACACGAAATCTTCGTAACTACTACCAGTGTACCATCCTACAAACAATTCTGATAAATAGGCAACGGTAACAATACCACCGGTTACCAAAATTACCTTGTTCATATTTTCGATATGTACCCTAGTAATATAGTCTTCTAAATTACAAACTTTACGCATAATTAATAATAAAGTCTGTACCATGGCAAAACCAGAAAACACCGCTCCAGCAACAAAATAAGGTGGATAAACCGTACTGTGCCATCCCGGTATTACCGAAGTTGCAAAGTCAAATGATACAATGGTGTGTACAGAAAGTACTAACGGTGTAGCTAAACCTGCCAACACCAAAGAAACCTCTTCAAAACGTTGCCAGTCCTTTGCTCTACCAGTCCATCCGAAACTTACCAAGCTGTAAATTTTCTTTTGAAAAGGTTTAGTAGCTCTATCCCTGATCATCGCAAAATCAGGCAAAAGACCTGTCCACCAAAACACCAACGAAACAGATAAATATGTAGATATTGCAAATACATCCCATAATAATGGCGAGTTAAAATTTACCCATAAAGAACCTAAAGGATTGGGTACTGGTAAAGTGTAAAAACCATTCCATATTCTACCCATGTGTATTAGCGGGAATAATCCTGCTTGAAAAACCGCAAAGATGGTCATAGCCTCTGCTGAGCGATTAATACCCATTCTCCATTTTTGACGGAAAAGCAGCAATACCGCTGAGATTAGCGTCCCTGCGTGACCGATACCTACCCACCAAACAAAGTTGGTAATATCCCAAGCCCAGTTAATTCTATTGTTAAGACCCCAAACACCAATACCAGTACCAATGGTATAAGCAATAGCACCAACTCCCCATAAAAAGGCAACTAATGAAATTATAAAAGCAATCCACCAATTTTTATTGGCTTTACCTTCAATTGGAGCGGCTACGTCTAATGTAATATCATGGTAACTTTTGTCGCCTGTGATAATTGGCTCTCTAATAGGTGCTTCGTAATGACCCATAATTATATACTATTCTTAATTATTATTATGATTCGTTTGTATTTCTAACATCTAATTGATAGAACACATTAGGTTGTGTACCTACAAAATCCAATAAATGGAAGGTTCTATCATCTTCTTTAATTTGTGCAACTTTACTCTCTTTGTCATTTACATCACCAAACACCATGGCACCAGTACTACAAGCATTTACACAAGCAGTAGAAAATTCCCCATCTCTAACAGGTCTTCCTTCTTTTTTAGCTTTTAATATAGTGGCTTGGGTCATCTGGATACACATTGAACATTTTTCCATAACCCCCCTAGAACGTACAACCACATCAGGGTTTAATACCATTCTACCAAGGTCACTGTTCATGTTATAATCAAATTCATTATTGTCAAAATATTTAAACCAGTTGAACCTACGTACTCTGTACGGACAGTTATTTGCACAATAACGTGTACCAATACAACGGTTATATGCCATTTGGTTCTGACCCTGTTTTCCGTGTGAAGTTGCAGCTACTGGACAAACCGTTTCGCAAGGTGCATGGTTACAGTGCTGACACATTACCGGCTGAAAAGTAACATCTGGATTATCGGAAGGATGCGTTTGGGCATTGAAATACTTACCAGTACCAAAAATACCTTCTTCTTTTCCACGTTCCTTCGTCATATCTGAAGAGTAATACCTATCAATACGCAACCAGTGCATATCTCTACTCTTTCTAATTTCGTCCTTACCAACGACGGGGACATTGTTTTCTGCGTGACAAGCTACAACACAAGCCGCACAACCAATACACGTTGCTAAATCTATGGAAAGATTGAATTTTGTACCCCAAGAATCATCAAAATTTTCCCATAAGTCAACTTTTTCCAATTCAACATTTTGATGGTCCAGTTGAACGTGTCCTTTGGGATTCCAATCATGCTTTGGCTTGTTGATAAAATCATCCAAAGTAGTTTCTCTGGTAATTTCATCCCTGCCCATTAATGTATGTTGTAACTGAATACAAGCAAACTCATGCTCACCGGCAACTTTTTCGATAGTTACCGCTTGATGGTTTGAGAAATTTTGATATAAAGGATAAGCATTAACACCTACTTGTAGATTTTCTTGAACTGCGGCAGAGCTTCGGCCATAACCCAATGCCAACCCAATACTTCCCGGTGCTTGACCTGGTTGAATATAAACAGGTACATTTTCTAAGGTTACACCATTTACGGTTACATTAACCAAATCGCCATTTAAAGCTCCATTGGAAACGGTTCTGTTGGTGATGCCTTTTGCTTCTGCATCAATCCTAGACATGGTTACATAATTATCCCAAGATGTTCTGGTAATCGGGTCGGGCAATTCTTGTAACCAAGGATTATTTGCCATTTGACCATTACCTAAACTCACTTTGGTATATAAATCCAGTTCTAAATCAGATGGTTTTATAGATGCCGCAAATGCGGATAAAGCCCCTTGTACGGATAATGTTTCGGGTGGTACGTGACTTGGAATTTCTTCATCAAAAGTAGCGGTTTCAACAGCATCGGCAACCACACCTAAATGGCGTACACCATCGTGCAATGTGCTGTTCCATGAAAGCCCTTTTAACACATTGATTTTCCAATATGATTTTATATAATCGTGATACGATTGGCTACTACCGTTCCATTTTAATAATGTATCTTGAAATTGACGTGTGTTAAACAGAGGTCTGATAGTAGGTTGCATCAACCCTAAATGTCCTTTTTTGATTCTAACATCACCCCAAGATTCCAAATAATGAGGGATTGCCCCTACATATTGTGCCGCAGAAGCCGTTTCATCCTCACCCATGGCAAAAGCTATGGAGAGTTTAACTTTTTTAAGTACTTCAACAAATTCTGCACCGTTAGCCAACGTATAAGCCGGGTTTGTAAGGTAGGTAATTACGCCACCAACTTTACCCTCTTTCATATCCCCAATTAATTGAGATACTTTGGCATCGCTACCACTTCTAACATATTTACGTGCAACTGTATTAACAGCTTCACTACCAATGCTTTTATTAATGGCCAATGCTAATAATTGAGCATTTTTATCTTGAATTCCTGTAACAACTACTGCTTTTTTACCAGCAGCTTCCAGTTGTTTTATGGCTTGTTTTAATCCTTCATCTACTGAAGTTGATTTAGCAGAACCACCACCAACTAAAGCATTGTAAACATTCAACAGTACCTGTTTTTGTTCTGATGGTTTTACCATATAACGCTTATCTGCGTTACCACCAGTTAGAGACAAATTGGACTCAAACTGTATGTGGCGAGACATCTTTCCGTTTTTGGGAATCCTGCTTTTGGCATAACCCACTTCAAAACCACCACCTTGCCAGTCTCCTAAGAAATCCGCACCAATACTCACAATTACTTCAGCTTTTGAAAAATCGTAATCTGGCAATGCTCTTTCGCCATACAACGTTTCAAAGGCATCTAATGCGGCAGATTCTGAAACAGCATCATAAGCAACATGCTGCACGTTTGCATAAGAGGCTTTAAAGTCTTGGATTAATTGATTGGTAGTTGGACTAGCCGTTGTTCCTGTTAAAAAAACAATGGTTTCATTATTGTCTTTTAGTTCATTTAGCTTAGCCATTGTTTCCTTATCAAAAGTACTCCAATTTACAGGCTCACCATTAGCTCTAGGGTTTTGTAAACGATTGTTGTCGTATAAAGACAAAACAGAAGCTTGTACCCTTGCATTTGTAGTACCCTGATCTCCAGCTAATTTATTCGGTTCAATTTTAATAGGACGGCCTTCGCGAACTTTTACCAATACATTGGCAAAATCCTGGCCGTTAGCTATAGAAGATGCGTAATAATCAGCAATGCCAGGTGTTACATCATCTGGTTTTACTACATAAGGAATAGACTTAACCACTGGACCTTCACAAGCCGCCAACGAAGCTGCTGCCGTTGTAAAGCCTACGTATTTTAAAAAGTCTCGTCTAGAAGTTGATGAAGATTCCAATGCTTCTTTATCACCAAGAAACGCATCGGTCGGTAAATCTTCAACAAATTCCGATGTTTTTAGCTTTTCAACAATAGAGCTGTTTTCGTTAAGCTCTTCAACACCTCTCCAGTATTTCTTGTTTGACGCCATTCTATATTTTAGTTATTGGTTATAGCCCCTTTGTCCTGCGGACATTTCCCCTTAGGGGGAAATTTCGGAACTATTTATATTTATTCAGTTTTTAAATTTTTACTTCCGTCTTCGGACTTCGGTCTTCGGACTTTTTAACTTCGTATCTCGAACTTCCAACCTCATACCTTAATAGTGGCACTTACCACATTCCATACCACCCATTTGTGCTACGGTTACTTTTTCAACACCATATTTTTTTGATAATTCATCATGAATTTTTGCATAGTATTCGTTATCCTCAATTTTCACTTCTGTTTCCCTATGGCAATTGATACACCAACCCATAGTTAATGGAGAAAACTGCTCCAATTCTTCCATTTCCTCAACAGGACCATGACATTTTTGACAGACTACACCACCAACAGTTACGTGTTGTGAGTGATTGAAATAAGCAAAATCAGGTAAATTATGAATACGTACCCATTCAATCGGTTTCTGTTCGTAACCAGCTATGTATTGGTTATTTTCTTTATCCCAACCAATGGCATCATATATTTTTTGAATTTCACCATCGTAAAACTCCTTATCGTGTTCGGCAGTAACAGGACCATTATATTCTGAAATACCTTTGTGACAATTCATACATACGTTAACCGAAGGAATTCCGGAAGTTTTACTATGTTTTGCGGAAGAGTGACAATACTGACAATCAATTTTATTGTCACCTGCATGTATTTTATGCGAGAATGCAATAGGCTGAACTGGTTTGTAACCTTGATCTACACCAATGCTCATCATCCCCCAATAGGCTAAATAACCAACCACTAGCAAAAGTGCAATGGTGGTAACCAATTTCACAAATTCATTTTTGCTCTTAAAGTAAACCCATACTACAGCTATTGCCAATACCAACAAAACCAAATAGGTTTTCCAGGGAATTGGGGCTGTAGAAGCTACTGGATTTACAGGTACCTTATCAGTTGGTTTTTCTAAAATATCTGCGTGCTTCGTATATAACAAAATTGCATCAATATCGGCATCTGATAATTGCGGAAAAGCCGTCATTGGAGAACCATTGTATTCTTCATAAATAGCGATAGCATCTGCATCTCCACTTGCTCTTAACGCAGCGTTATCCCTAATCCAAGCGTGTAACCATTCGTCGGAACGTTTGTCTTGAATATTTGCCAAAGCCGGACCAATTAATTTGTCGTTCAATTTATGACAAGCGGCACAATTGGCATTGAATATTTTTTTACCCGTAACCACTTGCATAGAATCTATCCCTAAAGAAGCTGCCGTTTGAACTGGTGCAGCACCACCTTCTTCCGATTTTGGTTGAGGTTTATCATCAGTATACGCTAAAATATCTTTTATATCTTGATCTGAAAATTGTGGGTACGCCAACATCGGTAGCTTATTGTACTCCTCGTAAATGGCAATTGCATCTTCATCTCCACTTGCTCTTAACGCCTCGTTATCTTTAATCCAAGCAATTAACCAAGCCTCTTCTCTTTTCTCCGTTATCCCTTTTAAAGGTGGACCAATTAATTTACCTTCCAGTTTATGACAAGCAGCACAATTGGCATTGAATAATTTTTTACCATTATCAAGATTGGGTTCTTGACCAAATAACTGTGATGTAAAAAGTAAAATGAAAGTAAGACTAGATATGATTAATCTTAAGGTTTTACGGTGTTGATTCACACTTTTCATATTATAAAATATATTATCAAGTATCGTTTTGGTACGATTTTTTCTATTCTAAATAACGAAAGCACGTTCTTAGAAAGATTTGACAAAAATAACATTATTTGGATAGATGCAAAATCTAAAAATAATGTTAAATGTAATTTATAATCGTTCTAAATAACGAACTGTATGCTAAAGCTAAAAACAAAATTTTAAATTTGCCAAAACAAAAAACTATAATGAAATCATTTTTAAACAGATACAGCATTGCTATCCTTACAATTTGTGTGCTTAGCACGTCATTTTTAACTGCCCAGCAAGAAGGAAGCCTAAGCATTGAGGCTAGTGAAAACATAAAGAACATTTTAGCCAAAAAGAAAGCCCATAATAAAAAAACAACTAAAATAAAAGGATACAGAATTCAGATATTTTTTGGGAGTGAGCAAGGTGCATACAAAGCCCGTGAAAATTTTAAATCTTTATTCCCAGAAACCTATTTAAAAATCGAGAATTTTCCTCCAGACTGGAAAGTCCGTGTGGGCAATTATAAATCACGATTAGAAGCTGATAGAGCTTTAGTCGAAATTAAAGAGGCCTATTCTGGTGCTATTGTGCTACCCGAGTTGATAGATGTGGAATGAAAAAGGTACGAAGTTAGAGGTTAAGAGGTACGAGTTAAAAAAAAACGGTAGCGATGTAACACCGTTGAGTCTAGTAGTTACAAAGTTCATGTTACGCGATTTTTAAAGTTCGTATTTCTTAAATAGTAGCGAATATTGGTTTTTGTATGTTTAAGTTCTAAATCGTTAATCACCTATTCGTTAATCGTTAATCTTTCAGTATTTTTGTTTCATGAACGAAAACCTAAATCCGTCCGATGAAAATCTTTCACATGAAGAATTAGATGTTGAAAGAAAGTTAAGGCCACTAAATTTTAACGATTTTACGGGGCAGGAGCAAGTACTTGAAAATCTTAAAATATTTGTTGAAGCTGCCAACCTTCGTACTGAAGCATTGGATCACACACTTTTTCACGGGCCTCCTGGGTTAGGAAAAACCACTTTGGCACATATTCTTTCAAACGAATTGAACGCGAACATAAAGGTTACTTCTGGCCCTGTTTTGGATAAACCAGGTGACTTAGCTGGATTATTGACCAATTTAGGCGAACGTGATGTACTCTTTATTGATGAAATCCATCGGTTAAGTCCAATAGTGGAAGAATACCTCTACTCTGCCATGGAAGATTATAAGATTGATATTATGATCGAATCCGGTCCAAATGCTAGAACCGTTCAAATAAATTTAGAACCTTTTACATTAATCGGAGCTACCACTAGATCTGGATTGTTAACAGCTCCAATGCGGGCACGTTTTGGCATTAATAGTAGATTAGAATATTACCAAACGGATTTATTGACAACTATTGTACAACGAAGTGCATCTATTTTAGATGTTCCCATTTCTATGGAAGCCGCCATTGAAATTGCAGGCAGAAGTCGTGGTACGCCACGAATTGCCAATGCTTTGTTGCGTAGGGTACGTGACTTTGCTCAAATAAAAAGTGACGGCACAATTGACATTAATATTGCAAAATTCGCTTTAAAAGCATTACACGTAGATGCTCACGGCCTAGATGAAATGGACAATAAAATTTTGGTTACCATCATTGATAAATTTAAAGGTGGCCCCGTAGGGATAACCACTTTAGCGACCGCAGTTAGTGAAAGTGCAGAAACCATTGAGGAAGTTTATGAACCCTTTTTAATTCAACAAGGTTTTATTATGCGGACACCTCGCGGAAGAGAGGTTACTGAACTAGCTTATAAACATTTAGGTAAAATTAAAGGTAGTATTCAAGGAGGGCTTTTTTAAATTTATATGGATAAAAGCCCCAATAAAAGAGGGCGAAAATCCTTACAAAATTTCAGGATTTTTCCCCTTGACAAGAGATTAAAAGATTGATAGCTTTACAACAAAAAAGCTATGAAAACATCAGTCGTACTACTCATTTTAATTTTATTTAACACCACTGCACTACTTTCAGAAGCCTTAGCTCATCTCGTTAAAGGTATTAATCCTTGGTTGCTTATTGGATTGGAAATTTTATTAATTATAGGTTATTTTTTCAATAAAACGATAAAAGAAATTAGAAAAACTATCGATTTTGATTGTAATGATTTAAGCATAATGATAACCAAGTATAAAAAATAGATACGTTTTTTTGTTAAAATGTAAAAGTTTGTTTTGTTTAATGTCTTTCAAACCAAAGTTCTGTGCTAGAATGGTATTTCAAGACCTTCTATACCAAAGCGTTTTTCTACAGTTTCATAAAAATCACATTTTATTAAGAAAGCATCGGAAAAATTAACTGCCAAAGCCCATTCTCTGAGGGTAACAGCACTATTATCAAGACCAACAACAATAATTGCTTGTTTATGTCATTTTCGTTTATCTTTATTGTACCTGTATATGGCGTAAAGTGGAATAAAAAGTAATGCTAATCCCACAATTCCAATAATTAATAAGATTTGAGCTCCTTGTAGATGGAGTAGCTTAAATAGTATAGATAATAGTGTGATCGAGCTAAATAAAACTCCCGCTATATATACAGTTTTTCTCATCATTATAAAATTTGATAGCTATAAAGAAACGTAATTCTTTTTAGTTGAACGCCATAATACTATAATCTATCAGTTACTCAACGTAACTTCCATCACGAAGTCTTCCTCTAATGAAAATAGACAATCCTTATAAGAAGGTGCAGAAAATTTCGGTTTTACATTATTTGAAAACCCATAAGGTTCTTTTGGAATTCCAAGAAAATTAAGATTAAATTCATCATCAGAATTCTCATCATGAAACATTGAAAAAGCGTAGTCTCCTTTTGGCAAATCATTTATCTCAATAGTTTCAGTTGTATTATTAACCGTTATGTAATAATGTTTTATAGCTGCTTCTCGTTTTAAAAAGTTTTTGCTTTTATTAAAAACTCCAATTCTAATTTTACCTTCAAGTAGTTTAATATTATCAATTTTTATGGTTAATTGTGGATTGTCATTAGAAACACTGTTTGATAACAATAAAAAATACATTAAAAAGTAGCTCATTAGTATATGTTTATAAATAAATTTAGGATTGTTTTAGTCTTCAATTATTGTATTTTTTATTCGGCGTAATTTTAAACAAATATAATATTAAACTTCGCTTTTCAACTTTTATTTCCAAAAAAGGGATTTTTAAACTTTGAAATCATCAGAGGTCTTTACATAATTTTTATAAAGTTTATAACATCTATTTGGTAAATAAATTGTTTATGTACTTTAGCTTTATAAACTCACTTTAAACTTTGGCAAATAATAAAAATAATTCCACAAAGTGGTCACACCTTATCAAAACCGAAGCCAAACGTCTTGGTTTTCTGTCCTGTGGTATTAGCAAAGCCGAATTTTTAGAGGAAGAAGCACCGCGATTGGAAAAATGGTTAAATAAGAACATGCACGGTGAAATGCTATACATGGAAAATCATTTTGACAAACGGCTGGATCCCACAAAATTAGTGGAAGGTTCAAAATCGGTCATTTCACTGCTCTTAAATTACTATCCTGAAAAAGAACAAATTGAAAATACTTATAAAATCTCCAAATACGCCTATGGTACGGATTATCATTTTGTAATAAAAGACAAACTCAAAAATCTAATGGCTTTTATTCGTGAGGAAATTGGCGAGGTAAACGGAAGGGCTTTTGTTGATTCCGCACCCGTGTTGGACAAAGCTTGGGCGGCAAAAAGTGGTTTGGGCTGGATAGGTAAACACAGTAATTTATTGACCAAGGAAGTTGGATCATTTTATTTTATTGCCGAATTAATTATTGACCTTGAATTGGAGTACGACACCCCAACAACGGATCACTGTGGTACTTGTACCGCCTGTATTGATGCTTGTCCAACCCAAGCCATTGTAGAACCGTATGTTGTCGATGGCAGTAAATGTATTTCCTATTTTACCATTGAATTAAAGAATGAAATTCCTACATCGGTAAAAGGTCAATTTGACGATTGGATGTTTGGGTGTGACATTTGTCAAGATGTATGCCCATGGAATCGATTTTCTAAACCTCATCAAGAACCACTATTTAATCCACACCCAGAATTATTATCAATGACCAAAAAAGATTGGACAGAACTTACCGAAGATGTATTTAAAAAAGTTTTTAAAAAATCAGCCGTTAAACGGACGAAGTTCTCAGGTTTAAAACGGAATATTCGTTTTTTAGAGTAAATGTCTTTAAAATTTTCCCCTTGTGGGGAAATGTCCAAGGGACAAAGGGGCTAAAATTTTCAGGTTTGCAACGCAATATTAGATTTTTAGATGAATAGTGTTAAATTTGCCATTCTAACTAAAATAATTTATGGATAGTCGCAAGAAAAAAAATGAAGCCTTAAAATATCACGCTTTACCAAAACCTGGTAAAATTGAAGTTGTTCCAACTAAAAAATATGCAACCCAACGCGATTTATCCTTGGCATATTCTCCTGGGGTTGCAGAACCGTGTTTGGCTATTGAAAAAAATCAGAAAGATGTTTATAAATACACTTCCAAAGGCAATTTAGTTGCGGTAATTTCTAACGGAACAGCTGTTTTAGGCCTTGGTAATATTGGTCCATTAGCATCCAAACCTGTAATGGAAGGAAAAGGATTGCTCTTCAAAATTTTTGCGGACATTGATGTTTTTGACATAGAAGTTGATGCTACTGATGTTGATAAATTTGTAGAAACAGTAAAAGCGATTGCTCCCACTTTTGGCGGGATTAATCTAGAGGATATTAAAGCTCCTGAAGCTTTTGAGATAGAACGCCGACTAAAAGAAGAATTGGACATTCCCGTAATGCACGACGATCAGCATGGTACGGCAATTATTTCGGCCGCTGCTTTAAAAAATGCGGTTGAAATTGCCAAAAAAGATATTTCCAAGGTACAAATTGTAGTAAGCGGTGCCGGTGCAGCTGCCGTTTCTTGTACACACTTGTATATAAAATTAGGTGCCAAACCTAAAAACATTGTAATGTTGGACAGCAAAGGGGTTATCCGTAAAGATAGAGAGCATTTATCTGCTGAAAAAGCTGAATTTGCAACTAATAAAGATATCTACACACTAGAAGAAGCTATGGACGGAGCTGATGTGTTTATCGGTTTATCTCAAGCTAATATTTTAAGTGCAAAAATGGTTAAATCTATGGCTAAAGACCCAATAGTTTTTGCCATGGCCAATCCAAATCCTGAAATTGATTACAATTTAGCGGTAAAGACCCGTAAGGATATTATTATGGCAACGGGAAGGTCCGACCATCCTAATCAGGTAAATAATGTACTCGGTTTCCCTTTTATTTTTAGGGGAGCACTAGATGTGCGTGCCACAAAAATTAATGAAGAAATGAAAATGGCAGCAGTTCATGCCTTGGCAGATTTGGCCAAACATCCTGTTCCTGAACAAGTTAATATTGTGTATGATGAAGTCAGTCTGGCTTTTGGTAAAGAATATATAATTCCAAAACCTTTTGATCCACGATTGATTTATGAAATTCCTCCAGCTATTGCCAAAGCTGCAATGGACAGTGGAGTTGCTACATCACCTATTAAAGATTGGGATAAATATAGAGACGAATTAATGGAACGTTTAGGTACTGGAAGCAAAGTTATCCGATTACTGCATAACCGAGCGAAAGCCAACCCTAAAAAGGTAGTATTTGCAGAAGCCGATCACTTAGATGTGTTAAAAGCCGCTCAAATAGTATACGATGAAGGCATTGGCACCCCTATTTTACTAGGTAGGAAAGAAACTATTTTAGGTCTAAAGGCGGAGATTGGATTTGATGATGAAGTAGAAATAATAGATCCTAAAACGGACGAAGAGAACGATAGAAAAAATAGATTTGCTAAAAATTATTGGGAAGCCCGTCACCGTAATGGTATAAAATTATTGGATGCCCAAAAATTAATGAGAGAGCGGAATTACTTTGCCGCCATGATGGTAAATGAAGGTGAAGCAGATGCTGTACTTACAGGTTATTCCAGAAATTATTCATCGGTGGTAAAACCTATGTTGGAACTCATTGGAATGGCTGATGGCGTAACCAGAATAGCCGCTACCAATTTAATGTTGACTAAACGTGGCCCCATGTTTTTGGCAGATACCACCATTAATATAAACCCTACAGCAGAACATTTGGCAAAAATATCAAGAATGACGGCTTCATTGGCAAAACTCTTCCATATACAACCTAATATTGCCTTGCTTTCTTATTCAAATTTTGGAGCATCAAAAGATAAAGAATGTACAAAAATAGCCGATGCCATAAAGCAAATACATCAAGAGTATCCCAATGTGGTTATAGACGGTGAAATACAGGCCGATTTTGCCTTAAATGCTGAAATGCTGAAAAAAGAGTTCCCGTTTTCTAAATTGGTCGATAAAAAAGTAAATGTTCTTATTTTCCCAAATCTGGACTCTGCTAATATTACGTACAAATTAATGAAGGAACTTTATGGGGCCGAATCCATTGGTCCTATTTTGTTGGGCATGAAAAAACCCGCACATATATTACAATTAGGTTCTAGTGTTGATGAAATGGTAAATATGGCCGCCATTGCCGTTATTGATGCTCAAGAGAATGAGAAACGAAAGAAGTAAAAAATGAAGTTTTCGTTTTTAGTCTCTAACAAATTAACAAAACCCAATTTGCCATTCAAAATTTAAAAACTACATTTACGGATTAAATAAATAACTCTAACTTTTTAATCTAAATGATTACTCATCTTAATGGAAAACTAGTAGAAAAAAATCCGACTTACGTTATTATAGAATGTAACGGTGTTGGTTATTTTTTACATATTTCTTTAAATACTTTCGCTAAAATTCCCGATGCGGAAGCATTAAAACTTTATACTTATCTCAATATAAAAGAGGATTCGCATACTTTATTCGGTTTTGCAGATAAAGTAGAACGTGAAATTTTTAAACTTCTAATCTCAGTTTCGGGCGTTGGCCCAAGTATTGGAAGAACCATGCTCTCTTCAATGACTCCAGAGGAAATTCAACGTGCCATTGCTTCTGAAGATGTTGCCACTATACAATCCGTAAAGGGAATTGGAGCCAAAACCGCCCAACGTGTTATTATAGATTTACGTGATAAAATTGTTAAAACTTATGAAATTTCAGAAGATTCTGCTTCTAACAACAATACTATTAAAGATGAAGCGTTATCTGCTTTAGAAGTACTTGGGTTTTCGCGTAAACAGGTGGAAAAATTAGTACAGAAAATTATTCAAGAAACCCCTGATACTACCCTTGAAAACATCATAAAGCAAGCATTAAAAAACTTGTAAAACTTTGAATATCAACTTAAAAAGGACATATAGTCTATTTTTATTAGTACTCATTTTTGCATCAACCTTCATTTTTGCTCAAGCACCCCCGTCTGCTCGTAATCCAAAAGACACCGTTAAGGTAACTAACACTAAATCAGTCATTAAACCCACAGATACGATTAAAAGGGACACTTTACCCAATTTACCGTACAAATTTAAACGAGACCAGAAAGGCAGCCTTTTCCTGGATAATTTATCGGAATACGAAATTGTTTACGATGCCGAGGCAAAACAATACATTTTTGTAAAAAAAGTTGGCGATTATTATGTAAAACATCCTTCTTACATGACCGAAGAGGAGTATAAAGAATATCGTTTAAACAAGGATATGTTAGACTACTTTAAGGATAAAGTGAGTGCGGTAAGTGGTAAAAACAAAGATAACGACGCTCAAAAGAACTTACTACCAAGGTATTACGTAAAATCGGGACTTTTCGAAAATATTTTTGGAGGAAATACCATTGAGGTAAACCCTACTGGATATGTGGGAATTAGAATGGGTATATTGTATCAAAAAGTACAAAATCCACAGTTGTCCGAGCGTAACCGGCAAAGTACCACTTTCGATTTTGGTCAAGAAATAGGTGCCAGTTTAAATGCTAAAGTAGGTAAACGACTTAGGGTAAATGCAAATTTTGATACTCAGGCAAGTTTTACTTTTCAAAATCAGATCAAATTAGAATATACACCTACCGAAGACGATATTATCCAAAAAATTGAAGTGGGTAATATCAGTATGCCCATTCAAAATTCTTTGGTAAGCGGTGCACAAAACCTATTTGGTTTTAAAACACAATTGCAATTTGGTAAAACTACCGTAACAGGGGTTTTCTCTCAACAAAAATCACAAACACGTTCTGTGGCCGCAGAAGGCGGTGCCACCATTACCGAATTTGACATGAGTGCCAGTAATTATGACGATAACAGGCACTTCTTTTTATCACAACGTTTCCGAGATGATTTTAATAGTGCCTTGACTAAATTTCCGTTGATAAATAGTTCAAAACAAGTTACTCAAATTGAGGTTTGGGTTACCAATAAAAACAATACCACGGAAGATGTCCGAAGCATTGTTGCTCTGGCCGATCTTGGTGAAGGAGAAGATACCAATATCCATTCGAATTTAGTAACTCCCGTAGTGGGAGAAAAAGACCCATCTAATAAAGCCAACTCGTTAAACAATATATTGAGCAATCCTGGTATTAGGGATATTTCTACCGTAAGTTCTACTTTATCTGGGTACCAACAGGGAACGGATTATACCATTTTAGAAAATGCTAGAAAATTGATTCTGGGTATAGATTTTACATTAGACCCACAGTTAGGATACATTACCCTGAATAGAAGATTGGCCGATAGCGAAATTTTGGCGGTTGCCTTTGAGTATACCGATAGTA
This sequence comes from Aureibaculum koreense, assembly GCF_034296135.1. Taxonomy (NCBI): domain Bacteria; kingdom Pseudomonadati; phylum Bacteroidota; class Flavobacteriia; order Flavobacteriales; family Flavobacteriaceae; genus Aureibaculum; species Aureibaculum koreense. The sequence continues at coordinate 278,218 of NZ_JAXKVV010000003.1, forward strand.
ATGTAGCCGGAGAAAATGTTTTTAGAGTGGGCGAACTTTCAACCGATGGTGTTATAGCACCCGCAAATTTAGTGGTTAAATTATTACGTAGCGAAATTGTAAATACCACAATACCTATGTGGGATTTAATGATGAAAAATATTTACGCCTTGCCGGGAGCTTATCAATTAAATCGTGATGGGTTTAGGTTGGAAGTAATGTATCAGGACGATGAAGAAGGAGTACCCTTAAACGTTTTGCAAAATGCCCAAACGCCCGGTGTAAATCAAAAAACCCTACTTAATCTATTGCGTGTTGACCGTTTGGACCAATCTAATGACCCTGAGCCTGGCGGTGATGGTTTATTCGATTATGTAGAAAGCATTACAGTCAATTCTCAAGAAGGTTACGTAATATTCCCAACGGTTGAACCTTTTGGAAATAGCAATTCAAATACTGCTGAACCTGGTGAACTGGGGGAAATTCTTACCAATGCCGCAGATGAAAAATATGTCTTTACCGAATTGTACGACAGAACAAAATCACAGGCACAAAACGATTTTCAGTACAAAGATAAATACATCATCAAAGGGTATTTTAAAACGGAGAATGATACTGGTATTCCTTTGGGGGCGTTTAATGTAAGTAAAGGATCTGTAAAAGTAACATCTGGAGGCAGAGAACTTTTGGAAGGTGTTGATTATGTGGTAGATTATAATATTGGTACGGTACAGGTTATCAACCCGAATTTAATGGCTTCCAATGCTCCAATTGAAGTTTCTGTCGAAAATAATAATGGATTCAATCAACAACAACGCAGCTATTTAGGTGTCGATGTACAACATGTTTTTTCAGAAAATTTTGCCATTGGTGGTACAATTATTAATATGAGGGAAAGACCTTATGGCAAAATGCAATTTGGTCAAGAATCGGTCAATAATACCCTTGCGGGATTTAATTTAAGCTACCAGACCGAAGTACCAAAATTTACCAAATGGGTAAATAAATTACCGAATATTGATACGGATGTGGCTTCTAACTTTTCAATCAGGGCCGATGCCGCTTATTTAATGCCCGGAACTGCAAAAAACAGAAATGGTGGAATTAGCGGAGAAAATGCTTCGTACATAGACGATTTTGAAGGCTCGCAAATCCCATTGGATATCAGTTCGTACCGACAATGGTTTTTGGCCAGTGTGCCACAAAATCAAAATCGAGCAGATTTGCAATTTTATAATGATGCCGATCCAGATCAGCTGAAATTTGGTAAGAAAAGATCGCAGTTGGCTTGGTACACTATTGATAGATTGTTTTATGGCAACTCTTTAAAACCAAATAATATTGACAATGCTGAACTATCTAGAGCGGAAGTTCGTCAGGTTGGCTATAACGAACTGTTCCCAGAACTAGATTTAGATATTACCCAATCCAATATAGTAAATACGTTAGATTTAGCATATTTCCCTGAAGAGCGTGGTTCTTATAATTTTGACACCCAAAACGTTGTCAACGGAAAATTTACAGATCCGGAAAACAGATGGGCCGGTATTATGCGTTCTCTGAACACCACAGATTTCCAACAAGCCAATGTAGAGTATATACAATTCTGGTTAATGGATCCTTATGAGAACTATTCCATAAAACCAGAAGAAGGTGGACCTACTTCTGTAAACCCAACTGATTTTGGCGGAGAACTATATTTTAACTTAGGTAATATTTCTGAAGATATCTTGACCGATAATCGTAGAATGTATGAAAACGGCCTTCCTGAAGATGGTGTAAAAATACCCAAACCCAATATTGGTGCCAATATTGATCAAACAGCTTGGTCGGATATCCCTATAAAGCAATCTCTGATTTATGCTTTTACCGAAAAGGATGATGAAAGACCCAATCAAGATTTAGGATTGGACGGTTTAAAAGATGACGAAGAAGCTACACGATTTGGAACCCAATTTGGTCCTGACCCGGCTAATGATAACTATAACTTTTTCAGAGGTAGCGACTTAGATGCGGCAGATGCCTCTATTTTAACCCGATATAGAAATTTTAATAAAACACAGGGTAATTCACCCACTATTAATAATTCAACAGAATCGTATCCTACTGCGGCCAGCTCTTTTCCTGATATTGAGGACATCAATAAAGACCAGACCATGAGCACTGTAGAAGGTTATTTTCAGTATAAAGTGGATATAGATCCTACACAATTTGTTGTGGGTCAAAACAATATAGTTGATGAGAAAATTGTAGCTGTTAATCTTCCCGATGGAACGCAACAGCAAACCAAATGGTATCAATTTAGAATTCCAATTTCCACACCTGACGAAACCGTTGGTCAAATTTCTGATTTTAATTCTATCCGTTTTATGCGAATGTTTTTGACCAAATTTAAAATACCGGTGGTATTGCGTTTTGGTGAATTGGAACTAGTTCGTGGTGATTGGAGAAGATATACCAAAACGTTGGATGACAATATTAATCCACCCCAAGAATTGACCGAAGAAGAAAATAGAAATTTTGAGGTGGGTGTTGTTAACGTTCAAGAAAATGAAAATAAAACACCAATTCCTTATGTTTTGCCCCCAGGTTTACGCCGTGAAAGGTTACAAGGCACAACCACTTTACAAGAACAAAACGAACAATCCTTACTTGTCAGAATAAACGATTTGCCTGCGGGCGAAACAAGAGCTGTTTTTAAAAACACACAGTTTGATATGCGTATGTTCAACACGTTGAAAATGTTTATACATGCGGAAGCAATTGCTGGTCAACTAGGCGTTAATGATGACGATTTGGTAGCCATTATAAGGTTGGGTAGCGATACCGATAACAACTTTTACCAATATGAAGTTCCCTTAAAAATAACACCATTTGGTGCTACTTTTGACGACGAAATTTGGCCTGACGCCAACGAAATGATTGCTGACCTCAAAGCCTTTGGACGATTAAAAATTGAGCGTATTTCGGCATCTAATCCTCCTAATGATTTATATCCAAGCGAAACAGCAGAACCCGATGCCAGATTACGTCTGAAAGGAAATCCCAACTTAGGTAATATAAGAACTATAATGATTGGGGTGAAAAACAAATCCAACATGTCTAAAAGTGCCGAATTATGGTTTAACGAATTACGTGTCGCCGATTATGATAACGAAGGTGGTTGGGCTGCCGTTGTAAATGCAGATGCCAATTTTGCCGATTTTGCTGATTTTTCTGTTTCGGGCAGGGCAAACTCACAGGGTTTTGGATCTTTAGAACAAACTGTAAACGAAAGAAGTCAAGAAGACGCAAAACAATACGATGTCATCAGTAATATAAACGTAGGGCAATTACTACCTAAATCGGCAGGCGTAAGAATTCCTTTGAATGTGAGTTATGGCGAGGAATTTGCCGATCCAAAATGGAATCAAAGATATCAAGATGTACGTTTTGATAAAAACGATGCCGAAGCAGAAAGCTCAAGAGATTATACAAAACGTAGAAGTTTAAACCTGATTAATGTTAGGAAGGAAAGAACGAATCCTGAAAAGAAACAACGTTTTTATGATGTTGAAAACCTCTCGTTTTCTTATGCTTACAACGATACCTATCATAAAGATTATGAAGTGGAAAAATTTGTTGACCGAAATGTACGGGCTGCTGCTACTTACAATTACGGATTTAAACCTTTAGAACTTGAACCTTTTAAAAAATCCCAATTTTTAGAGAAAAACAGTCTTTTTAGATTTATTAAAGATTTTAACCTGAATCCGTTACCTACTTCAATTTCCGTAAACTCAAATATTATAAGGAGTTATAATGAACAGTTCATTAGGTCTTATAGTGAAGACTTAGATCCGGTAAATTTTGACCAAAGACGTTATTTGTTCGATTGGGATTATAACATTGCTTATGACCTTACAAAATCGCTTACTTTTACTTTCAACGCAAGAAATAGCTATATTAATGACAGAAAAGAAAATGGAGAACCGGTTGTTGACCGATTGTTTGATAATTTCTTTAGTATTGGCAGACCCAACCAATACCATCAAACATTAGATGCTACTTATAAAATTCCGTTAAATAAAATTACTTGGTTCGATTTTTTAAACGGAACCTATAGCTACACTGCCGATTTCGATTGGCAAGCCACCGCACCACAATATGTTGAGGATATTGGCAATACCATACAAAACGCCAATACCCATACTTTTTCTGCCGATTTAGACATGACCAAACTCTATAAAAGAACAGGGCTTACAGATTTGGCAAAGAAAAAAACCAAAAGATCAAAAAGGGATAAAAATGCTAAAAAACGTGATTCAACTTCCAAGAAAATAGCTGCACCTAGATCTAGAAGGGTTATTGAAACAAAAGACAAGACAGGTGGCAAAAAAGTACTGCAAGGTTTGGTAGATGTGGTTACCTCTGTCAAAAAAATAAAGGTTGCCTATTCAGAACAAAATGGTACTATTTTACCAGGATTTTTACCTGAAGTTGGCTTTTTAGGCAGAGACAATTATAACGGTAGCCTAGCCCCTACTTTGGGCTTTGTATTTGGAAGCCAAAGGGATATCAGAAGTTTGGCCGCAGCCAATGCTTGGCTGGTCAAAAGAGATGCTACAGACCCATATTACAGCAAAACTTTTGCCACTACACATTTAAACAAATTAGATATTAATGCTGACGTTAGGCCGTTTAAAGATTTAAGTATTGAGCTATCAGCAAATAAAATATTTACCAAAAACAAATCACAGCAAATAGATGTTATTAATGGAGTTGAATTTGATTTAGACGATCAGCCTTTTAACGAAATAGGTAATTTCAGTATCAGTCATTTTATGCTAGGCAAAGCTTTTGACGGTAATGGAGATGCCACTTTTGACGAGTTTAAAGCAAACCGAACTATAATCCAACAGCGTTTGGCACAGCAATCAGGTGCTGATATTGCTGGTTTTGGCGAAAACAGTCAACAGGTATTGATTCCAGCATTTTTAGCAACCTATTCGGGTAGAGATGCTAGTAAAGTAAAATTGAGTGCTTTTAGAGATGTTCCCATACCCAATTGGCGTTTAAACTATAAAGGATTCATGAAATTTGCTTGGTTTAAAAAACATTTTAGAAGTTTTATAGTGGAACACGAATACCGTTCAACTTATTCTGTTATGGGTTTTAATAACAATTTGCTATATAACGCAGATAACCCTTATGGCTCTGAAAATATCAATGAGAGCACCAATAATTACCGACCCTCTAAAATATTTTCAGGCGTTAATTTAATTGAAGAATTCAATCCTCTGATAAAAGTGGATATGCGTATGAAAAATTCGTTTTCGGTAAGGGCAGAACTGAAACAGGACAAAATGCTAAACTTAAACATAAGCAACAATACCATTACAGAAGTTAGAGGTAAGGAATATGTTTTGGGGCTGGGCTATCGTTTCAAAGACGTTAAATTGAAAATTAGAACCGGTAATACCTTAACCAATTTTAAAGGTGACATTAACCTTACGGGTGATATAGGCATTCGCAACAACTCCACTACTATTCGTTCTATTGATGTATTGAACAATCAGGTAACGGGCGGGCAACGTTTATTATCCTTTAAATTTAAAGCGGATTACGCATTGAACAAAAATTTATTAGCTTCTTTTTATTACGATCAAAACAGCTCTCGTTTCCTAATTTCAACCACCTTTCCAAGAAAATCCGTCAGTGCCGGTATTAGCATTCGTTACACGATTGGGAATTAATAAGTTAAACAACTGAAGTACAGAAATAACAATAGGCTTTTTAGTATCAAAAGGAGCAACTTAAATTCGTTAACCAAAAATCGTTAATCGTTAATCATTTTATTAACTTTGCCTTTCTAATTTAATTTTAACAAAATGAATATTCCCGCAGAATTAAAATTTACTAAAGACCACGAATGGGTAAAAATTGATGGCGATGTTGCCACAGTTGGTATAACCGACTTCGCACAAGGCGAATTAGGAGACATTGTTTATGTTGATGTTGACACACTAGATGAAACCATTGATAAAGACGAAGTTTTCGGTTCTGTAGAAGCAGTTAAGACGGTTTCGGATCTATTTATGCCACTTTCAGGTGAAGTTATTGAATTTAATGAAGATTTGGAAGACAATCCTGAAAACGTAAATACAGATCCTTACGGAAAGGGATGGATGATTAAAATTAAAATTAGCGATACTTCGCAAATTGACAGTTTATTAGATGCTGAAGCCTATAAAGCGGTTATTGGAGCGTAATGCTTTAATAATTGCTATTTTCTTAACGCTTTTTGTTGCTTTTTTAAGTCTTGTTTCTTTAAAAGGAATTGCTCAAATTAATATTGGTATAAGCAACTCTGATAAAATTGGACACTTAATTGCTTATTTCACCTTGAGTATGAGCTGGTTCTATGTTTTTAGGAACAGCAAAAAAAAATGGGTTTATATTGCCTTATCCCTTGTTGTTTTCGGCATGATTCTTGAGGCATTACAAGGAACGCTCACCACATATAGAACAGCAGATTGGTATGATGAACTTGCCAATACCTCTGGTGTATTGTTAGCTTGGCTAGCCTCTCACTTGTGGTTTAAAAAACAAGAGAATTAAAAATAATTCTTGTTTACATAAATTTATTTATTAAATTAGCAAACAAATTAATACTTTTTACCCATGGAAACTAAAAAAAATCCAAAAGCAAATTTGGAAAACTACAGTAAGTTATTTGTACAACTTGGGCTTGTGCTAGCTTTGCTTATTGTCTATTTAGGTATTGAATTTAAAACTTTTGATAGGGATATTGATGACTTAGGTATGCTTAACATTGGAGAAGAAATTGAAGAGGATATTCCAATCACCGAAAGAATAGAACAAATAAAGCCACCACCACCGCCACCACCAGCTCCGGAAGTAATTGAGGTTGTTGAAGACGAAGAGGAAGTTGAAGAAACCATGTTAGAGTCAACCGAAACCGACGAAAACGAAGTAGTGGAAGTTGAAGAAATTGTTGAAGTGGTTGAAGAAGAGGTAGTAGCGGAGGATGTTCCTTTTGCAATTATTGAAGATGCTCCAATTTTCCCAGGTTGTAAAGGTAGTAAAGCAGAATTAAAAGCTTGTCTGCAAAAATCTATAGAAAAACATGTTGCTAGAAAATTTGATGTAAATTTAGCTAGTGAGCTAGGATTAGATCCCGGTAAAAAGAAAGTATATGTAGTCTTTAAAATAGACAAAAACGGCAATATTACAGATGTAAGGGCTAGAGGACCACATGCAAGATTGGAAAAAGAAGGTGTTAGTGTTGTTAACCAGTTGCCAAAAATGATTCCAGGTAAGCAACGTGGCAGACCTGTTGGTGTAAAGTATACACTGCCAATTACTTTATTGGTAGAGTAAAAAAAATATATTCTTTTATATCTAAAGGCCATCTTAAAGATGGTCTTTTTTTTTATACACAATACTGTGATTTTACCAATAAACTTGAAATATGATTACACCTTCTAGCCTTACACTTTTGCAGTATAGGGTTAGAAAAATTGCTTAACAACATAGAAGTAAAAATAAAATCTACAATAAAATGTTCCATTTATAAATTTAAATTCACATAATTTCTAAAAATATTGCAGAATTATAGTTTATTATAAATTTTTTATAAATTTTTAAAAGTTCTGTAATTCAGTACTTTACATGATATTTATCATTCTTTTTTACTACAATAATTGAGACCTTAGTAGTGTCCTTAAAAAATAGCGATCAGATAATCGCTTAGACATTAGTAAATTTTAAATTTTTCAATTATGGAAGTTAAAAAGAATCCCAAAGCCAAATTAGAGAATTATAGTGGGTTGTTTTTACAACTGGGACTAACATTATCTCTAATCATTGTATACTTTTCATTACAACATAAAGCATATGAGAGAACAGTTTCTGATTTTACTGGTATTATAGTGGAAGAACAGATAGTAGAAGATATACCCATTACGGAGCGGGTAGAACAAATAAAACCGCCACCACCACCCCCTCCTGCTCCTGAAGTTATTGAGGTGGTAACAGATGAAGCGGAAGTAGAAGAAACAATGCTCGAATCTACTGAAATTGATCAAGACGATGCCGTAGAGGTTGTTGAACTGGATGAAGTTAAAGAAGTGGTTGAAGAAGAAGTAGTTGTAGATGACGTTCCGTTTGCGGTTATTGAAGATGCACCTATTTTTCCAGGATGTAAGGGTAATAAAGCCGAATTAAAGAAGTGTTTGTCAGAAAAAATTTTGGCACATGTTGGAAAAAATTTTGACACCAACCTTACACAAGAACTAGGCTTGGAAGCGGGTAAAAAGCGGGTAATTGTACTTTTTAGTATAGACCGTAACGGCAATATTGCTAAAGTACAAGCTAGAGGTCCACATGCGAGATTAGAAAAAGAGGCCATTAGAGTGGTACAATCTTTACCTAAAATGATACCTGCTAAACAACGTGGTGTGCCTGTTGGTATTAAATATACGCTACCAATTACATTAGAAGTTAGAATTTAATACATTTAGCTCAAAATGGATTCAATCTTGGTATGTTTATTGATGTTAACATAGTTTTAACACTTTAAACATACCACTATGAATTTTTCAAAACAACCCCAAAAAAATCAACCACCAACCGAGAAATTCTACCGAAGTTCAGCTCTTTTTATGCAACTGGGCTTGGTATTGGCACTATTAATAGTTTATGTATCATTAGAATTTACGTCAACCAAAACAATCACATTGTTTGACGATTTTATTCCTGATGAAGAACAAGCCTATGTCTTTACAGCACCACCCGATATTATTATTGAAAAAAAACAAGAACCCAAAGAAAAACAAAAGCGTGAAAAAGTACCATTGACAGATCATGAAATAGTTCCTGATAACACTAAATTTGAAGATGTATTAGACCTGCCAACTACAGATGATCAGCCAAAAATAGATATTGGTGAGATTGATGAAGTAATTGAAAAAGGAGATGACGATATACCTCCAATCCCTTTTGAAATCTTAGAAGAAGCTCCCGTTTTTCCTGGTTGCGAAGGACTAGAAAAACAGGAATCTAAAGCGTGTTTTACCAAACAAATGACAAAATTTGTTAATAGAAAATTTGATGCAGGCATAGCTGAGGGTTTAAACCTAACAGGGAAACAACGCATTTTTGCACTGTTTACCATTGACAAAAACGGATTGGTTACAGACATTAAAATAAGAGCACCCCATAAAACGTTGGAAAAAGAAGCATTGCGTGTTATACAAAAACTGCCCGAAATGATTCCGGGTAAACAACGCAAAAAAGCGGTACCTGTAAAATATACGTTGCCGATTGTATTTGAAATTCACTAATCTTATTTAGATAATCAATTTTGATCTTAGAACAAATCCCGCCTTGAGCGGGATTTATTTTGTAATAAAATGACTATTTTTACCACTCAAATCCTCAATAAATTGGACATTAATCAATACTTAGATTCTACCTATCTAAAAACGCCGATTCAAGCTGGTATTTCTAAAGAAGAAACACATAAAAATGTAATTCAATTAGTTCAGGAAGCCATTACGGAAAATTTTAAATTGGTAATGATAAGACCGAGGTTTGTATCATTGGCAAAAGAATTAGTTACCAAAGCAAACAGCAACGTATTGGTCGGTACGGTTATCGGATTTCATGAGGGTACTTTATCAACTGAGGATAAATTGATTGAAGCAAAACAAGCCATTGACGATGGTGCGGACGAACTCGATTTTGTAATTAATTATCCCGCCTTTTTAAATGGAAACATCAATCTTATAAAAAGTGAAGTTTTTAAAGGTTCAAAATTGGGATTGGAACACGGTAAAATCGTAAAATGGATCATTGAAATAGCAGCTTTATCAAATGATGAAATTATCGCAATTGCACAACTGATAAAAGATGTTGTTTTAAGTAATTTTGGTGATAAAAGTGCTGATAAAATATTCGTAAAATCTTCCACAGGATTTTATAAAACATCTGACAATAAACCATCTGGAGCAACGTTTGAAGCAATGAAACTGATTATTGAAAATGCCAAACCCTTGCAAGTTAAAGCCGCAGGAGGTGTGAAAAATTACGAAGATGCGATTAAAATGATTAATTTAGGTGTTAATAGGATAGGTACTTCATCGGCAAAAGCGATTGCTGATGGTCAAGAAGTAAAAAACGATTATTAAAGCATGGAAAATTTAGATTATTTTGCACATGAAACAGCTGTTATTGACGACAACTGTAAAATTGGAAAAGGCACAAAAATTTGGCACTTTAGTCATATTATGTCCAATTGTGTTATTGGGGAAAAATGTAGTTTTGGTCAGAATGTAGTAGTATCTCCAGATGTAGTTTTAGGTAACAATGTAAAAGTTCAAAATAATGTTTCCATATACACTGGTGTTATCTGTGAAGATGATGTTTTTTTAGGGCCATCTATGGTATTTACCAATGTTATTAATCCTAGAAGTGCCGTTATCAGAAGAGATGAATACAAAGAAACCTTAGTAAAAAAAGGAGCAAGTATCGGTGCAAATGCCACAATAGTTTGTGGAAATACTATTGGTGAGTTTTCTTTAATAGGAGCTGGAAGTGTGGTAACCAAAGAGATTCCCGCTTATGCTCTAGTAGTAGGAAACCCTTCTAGACAAATTGGTTGGGTGAGCGAATATGGACATCGTTTGAATTTTGATAAAAAAGGGTTTGCCATTTGTCCTGAAAGCAAAGAGAAATATCAGTTGAATAATAATAAAGTAGCCAAAATATATTAATACCTTTGCTCAAAATTCTATAAAATAGTATCGAATGAGAAAACTCATTATAGTTGCCCTTTTGACCTTTACCAACTTTCTACTGGCACAAGAAGACATTTACCCTGTTTATGAAGGTTGTGATGCTTCAAGTGAAACTACTTTGGCTTCATGTTTTAATCAAAACCTGACTAAAGACATACTAGCAGAATTTAAAGTTCCTGAAAATGTACAAAAAGAAAACTTTAAAGGTACAATTAACGTAATTTTTGTGGTGACCAAAACTGGCGATTTTGAGGTTTTGTATGTACGTTCCGCTTATGAAGAACTGGAAACCGAAGCCAAAAGAGTTTTTTCACAGCTACCGAAAATAAAACCCGCTACTTATAACGGAAGACCTATTGATATGCGTTTTGGCATCCCTATTCAAATTCCACTTGGTTCACAACAAACTCCAAAGAAAATAACCAAAGAAAATGCAGAGGAAAATGTGATAGCAACCGTGGGAACACCTATCCCTCCTACTACAGCTCCCAATACGCTACAGAAAGATGTTCAAACTACTGTGGTTAGTTCCTATTTTCCAGAACATAAAAGTGAATTGAATATTCCTTTTACACACAGTACTTATGATGAGCTAGGCTATTATTACAATCAAAACGACAATTCGCACACAGGTTTTAAACCTTTTTTATACAGCGAGACTTCTAAGTATGTGAATCTTGATGCACAGAAAACAGATTTGTTTAAGGATAAATCCTCAAAATGGGGCAAAAAATTATGGAACGAGCATTTTATAAAAGTTCAGAAAAAAGATTACTGGTTTACGGTAAATCCTATATTTGATCTTCAAATAGGAAAAGATAACTCTGATAATAATTACACTTACAATAACACCAGAGCAGTTCAAATTCAAGGTGGATTGGGTAAAAATTTTAACTTTTCTACTTCTTTTTACGAAAGTCAAGGACGTTTTGCTGATTATATCAACGATTTTGCCAGAGCTAATCGCCCATCTGGAGGAGGTTATGGTTTGGTGCCAGGACGTGGAAATTCAAAACTTTTTAAAACAAATAGTTTCGATTATCCTGTTGCTGAAGCTTATTTGACATACACGCCAAGCAAGTTTTTTAATTTTCAGTTCGGACATGGTAAAAATTTTATTGGTGACGGTTACCGATCATTGATGCTTTCCGATGTAGCCACTTCTTATCCACATTTAAAAATTAGTACCAATTTTTGGAAAATTAAATATACCAACTTATGGATGTGGTTAGAAGATGTAAGACCATCTGTTAATTTTAATGGTTTAAATTCCAGAAAATTTGTAGCCATGCACCATTTGAGCTGGAACGTTACCAAAAAATTCAACGTAAGTTTATTTGAAGCAGTCATTACTAAAAAAGACGAAAACAACGGATTTGACATCAATTATTTTAATCCTATCATATTTTATAGAGCTGTTGAATTCTCAAGAGGTTCACGTGGCGGCAATGCAATTATCGGTCTAGGTACTAAATATAAATTATCAGATAATTTTTCAACATATACCCAATTCGTTTTAGACGAATTAACGGTTGGACGCTTTTTTGATGGTGACGGATATTGGGGCAATAAATTTGCTTTGCAAGTGGGTGCAAAATATTATAATGCCTTTGATGTTGAAAATTTATATTTGCAAGGTGAGTTTAATTTGGCAAGACCTTACACATATTCGCATGGAACCCCTATCTTAAATTATGGCCATTATAACCAACCTTTAGGTCATCTTTGGGGAAGTAACTTTTGGGAGTTTGTAGGTATTGCACGTTATAAAAAAGACCGTTGGTTTGGTAGTGCAAAAATTAATATAGGTAATAAAGGTTTTGACATTAACGGATTAAACTACGGTGGTAATATTTATCTCAGCAATGATGACAGAACAGCCGATACTGGAATTGAATTGTTACAGGGCAACAATACCAGAATTTTTATAGCGGACTTACAAGGTGGCTATATTATAAATCCAGCTACAAACACAAAATTATTTGCAGGATTTACTTATCGAAAATTCAGTCCAGCACAAGCTATAACCGATAATGCAGAAGAAACCACTACATGGTTTACCATTGGCTTAAAAGCCGGTCTGTTTAATTGGTATTTCGATTTTTAAGATGAGTAGCATACATAGTATAAAGAAGTTCTTTTTTATACTATTTTCATTAAGCACGCTCACTTTTTTCTCCCAAGAGAATAACCATACTTTGCTACAAGTAGAATATTTTTACGGAAACATTTTAAAACATAAAAAGAAAATTTCGCATCTAGCAATTAGTAATCCCCAAGGGTTTGTAATTAGTTACAATCGTAAGACTACTGCACAAGACAAAAATTTAGCACACTATAATTTTCCAGATTGGGGTTTTTCTTTTATCTATCAAGATTTTAACAATACTACATTAGGCAAAACTTTTGTAGCTCAGCTTAATTATTCCTTCTATTTTGGTAATAGAGCAAACAAAAATCTATTTTATTTAAAATTAGGCCAGGGCATTGCCTATAATACCAATCCGTTTAATCTGGAAACCAATAATAAAAATATTGCTTTTGGTTCTCATTTATTGGCAAACACAACATTAGGCTTCAATTATAAACGTAAAAATATTTTAAATGCTTTTGACGCAACCGTTGGCTTCACGCTGTCACATTATTCCAACGGCACTATAAAATCGCCAAACTTAGGGCTTAACACCTTATCTTTAATTACGGGTGTTAGTTATAATTTTGATGCCGATAATCCGATTGACTATAACGGGCCTATCCAAGAAGATAATATCATCAACAAAGAACCAATAAAATTCAATTTTCAATTTAGCGGAGGCATAAATAGTTCTGGTAATATTGGCACCAAACAATTCCCTTTTTACATAGGCTCCATCTATGCCGATAAAAGAGTTGGCCGAAAAAGTATTTTACAATTTGGTGGTGAAATTTTTATTTCAAAATTTTTAAAAGAATTGATTGCATATAATGCAGTTGCTTTTCCTGAATTACCTAACCAAGATGGTAAGGCGGATTATAAACGCGTAAGTTTAATTGTGGGTCATGAATTGGATATCAATAATTTTTCCATATTAACTCAATTTGGATATTATGTCTATTATCCCTACCCATATGAAACACGGTATTACGAACGTGTAGGAGTTAAAAAATATTTTGGAAAAAAATGGTTTGCGACCGCATCAATAAAAGCACATTTATTTTTAGCGGAATCTATTGATCTGGGAATTGGAATTCGCTTATGAGAAAATTTATTTTACATATCACAGTTGTATTTTTCCTTTTCGGATGCTCGGACAATACTTCAAATTGTTTAACTTCATCTGGAAAAGAAGTTGTTAAATCCGTCAATTTATCTGATTTTTCCAAAGTTATAATTCATGAAGGAATAAGCCTGGAACTAAAACAAGGTTTAGAAAACTCGCTTCAAATAAAGTACGGAGAAAATTTAATTGACAATATTTCCACAACAATAAAAGACGAAATTTTAAGTATTGAAAACAGCACTTGCAATGTACTGAGAAATACAAAACCCGCACAAATTTTATTAACTGCTGTCAATCTTACAGAAATTAGAAATGCTTCTCAGTTTTCGGTTGTTAGTAAAGAAGTATTAAAATTTAATTCGATATCGTTATTTTCAGAAGACTTTTTTTTACCAGCCATAAACGTCGGTGATTTTGACTTAAATATAGACACTAACGACTTAAATATTATTTCCAATAACGTTTCCAATTTTACCGTCAAAGGAAAGACAAACAATTTGTTTGTTGGTTTTTATGCTGGAGAAGGCAAATTTAACGGAGAATTTTTAGAAGCACAGAATGTTGATGTTTTTCATAGGGGAATTAACACTATAGTGGTTAATCCCATTCAAAAATTAACTGGAGAAATTAGGGGTGTTGGAGATTTGATTTCTGTGAACACACCGCCTTTGGTTAGTGTACAAGAGTTTTATACAGGAAAATTGCTGTTTAAATAAAAAGCCTTTACACATAACATATAAAGGCTTTTTACAAACTAACTCAAATAATATTTTACTTTGGAACTGGCAATTGAGAAAAATCTATAGCTGGAGCCGTTCCATTTGCTTCCCTAGTAAATTCAGAATCTATGGGTGTGATTTCACTAAAAAACCCACAATTTTTCATAAAGAAGGTATTTCCCTCAACACCGCCAGCATAGTCTAATCTTGATTCTTTTCGTGCGGTAGCATCTGCCGTGAATTTAGCAGTGACCAGTTCTGTCCAAATGCCATCTTTAGTATAAGCCCATTGATTTTTATAATTTCCTTTTCTGGATATATATCCTGTTTCAGTCATAAAATTTTCTAAAAAAGAGTACAAATTTTGTAAATATCTGTTGGTATAAGGTCTTCTAAAACTAGCTATCAATTTCCATTCATTTTCTTCAGGAGCGAAAAAATATGCGGTATAGTCAGTAGAATTATTAACTGATGGTTCTCCTTTCAATAAAAATTTATATGTATTCCCTGCTTTCCAATCAAAGACTTTATAGCTTTGACCACCTGAACCTTCGTTGCCAAATTCTCCAGAGGTAACGCCATCACCTTTGCCCAATAAAATAATTTTATAGTCATCGGGAATTTCATCTGGATTCTGAGTTTCATATGGACTCCAAACCGAAAATAAAATGCGACGTTCCGTTTCAGAATTTACTTGGATTCCAAAATACCCATCTTTAAATCCATTGGCCATAAAATACGAACCTATTATATCTTCGTTTTTAGGCACATTTATTTCATTGTAAAACCATACAACATCTTTGTTTTCTGGTGTTTTATAAGACAGGTGTACCGAAGGTCCTCTCCGCCCAAAATAAAAATCGTCTTTTATAAAATAAACGTTTCCTTTCGTGGCCGGACCGCCAATTGCTATATCTTTTATATTGGCTACATAGTCTCCAGATTTTTCTATTCCTTCAATTTCAATAAAGTTATACCCATCTTTTATGTCAAAAATTCCGACATCAATAGTTGTTTTTTCAGAACTCTTTAATTCTATATTTTTAGTCTGATTACCAACGGTTATTTTAATTTTTGAAGTGCCGTTAGGTACGTTTGCATTTAACCCCACATGTAATTTACCTGAAACATCAGTTTTAAAGTAGGTGCGTACAATAGCCTCTAAATCTTTCCAGTTTTGAATGCCAGATTCTGTAATCATGCTCGCATTAGCAGCTGTATTGTTAACTACCCAACTGTTGCCTTTAGCAGGTATGTTAATTGATAGTTCTAATTTTTCAGCATTCTCAGAATCATCCTCCACAGATTTTGAACCACAAGAAGAAACCAGAATCAATGTAAACATTAAATAAAAAAATCTTACCATTACTTTATATTTAACACGTTATTTGAAAGGTACTTTTACTATAACCGTTTCACCTTTACCTTCTTTATTAGCTCTACTCTGAATAGTCCATAAATCCTTTAAGTTGTCACCATCTATGGCAGTACCACTATAATCTCCCCAGGCTACTCCATCCGTAGCACCTTCTCCTTCGCCCAACTTTATAATTTCTCTTAACTGTCCTAAAGGATCTTTAGCATACCTGAATGCCATTCTTGGACTAATGAACATATTTTCGTTCGTTTCCTGAAAACCTACCAAAACGTCATTATTTTTATTTACGCCAATGGTGGTTTGGATGTAATTGGTGTTTTCATCGTAAATTAAACCTGTTTGTACTATGGTGCCATCCAATTTTACCTGATGCCATTGTACAGCAGAATTTCCTTTATAATTAATTGCCTGCGAAAACCATATAAAACCATTTTGAAGTACTAAATTCTTCGGGTTTCTATCGCCCGACGATGTTTTTTGTTCTGTACCTTTTTGTGGTGATTGCGGCGGATAACCAATATGTTCTAATCCGTGTTTTGCATTGCTCACTACCTGACTCATGGGCGAACCCTCTTTACCTTCGGTAACTTTGGTGATGACAAAATTATCCCCTTCTATGTTAAAAAAATAAAGATCGTCAATAGCATCTTATGTTAGCACAGGATGCCCCAAAGTACCAGCAAAATGGTAAGCGGTCGCTTTTTTACCCGATTTAACCTCATTCATTTTCATTACAAATGTGCGGTCATCTCCACCTGGAAAGGAATAAGCTATCCATTTTCGGCTATAACCTATTCCACCACCATCTACTCCACCTGGTGCGGGTACAGGATAAATATTCCAAGCACCACGCGGGTCGTTGGTTTCTGAAATAGCGATATTAACAGATTTTACTTTTGCTTCGTCCCAGTACACCCAAAGATCAAATCCAAACACTTTATTATGGACATCATAAAATATTTTTGGGTCTATACCATTTTTAAAACAATGTTGGTTAATACCATCTATATAATTGCCTTGTTTGTCATAAATATATAATCCTGTATTTGTACCGTGAAATACATATCCGCCTCCTACAGCTATTTGTGGATCCACCTGCCTGTGGCCGTCCATTGCTCCGTCAAACTGTAAATATCCATTAACCGTTCTAGGATTACCTCCCTGCACTTTTTGTTTGCAATCGGCATCTCTAAACGTTTTTTTATGAACAGGCGTTATAACTTCGGTTCTTGATGGACTAGTGAATTCTTGTTTATCATTGCTCTGAGCTACAAGGATATTTGCACCAATTAAAGTGAAAGCAAAAAGAATAAATATTGATTTTTTCATGATATTTTTGTTGAAAAATTACTTAAAATCAAGGTAAATTGATGACCATTATATATTAAATATAACCAGTCATCATAATTTATGAGTATACTATTCCTTAATTTTTGTATAAGGAATTTTCATCTTAATTTCCCAAGTACCAGAATCGTTAATTTTTATGCCCCAGCGTATATAAGCCCTATTTCTTATTTCTCCGGTATCTGGGTCAATATAAGGAGACCAATCTTTAGGCCCGTTATCCGCTTCAAAAGCGTCTTTATCAACCGTAAACGCATCGGTAGTAGTCAAATAATACATTAAGTAAGAACTACTGCCCGAATAATTACTTGCATATTGCGGAAATGGTGGTGCTGGCAATGAAAATGTAGTACTTGTGGCATCAGTTGTTGTCTCGATAGAATTTTCGTGATAATTCTGTAAAAAACCACCTCCAGAAGGATAAAACACTACCTTTTCTGGATTTAACGGTGTACCGTAACTATCAGCAATAATCATCTTTACATTAATACCCACGGCAGGTTCATCACTGGTTTTCAGAACAGTTATATAAGGATGTGTACCATCTAACACACTAGGTACCCCATCATCATTCCCATTACTTATCACAGAAGTGTACCCTATGTCAAAAGCTCCACCTCCTTTACCTAATTGCAGCCTCGATCGCATTTCGGTAGGAAATTCTACGGGTTCAAATGGTGATAATTTTACCACTACAAAATCATCCAATTGTCGTTCTCCTTTTACATTTTTTGCTTTTACGTGTATTTTAAAAATATCACCATTAACAAATTTAGTAGATTGCGTAAATGCTATTTCCCCACTGACCGAACTCATTAAAATAGAAGGCTCCATGCTTTGTTTAATTTTTGCCTGTATTAATTCCAACGTGGTATCGGTTAGGGGATTAAAAGGTTCTGTCCATGTAGTTATTTCATATTCTTGAAACAAAGCATCGGTTGGGTTGCCGTCAGCATCGGTAATACCTGTAATTTCCCATTCTAAAGGATATGTAGAACCTTCTGCTGCAGGTGCGGCACTCAGTTTAAACACACCTCGCGGAACAAAAATGGTATCCTCAAGTGCATGTATATTATCACTTATATAGCCTACTTCTGGTGGTGTACAAGAAGCAAATACTATGGCAATCAGTAAAGTTATTAGTATATTTTTCATTGTTATTGTTTTAAGTTTTGCAAAATAAAAATCATTTGATATTGTTAAATGTTAGTTGTCATAATTAAATAAAATATGAGAACCTTGTAGCACATGCACTACACCATTTGTAGTTAAAATATTGGATGTTCTTACCAATACATCTTTATCGTCCTTATTTACATCACTGGTAGGTTCCCAGGTGTCACCCACTTTATAGGTATAATAAACATATTTGGGGAAAGTTTCCAATTGTCCAGAGTATTGATTAGTTGGCTGCAATGAAATTCTCCGCTGCTCGCCATTTAAAGCGGTAAGTATTTCCCCTTGTTCGGTCATATCTTCACGTGTAATTTTTCCTGAAAAAATATAAGCTCCCATATATTTTTTTAACGTATCTACATGAATATCATTAACCGTAAATGTGGCTTGTGGGTCTTCATTTCTCAATTCCGTTAACCTTCTGTCCACATAGTTGTTAATAGAAGCATTGTTAGGAGCAAAAAGTGTGGTTTCTCCGTTCAACTGGTCTTTTAATCCTGCCTTGTCAATTAACATTGCTAAGGTATCCAACTGCTTGTGCGATTGAAGAAAATCGAAAGTAGTAGCGTTTACCTGCTGTTGGCTTAAACCGCCATCAACAAGGTAGTCATCGTTATTACAAGCATAAAGTGTAATAACAGCCAATAGTATTAAGCATATATTTTTCATGTTTTTATATTTATTTAATGAATAATGCATCATTTTGTTATTATTAGTTATAAAGCCCCTCTCCAATATTCTGTCTGTACAATAGATGGATTATTTGAAATAATGGAGGGGTCAACTGGCCAAAAGTATCCTTTTTTAGCAATTCTACTTTGGTTCATCCAAGGTACGCCCTCATAATATTCCATTCTTATACGGTCATAAGCAGATTTTCCTTCACCTACAAATTCTATGGCACGTTCGTCAAAAATAACTTTCATAAGTGTCTCTTTGTCGGTATCACCCATATAATCAGGTACATTGGCTTTACTTCTTACCATATTTAAGTCCGCTACGGCAAGCCCTGCATTACCTGATCTGGCATAAGCCTCTGCTCTCAGTAAATACATGTCCGCCATACGGAACAATAAGATATTGGATTCTGAAAAAAGTGCATAATTATCTTCAGAGTTAGGGTCTGGTGATGAATGCGAATATTTTAACGGAAATGAATTGGTACTGCTTTCATAATCATAGAAAAACAATTCTTTACGGACATCATTTTCTCTATCTGGATCTTCATTCATCATTTGCTTACCATAAAAGTCAGGATCAATCGTTGGAGCAACATTGGTATTTTCATTTTTCCATATAGGAGCATTCAATGTAAGTCCTGTATAGTAACTATCGCTATTACTCATTCGAAAAGATTCGTTCATCGCTGCACTCATGTTGATTTCAAACAAACCTGTTTTAGATTGACCGATACACATCGCATCAAAACCATCTTTACCTTCATTTACATAATCAATTAATTCAGCACCGCTATTGTTGATAACGGATGTAGCCGCGTCAATAGATTGTTGTATCATTTCTGTATTGCCGTTATCTCTTGAAGCATACCAAAGTGTTAATCCTGCTTTTAAGGCCTCAGCACTTGCTTTGTTAGCAGTAATTGCCCAAGTAGGGCTTCCAGGTGATGAATATTGCAACAAGCCAATGGCTTTGTTGGTGGCTTCTAACGCATGGTCCAGCACTTCCAGTTCATTAGATCTTGGAACCCTAACAATATACCCATCTTCTCCGAGCAATTGTGAAGAAGATTCTACAGATTCTGTAATAATAGGTACATCTCCCCAAATACGTGCCATCCAATAGTAGGAGAGTCCTCTAACAAAAGCGGCTTCGCCTATAATTCTATCTTTTTCTTCTTTTGAAGTAAATAGATCATCTGGCATGTCTTCAACATATTTTTCAATTGTCAATGCCCAGTTCGCAGCTCTATAAAAATATTTCCAATCACGGCTATAACCTCTATATGGTAATACATAATTACCACTACCTTCTACATAGTTGGCAATCCAATTTCGGCTGTTCATAAAAGTCATACCAGGTAACTCGCCCCAAAAAATAAAACTGGCTTGCACTGTCATAGCATATTTAAACAAACTATAACTACCTGCCAAAGCTTGTTCTGCATTGGGCTGACTGTCCCAAAATACGTTAGGGTGCGTAATATTTAAAGGCTCTTGGTCCAATATATCCGTACAACTGTATATACTAGACAGGAATACGATAAAGGTAAAAACTGTATATTTTTTTATATTTTTCATGGTGTTATTTTTTAAATTAAAACTTAGCATCAATACCTATTGAGAATGTTTGGGTTTGTGGATAGCCATTACCCAAAGTTCTACCTCTAGCATCGACCAAAGAGGCATCAACAACCGCTTTAGAGCGTTGCCACATCCATGGGTTCAGCACCGAGCCATACACACGTAAACGGCTCAAACCTATGTCTTTTAACCAACTTTCGTCAGTAAAATTATAACCTATAGATGCATTGGTAATTTTCCAGTAGTCACCGCTTTCTACCCAAAGTGTTTGAGCTCCTCTAAAACCATAGAACGCACCTAAACTACCGACAGAAGGGTACAGTGCGGGAAAACGAACTCCCGCTGCCCCATCGCCAGGCTTGTCCCAAAAAGTATAACCACTTAAATCTGCCAAACCCCTGGTTGCCCAATCAGTTCCTCCTCTATCATAAGCATCCATATAACTGTTCAATGTTGTATTTAAAATGTCCGCACCAAAAGAAAATTGACTATACGCTTGCAAATACCAAGATTTATATTTTAAATTGATATTGAACGAACCTTGCACATCGGGTGTAGGAGAATAATCCCTGACCAACTGAAGATCGTGCGTTTCGTTTAAAATATAATCGCCATTTAAATCTTTCCAAATTGGGAAACCAGGACGAATTCTTGCCCAAGCACTTTTACCTGTTAGAGCTTCGCCTGTATAAGGGTTAACAGGTAATTGGTCTAAATCGTCAATAATATAATCATTTATAAATAATTGGTATAAGGTAATAGGCCTACCTACAACATAACCATAACCAGGTCCAGTATAATCTCTATTTCCGTTTGGTAATTTGGTTACATAATTTTTATTTTGGCTAAAGCCAACATCAAATGACAGTCGCAAATCATTGGTTCTGGGAAATACATGATATGTTAAAAAAGATTCCCAACCATAATTCAATACACCGGCCACATTGGTTTTGGCTCTGTTATAACCAGAATATGCAGGAAACAATACATCAAAAAACAATTTATCGGTTTGCTTGTGATACGCATCAAAAGTAACACTTAAACGTTGTTTGAACATATCTAATTCAAATCCGATATCCCATTGTTCAGAATTTTCCCAAGAAAGTTTTGAGTTTCCTATTTGGTCATAATTTGGGATTACACCAGTTGTACCCGCATAGGAAGATACGTTCATTTGATTGGTCCAATACCATTGATAAATTGGCGGAGCACCTCCATAACCTAAATCATAAGCCCCAAATCTTAAATAATTTTCAGGAAATTGTTTACCATTTATACCCCAAGTGAATTTAAGCTTTCCAAAATCTACAAAATCACCTATTAGAGATTCTAAAAATGGTTCTTTAGAAAAAACCCAGGCCGCAGAAAAAGCGGGGAATTTTGCCCAACGTACATCAGTACCAAACCTTGAAGAACCGTCAATACTAAAATTACCGCTAATTATATACCTATCCTTATATTTATAGCTTGCTCTTGCAAAATAAGACAACAATGCATTTGCTCTTATATCTGTATAACCAGAAATTTCATCTTGTGAGTATCTATCATTAATCACTTTTATAGCATCGCTACCAAAACCTATAGCGGCCAAGCCCATATCTTCGTACTGGTTATAATCAATTTTATTACCTAATATAGCAGTTACTTCATGGTCTTCTCCAAAATTATTAAAATAACTTAGGTACAAATCAGAAGATAGGTTTTTCCTGTTGTATAATGCGTAACTGGCAAAACCATCTCCATTTTCTCGGATAGTTGAAGGTTCGTAAAAATTCTTTTTATCACTGTTGTACACAAATGTCAATTGTGAGTTCAAGGTCATGCCCTTAAATAGGTCTAGCGTTGCAAAATTTGAAAAAGTAGTAGAAAAAGCCCTATCTGTATTTAGCCTATCTGTTAGTTCGCCCGTTAATCCTTTTATTTTTTCGTCACTAATATAAAATAGTGAAGAATTCAGCCTGTTAGGATTTACTGGCAAAGCAGAATTTAAATCAAACGAACCCAGGTACGGATTTCCTTGACCAGTTTTATTGTCCGTAAACGATGCCAATACCCTAAATTGATTTCTAAATTTAGAACCTACCTTAAAATTCATATTTGCGGATAGGTTATACCGTTTAAATCCAGTACCTTTTATTACCCCTTTTGTATCTAAATATCCTAAAGAAACTCTATAGTTAGACTCCTCACTACCACCTCGAACACTCAAATGGTACTGTTGAGAGAGTCCCGTTTCATAAAACAATCTTTGGTGATCTACGTTATTGTTGAATGCAGGGTTTAAACTGTCAGAGAGTACCATGGGCACATTACCATTTTGCACTTCTTCTGGTTGCCACCAACGGTCTATCATCCTCCATTTTTCTCTTCTTTCGGCCCCTCCTACCAACATAGGTACCAATTCAGGTTTAGGAAGCACACCAATAGCTGAAGAAAAGGAAAATTCTGGCTTATCTAATGCCTTTCCTCCTTTTGTGGTAATTATAATTACCCCATTGGCACCACGCGAACCATAAATAGCAGCAGCGGAAGCATCTTTTAAAATATCGATACTTTGAATGTCGTTAGGATTTAAGGATGCCAAAAAATCGACATTGGAAACGTTGTAACCCGCTAAATCTTCTAAAGAGGTCTGTACACCATCTATTACGTACAACGGATTACTAAATGCCGTATTCGCATCAATTTGTCCGCCAATGCTGGTATTACCACGAATTACCAATGATTGTCTTGCCCCTGGTGCACCACTCATTTGAACATTTTGAATACCTGTTGATTGCGTTGCCAACAAAGCAGAAACGGTAACTACGGGTACACTTTCTATTTTTTCGGCACTTATACTGGTTACCGCACCGGTAACATCTTTTTTACGAACAGCTTGATAACCAATAAGTACAACGTCATCCAAAGCAGTTGCTTCCGTTTCAAGAGAGATATTAAATTCTCTTTTATCGCCTACCGTAATCTCTTGGTCTGTAAAACCGATAAAACTGATATGCAATACAGATTCTGGTCCTGCCACTTTAATGGAAAAATTTCCATCAAAATCTGAAACCACTCCATTGGAAGTACCTTTTTCTAAAATTGTAGCACCCGGCACTATATTTCCAGTGTCAGCTTCTGTTATTGTTCCTGTTACCTCAATTTTAGCTTGTTGAGCATAGGTGGAAACAAAAAACAGTAATAAACATAAAACAAATAATTGTTTCTTCATAAGATTGTTTTTTAGTTTGAGTTAATAATTAATAGTTATCTTTAATCCAGTTATACGATTTTCTTTTAATCCACATGCCCCTTGTGAAATCAGGGAAATCTTGTGGTTCACCGTTGTTTTCAATTGACAATTCTGACAAAGGCGTAATGGCACTCCATGCCGCGGCGTCATAAGCGTCCATAGGTGGTGCTATTTTCTCCTTGGCAGATTCTATAAAAGAGTTTATTACAAAGAAATCCATCCCTCCATGGCCGGCCCCCATTGCATGTTCGCCATACTTTTTCCATAAGGGATGGTCATACTTTTTCAACCATTCATCCGCCTTGTCCCATTGATGGGATTTTGATTCTCCTTCTATATAAATTCTATTGCCATCAACTTCCCAAAGTCCCTTTGTACCTTGTACCCTAAAACCTAACGAGTACGGTCTTGGCAAATGGACATCATGCGTTACGATGATGGTCTCGCCGTTTGCCGTTTCTATGGTAGATGTAATCACATCGCCCATTTTAAAGTTGACTTTTGCATTGGGATGGTCTTTACCGCCATGCTCCACAATATAATTGTGCAATCCTCTA